>CAYWFF010000006.1:0-41985 GCA_964458085.1 uncultured Gammaproteobacteria bacterium
CTCAATCAGTAAGCCTCATATTAGAATCTGTGTCTACTTTAAGGGGTACCTGTCATTCGGTGCACTCACACCCAAACTGCCGTAAAGCGGAATTTGGTCGGACCGGCCGGTATCGGTACGGGTAAATGCTTCAAGGGAAGTAAAAAGTTCGTCAATTCCTTTATCAATAGTTGGACGGCTCGGAACGGGTACAACCCAGACAAATTCTTCCGCCTGACCTTTAAAAGAAGTTGAAAGAATGAGAGTTTCCATGTCGTTTTCATGCCAAATAACAGCTTTTTGCCCCGTTTCGTAAATTTGCTGATTGGGAATGCGGGGGATAAGCATGCCATCAGCAGAAATACTTGAAGAAGTGTTTAAAAAAAATAAAACAGCAAGTACCAGAGAAATAAATCTTTTCACTTATACTTTTAGCATATGCTTGCAAAACTAGTATTGTCAATGAGGTTTACAAAAAAGGGGTAAGAATGAGATGTGGGATATGAGATTTGAACGGGAAGAATAAAACTTCATAATATACAAATACTCACATCCCACCACTCAGTTATTTAAGCTCTACTGTGGCGCCTGCTGCCTTGAGTTTGTCAGCTGCATCTTTGGCTTCTTCAGCTTTTGCATCTTTCAAAATATCAACAGGGGTTGCTTCAGTCATGTCTTTTGCTTCTTTAAGACCCCAATTTTGGTTGATCTCGCGAAGTGCTTTAATGACTGCAATTTTATTGTCGCCTGCGCCGGTCATAACGACCGTTTTGTTGCCGCCTCCAGCGTCATCGCTTGCCGCTGCTTCTTCGCCAGCTTGCGGTGCACCTGCTGCCGGAGCTGCTGCCATAGGCATTGCGCTGACTCCGAGTTTGTCTTGAAGCGCGTTTACCAAATCAGAAAGTTCCATTACAGAAAGACCCGCTATTTTTTCGACGAGTTCTTCTACGTTTTTAGAAAGTTTTTTATCTGATTTTTCAGCTTTTTCTGCTTTTGCTTGTTCATCTGCCATATCTCGTCACCTCCTTAATTAAGTAGCAAGTAGCATGTAGAAAGTAGTATGGAAAAAAGTAAGAATACTTCAACTAACTTGCTGCCTACTTACAGCTACTAAACTTGTTCTGCTTTTGATTTTAATATAAACAATAGTTTCTGAATATTTCCTTGCAAAGTACCAACAAGTCCATAAAGGGGAGCGCCAATTGCTCCTACGGTTTGTGCATACAGAACTTCTTTTCCCGGAAGTGATGCCAGTTTAATTAGAGCAGTTTTGTCCTGGAAAGAATTTTCAACGATCCCGACTTTAAATTGGGGAATTTCATTTTCTTTTACAAATTTGGCTACAATTTGAAGGGGAGCGATGGGGTCAACGTTTGCCACAATTAGCGCAG
Organism: uncultured Gammaproteobacteria bacterium; assembly: GCA_964458085.1. Lineage (GTDB taxonomy): Bacteria > Patescibacteriota > Microgenomatia > UBA8517 > UBA8517 > CAYWFF01. Next base: position 1,371 of record CAYWFF010000006.1, read on the forward strand.
TCTGACCTGAAAGTACTGTATCTGTAAGCGCTTCGTCGGGAAGCTTGGCGTTTTGACCGGCGATTTTAAGAAGGGTGTTTTTTACAACAACCATAGAAGCATCAACTTCTCTTAGTTTCTTTTTGAGATCCTGCTGCAGTTTGACAGAAAGACCTGTGTAGTCAACTAAATATATGGCTGCAGCATCTTTTATATCATTTTGCAGATTTTCAACAAATGTTTCTTTTTCTTGTTTTTTCATATTTTAGAGTGTAAGGGTAAAAGAGTAAAAGAGTAGAAACTTTTTAATTTTCTTTTTTTACGCTCTTTTTCCTCTTTGACAAGGTCGAACCCTTAATTAATTTTAAATATTCACAAAAAATGACGCTCGAGGCGTCATTGCATGCTACTAGCTACATACTTCTAGCTACTGATGTGACTCCTCGGTAGGACTTAACTTTTAGCCTACTGTCTTCGGACTAGTGGTAGTATATACATTTATTTTATTCAGTGCAAGTTTATTCTCTTGTTTTACCAACATTAACAATATCGTTAAATCTGATTTATAATTGAGAATAGCGAGAGTAAATTACAATTAATACGAATTAACTAAGTTAGTAAGCAGATTAACAACTTAGTTAAGAAGTCTTCTTTGTATGATGAAAATTTCACCCTTAAGATAATTATCTACACTTTTTATAATTGATGGAACTACCTGTTTTCCATTTTTTTCAACTTGCATCACAGCTTCATATGCTTGTTTTCGCATGCGATTTAAAGCCGCAGTATTAGGTACTGCTAATTGTAAGTTCCTAATCATGGGTTCGATTTCTGGACCTACGACTCCAGTATTTATTTCCTTTTCCATTTCTTTATACATAAAGGTTAACTGTTTAGGTTTACTAAATGCACTACGTTCTTGGCTCGTAGCAGCTTCCAGAATATCACACAGCCTAGCTTGTTGTTCGGAAGTTGAGGGTTTTTTGCCATTTTTCGGGTATCCTCCTAACAGAGTTTTGTGATGTCCTTCAACGATTTCGATTGCTTCTACTGGAAAATCATATTTTGCAGCCAGGTATGCACCTTTATCAACATGATTGCGATTTAATTGTAATTGTTGAGAATCATAAACAATTTTAAAATTCAACAATCTTCTTGATTCATTATCATCTGAATGTTTCCCTAAATCGTGTATTATCGGGCTGGGAACATCTTCTGCCCCTGATAGCAGAAAAAGCATGGCAACATTACAAGAATGCTTAAAACTTGCAATTCTTCCTTCGTTCTCATCAGCTGATAAATCGTTTCTCTGAGGATAAAAGTAGGCTTTCATTATGTGTTCCAGACTATGTCTAATATACCTATCGTTATAAAATTCAGTAGGATTTTGTAAAACAGGAAGTGTTTTTTGGAGTGCTTGTAGGTGGTGTAATCGTGTAGACGTAGAGTCTCTCTCGACTGGTTGTTGAGAGACTCTGCCTTCTATAGTCATATCAGTATTTTAGTTGGTCTGTTTTGTGCATATAAAGTTTTTAATAACGATTTTTCCATTATACAATGTAAAATTAATTTAACAAATATGTAGGAAAAGAGTAAGGAATAGAGTATACTTCCATTTACATGTTGGCTGAAAGAGTAGGAACAAGTACTCCAGGAAACGCCCCAATAAACTGCGAAATAGTACATCCTGAGGAAAATTTATCTCCATTCGTTTTTAATACTAAATTGCTGGAATTAACCCAGTCGCTTGGGATTGACCCCAATAATAGAAGTAGCGTGGACCCGGATGGCATTACCAAAGACGATCTCTTGCAAATTTTTATTAACGATCTGGGCAGACCGTTTACGCGTTTTACAACGTGTGACGAGGACTTGTTTTTGGGAGAAGTTAAAAATAGGGGAAGAGCTGCTCGAAGGAAATTGGAATCAGGAAAGCTTCATTCTCAACAGAGAAGAAAATTATTGGAGGAAACTTCAGACGGAGAGTTGGCGGAATATCTTCTTATAAAGTCAGTTGCAGGTATAGTCTTAAGAAAGATCACGAGAAGAGTTCAACTCTACGGCGATGATATAGAAGAAATTCTTAGTAGCGCAAATGAAGCTCTTGCTGCAGCTATCATCGGATACGATCCTAAAAAGAATTTTCGTTTTAGCACTTATGCAGGTAGATGTATCGATAATAAATTGGCTAAAGACGCCGTACAAACAAATACTCCGAAAATTACTCCAGATGATATTTACAATTATCAAGTTCTGACCGGATTTCAAAAGCAAATAAAAAAAATATATGGTGAGACTCTGGGAGGTGATGAAGCGATCATAATTTTATCAAGCTATCCTGATGTGGAATCTGCTGTTAGTGGTTATAACCACAGGGAAATACGTCTTAATCATCAAGTAATAACAGATAATATAGGCATTTTCCCGGACATTAAACTAATTGATCTGAAGTTGGACCTGTTAAGTGTTATTGATGATTTAAAATTATCAAGTAGGGATCCTATTGCATTTTGGACACTTGTTCATACTTATGGGCTTTTGCGAAGAGGAGAACCCATGTTCTACAGTCCACCTGAAACCATTATTGAAAATATGAGGAATATAGAAGAACTTCGGACTAGACCAGACATTGAAATTATAGGAATCATTAATAGAGCACTTCGACGGGTTCATAAAAGAATAGAGGGATCTAAAGAAGGAAGAGTTATTTTGGATTATTTTGCTCTACAAACTCAATAATAAAAGCTGGAATTTTTTTTACTTTTTCTAACAACGAATCTGTCGTGGAAAAATTGAAATCAATTCTTTTACGTGTAATCCAAAGATACATCCTGTCTCTTGTTATATTGTGTCTTCTTGCAAGTTCGCGGCGTTCATTTGGCGAACCGTTGGCATATTTATAAAGGAATCTAATTTTTTCTAGTGACAGATAATCATCGCAGAACGGAATCTGATCCACGTCAGCCGCGCATAGATCTACACTTAAAGGATAGATACCTCGAACTAAACGAACTGTTTCAGTTCTTTTTCCTTTTGAGCTTTTTGTCACTACAGAGTTTTCCTCGTCTTTAAAAATCCATGGATAGACATCATTTCTAAATGCTATTCTAATTGCTGTTGCTTTGGGAAAATAAGTTTCAACTTTTTTATAAGTCATGCCTGTAGCAGACAAAAGCATTGCCGTAGAAAGTTCGGGAGTAAAGGAATGTCTATTTAGAGTTACTATTTGCTCCTTTGTTTTTGAAAGTGCAGAACGGAATTCATCTGGACTAGAAATTTTAAATGCATAAGCCCAGTATTTTAGAGAGTCACTACTTTCGGGAAACATGCCAATTATTTCAGGTCGTGACAGTATATCTTGGTGTAGGAGTGTAAGCTGACGTTCAATTGGTGGCACTAACTGATCTATGGGTTTGCCCACTTCATTTTCGTATTCTAGTGTCATAAATCTTGCAAGAAGTATTTTATCACTATTCGTTTAATGTTAATTTTTGCTTAAAGAGTATATTTACCTAAAACAGTATTATTACGCGAAAAACGCAACCTTTAAGGTAGTAGAATATAATATCAATGGACGGTGCACTACGGCGGTGGAAATTATTACTTGAGCTTATAGTGCAAGTTTAACACTTGGTCCCATGGTGGGTTTGAGGTAGGCTTTCTCAATTTGTTTAGTGGAAATTGCAGAAATTACCGCTTCCAAGTTTTCCATTAATTCTATTTCATCTTGGCTCACTTTACCGATGACAGTATGAACGACCGGTTGTTTTCTTTCAGTTTTAACAGTCAGGGTGTTTCCGGAGAATTTATCCGCGTCTTTGGCTGACTTTATGAGAGTTCCGTTTTTAGGATTCGGCATCATTCCTTTCGGTCCCAAAAGGCGGGCGAAAGGTACGAGTTTCGGCATCATGTCAGCGGTTGCCAAAAGCACATCAAAATCTATAGTGCCTTTATTTAATTTTTCGATAGTTTTATCATCAGCAACCTCCACCTTTTTTTGTTTACCGCCCGAATGGGGAAGATTGACATTTACAGACATTCCTTCCTTTTTAACAACCAAATGAAGTTCTACCGAACCGTCAAATTTAGAATAAGAAGTTTCTTTAACTAATTTAACGGCTTCCTTCAGACTGTAGGTTTTGTTAGTATCCACTTTTCCTTTGGCAGTTTTGTAATTTTTGCTTCTGACTTTTGGACCTTTGGTAGTTTTGGCGGAGTCAACCTGCTCCTCAGTTGGCAATTCTGCACCTTCAATTGCAGCGACTCTTTGGCCGCCACCCAAACCCGGGACACGAATTTTCTGAGCCTCTTCCTGAGCTTTTCGTGCCTGTTTTTCTTTATATTTATCAGCGCCTGTTTTGGCTTCTTCCTTTTTATTTTCGCTGACTATGGCTGTTTTAGTTTTTCCCATACAACTTTGATACTAATGCGAATGCAACGAATAACAACTAATTATTTATTCGTAGTAATTTGCAGCATTCGTATTTATTCGTAAATTCATGTTAAGTTAATTTTCCGTTTTAACACCCATCGATCTGGCAGTACCTGCAACTATTTTCATTGCAGCATCAACATCGTTGGCATTTAAATCGTCCATTTTTTCTTCTGCAATTTGTTTTACCTGATCTTTTGTTAGTGTTCCTACAATAGTTCTGGGAGTTGTACCCGATCCTTTATCAACACCTAAAGCTTTTTTAATTAAGTCGGCAACCGGAGCCTTTTTAAGTTCAAAGTCGAAAGAACGGTCTTCATAAATAGTAATGACCGCGGGGACTACTTGGCCTTTCATGTCTGCTGTTTTGTCGTTATAAGCTTTGACAAAGTCCATTATGGCAACACCATGCTGACCCAAAGCGGTTCCGACCGGAGGAGCCGGAGTCGCGCTTGCCGCCTGCAGGTTTAGTTTGACTACTGTAAGTACCTTTTTTGCCATATATTTCATCTCCAGGGAAAACCTAGGTTTTCCTTTGGCGCGACTGAGCAAAGCTCATCCTCACGTTCGTTCGGACACGGTCGCTATCCCTTTCCTTTTAATTTCGAATATAACTAATTCTACAAATTTGTTTTATTCGCAGCAAATTAGTAGCATTCGTGTTTATTCGTAGATACGTGTTATTGTTTTACTTGAAGAGCTTTGAAGCACATTAAATTTATTTCGCTTCGATACTCTTCACTGATTTCCTAAAGTATCTCCCTCATATAGAGGTAGCTATTATTATACATCACAAAGTAGATAAGTAAAGTTCCCTAAGCTTTACAAAAAGAAAACAAGCGGACTATACTTAAAATATGGAAGGGGGTGACTTAAATTGAAAAAAACATATGGATTAGTAATTTTACTCGGATTGTTACTGCTTTCTTTTACGGTAAGCCCAGCTTATGCTCAGGGTAATACAAATAATGCTGCTCGCGATATTTCAGTTTCACCGGGAAGACAGGCGACAATTACGCCAAAAGCAAATAATGATGGAGTTAAGTTAAGAGCTGATCAGTGTGAACAGGTCAGAGAAAAGGTGCAAATTCGTATTAATCATTACAAACAAAATAGGGCGCGGTATCAGGAACTTTTTCAGCGTGCAAATGCCCAGATGGAAGCTTTGCTTTCCGTATTAGACGAAAGAGGGTATAACACGACTCAGGCGAGGGAAGAGCTGGCTGTAATGCAGCAGAAAAGACTTGCTCTCATGGAAGAAATTGATGCAGCTACAACTCAGCTTGAAGCTACACGTGATTTGGGATGCGACGGCACCAGACAGCAGTACCAGGAACAAATTAAAGAAGCAAGAAGGCTTCTTCAGAATGTTCAAGCAGAAGTAAGAGGTTTGGCGGCACACTACAGGAACCGTGTAAGGCTTGAGATACAGGCTTTGAAAAATCAAACCCCGAGCGTGACGGTTAGTGTCAATCCGGCAGTAAGTCCCAGCGCAGAGTAATTTTTTTGGAAGAAAGGAGGTGGATTTGTATGGCAAAAAAAGGAACACCACATGTCCCGAACATGAATACGTTTTTGATTTTAAGCATTCTTTTTATGTCTTTAGTCGTAATGATGTCTCTTATCATTAAATCAGGAAGTAAAAGGACTGCACTTAACATGCCCACGGAAACCAAGGCTACTTCAACTGGTGATATTGATCTTGATCTAAAGCAAATTGACAGTCAAATGGATCAGCTTGAAGAAGATGACTTCGACCCGAATTTAGTAAGTGAGAAAGAAGTGGGATTGTAAATGGGAATTAGAAATTAGAAATTAGAAATTAGAAATATTATCTCAAAGGTCTGTTGATGTTTGTTTTGTAAAAATATATCTAAATTGGATCAGCAACCCTATCAGGTTTGGGAAATCTAACTCTCAACCTTGCTCCAGCAATAGTTCCATCTTTGTTTATTCTGTTTTCCCGGATTACTTTTATTCCATATCCTTTTTGTAATTGCCGATCTAATCCTGCCATACCTTCACCTTGTCCGTTGGAAGAATTGTTATTCGTATTCCACGAAGAAACATCTTTCTTAAAACCGCTTTCAATAATCTCAGGAGGAAAACCTATTCCTTTATCGTCAAAAACAATTTCAATTTCACCATCAAGTGTTTCTTCACTTGATATATATAATATTTTTAAACTGTCTGGTATGTTTTTTGCTTCATATGCTTTATTCGAATTTAAAGCCACGTTAGTTGCGATTCTGTCCAGCCAGTCGGCAGAAATCGTAAGTGAAACATCCTCTTCAAATTCACTTTTATCATAGTCAAGTTTCAACTTATTTTGATAGGATTTCAGGGAACGCAGTAATATATTTAGTGCTTGCGGCAGCGGAATTTGAGTTTGAGGATATACTTCTTTAAGTTGATTATATCCCGATTCAACAACCGTTGGTATTATTGTGAGCTCGTTGCGAATTAGATCGCTCATGCTGTCCCTTTCTTCTTTTGAGAGATTTGGGGATTTTAAAATATCCATTGACAATTCAATCGCTGTTATGTGATTTACTACATCATGGATTACATTGGGTAATTCGTAAATGATATTTGCAATCTCTTCACGACTTTCCAACTGTAATTCTTGTATGTCTGGATTAGATATCTGCAGATACTCTTTTATTTGGCTTTGTAAACCAACTACCTCTTCAAAATAATGTTGTCTCTCGTCATCAGGTGATTTTAATAGTCTTGTACCGGACAACCGCACTAAACGGCTAATATCTTTAAATTCATGTGCAAAACTTTCTGAATTGTTTTCGGTAAAAGATTGTCGTTTATTTGCCCAATGTCGAAGTAGTGCTATACTTTCCAGCGCAGTATTGGCAATTAAAACATCACATTCCGACTTATCACTTGGATTTATTTGCAAAACAGTGTAATTATCTGAAGCCAATTCTTTGGGTAAATCTTCTTCCATAATAACTATTGTAAAGTTTACTACTTGGAAGACAAGCCTTTCTCAAGTTCTTCAAGTGGAAATGGTTTCTCAAGTATGACAATTTCCGGATAATTATCCCGTAGGTGTGACACACCAGGGTCAAAAGGATCACGAATAAGTACAATTACTTTTCTGTTTTGATTATCTCTTTGAAGAAATTCTTGGACTATCGGACTTATATCCTGTTCTTCGACCCTAAAGTCTGCAATTAAAAATCTTAGTGAAGGTGTTTCATTAATGAATTGTAAAGCTTCATCCAATGAACTAGTTGATATGATTTCCTTTTTAGGAACACCTTTTGACTGAAGAAAAAGTGAAAGAGTTTTTCTTATAGGCTCATAGTCGTCCAAAATAGCATGAGTCGGTCCGGTTTCAGGAGACATGATGTATTATTTACACGAATGGAAGAAAATATGCAATAGAGTTATGGGGATAAGAAGGAAGTAATGTTATAGAGAAAATTGGTAATTAAGATATTAAGATATTAAGATACTAGTAGAAGAGTCATTAATGGGATTTGGATGGGGGGTCTGGTTGTTTCTGGGTTACAGAGAGGAGCAGGATTATAGCTGAATTGGTTTATTCAGTGATTATTTAAACACTTCTTCTAAATTAATACATTTTGGAGCTAGTCTCAAAGTTTCAAATAAAAAACAACAACATATTTGTAAAACTGCCAGAACTGTAGCATTACATTTGTAATGATAATTGAAGGTGATAAAGGTGAAATTGATAGTGTTTTTTTAGAAACTTAGGAAATAAAAATGATTTTATTTCCGTAAAGAAGGTTTTTATCAGGATTAAATTAAAAATCTTTACTTATTTGTCTTGATTCTCTCGTTCGTTTAAATCTTTTTGAAGTTGTTTTATTGTTTCTTGATCTGTTAAATCATTTAGAAAACCAGCTCTTGCTGAGTCTTCATCATGAGATATTCTAGGTTGTAAAAAACTTATCAGCGGTTTTCTGAAAAATCCTGGAATAAATCGAGAACAACCTGAATTGGGTATTCTTTCCATATTATACTTTCGCTATCTGCAAGAGATCTAATTCAACCGGAGTTTCTCGACCGAAAATTGAAACCAAAACTTTAACTTTTCCTTTTTCTTCGTCAATTTCTTCAATTGTTCCCAAAAAGTCGGCAAAGGGTCCGTCTGTAATTTTGACAGCTTCGCTTTTGGAAAAACGGGTTTTAAAGCGTTTTGCAGGAGTTGCAACGAACTTTTGAATATTTTGAACTTCTGTCATGGAAAGGGGAGTTGGGGTTTTTCCTGCACCCACAAAACCGGTAATTCCGGGTGTGGTCCTTACTGCAAGCCAAGTAGGATCGTCCAAAACCATTTTGACCAGCATGTATCCGGGGAATATCTTTTCTTTTACAGTAGCTTTTTTACCGCCTCGAATAACCACACGGTCTTGAGTGGGGACGAGCACTTCGTATACTTTATCCTGAACTCCCATGGTTTCCACACGCTGCCTTAGAGTTTCAGCAACCCTGGCTTCATGACCTGATGATGTGTGAACCACGTACCATTTAGCCAATTCGTTTTCCTGATCATTGATGATGATGTGGCCGGGAATTTTGCGTTTTCCGGTACCCCGTTCATCGACCGCCTGAATATTATCTGTATCCATGTGACTATTTATAATTTTACACTACTTACGATAAGCTCCGATTATACTGTTGTTTGGACTTTCCGTCTAGACACCAACCAGAACTTCCAGTAATTTAGTGAAAGCGAAATCCAGTGCACCTACGTAGGCTCCAATTACACCAGAAAGAATAAAAACAATGGTTGTTAATTTTATAACTTCGGAGCGTTTCGGCCAAACTACTTTTGATAGTTCGAGCCTTACATCTTTCAGGTAGGCAACTATAGCTTTCACGAGTACTGATTATATCAGAAGCAAAGAGGATTAACAATAAAAGATAATAATTGTAATTTAACACGAATGCAACAAATATATAACACGAATGACACTAATTCACCACGAATGTAACGAATGAACACGAATTTAGTTAAGAATCTTTTAAGACAATTCTTTTAGGGTTTAAATATACACTCCTAAAATTAACAAGGATTCCCAATTTGATACCTGTAATATTTAGATACCTTTGTAGTTGAAAGTATTCTCGTTTACCAATTATGCGAGTAGTTTTTAGCTCAAGAATTATTTTATTTTCAACAAGAAAGTCAACAATATTGCCAGTGTCAGCAATTACCAATTCTCGAATATAATTAACTTTTTCTACATTAAACATTTTTTCTAAAAAATCCCCGTACTGTTTTTCTTTTGCAAACCTTCCTATTTCATTGTGAGTATGGAAACACAAACCAACTATTTTATATGATAATTCAGGATATATTAAAGTTTCAGGTTTAAAAACTTTCATTATTTAATTGTACACTAGAGAAATTATTCGTTGATATTCGTCTGCCTGGCATTAGTCAGGCAGCATTCGTGCTAAGATTCGTTGGATTCGTGTTAAATAAATTTGTATTATGAAATATCCAAACTTCACTTATGAACAGCTCTTCTGGAACCAAGGCTTGACCCATGTTGCCGGGCTTGATGAAGTGGGGAGAGGCGCATTTGCGGGACCGGTAGTAACAGGCGCAGTTATTTTTCAGCCAAATATCGAAAAGTTATTTTCTCAACCTTTGTTTTCCGACAGAGGACAAAAAGTATTTATAAATGATTCCAAAAAACTTTCACCCCGGCAGCGCCTGATTGCAAACGATTGGGTAAAACACCATGCATTTGGCTGGAGTACGGCAACGGGAAGTGTTGCAAAAATCAACAAAGCGGGAATTGTAAAGGCAACAAACTTCGCATTTCGTTCGGCAGTGTCTACAATCAACAATAGCTACAATGGTAGCGTACAATATTTACTCGTAGATGCTTTTTATATCCCTTATGTCCGTGGATTAAGGGTACATTATAATAACCGCAAAAATGAGCGGAATATGATAAAGTCAAGCGGTAGACAGTTGGCGATAACAAAAGGAGACACCAAGTCGATATCTGTTGCCGCAGCGTCAATTATTGCAAAAGTACACAGAGATAAATTGATGGCAGACTTAGGAAAAAAGCGGGAATATTATATGTATGGATGGGAAAGGAACAAGGGATACGGAACCAAAGAACATAGGGAGGCATTAGTTACTTTTGGAGCAACAAAGCACCACCGAGAACTATATATACGAAAGTACTATTAACCTTTCTTTTTCATTTCTATCAGGAGATTTTCCGGGTAATGACTGGTGACTATAATATACACCCTTTAGTTCTAAGTTAGACATTGTTGTTATGGTTGCGAAGGATAATATGAAAGAAAGCAAAAATCAGTAAGAAACAGGCAATAAGAAGTATTGCCATTATCAAAAACTTAAAAATTAAAACTTAAAAATTAATAATTCCTTTTTTTCTCAAGCTCAATCATGTGCTTGATGCGGGATTTTTTCTCTTTTCTTTTTTCCGACTCCGTTTTATGACGGGAGCGATCACGAGCTTCCTGCAGGATACCTGAATTGATAACCTGTTTTCTGAACCGTGCAATGAGTTTGTCGTCTGATTCTCCTTTGAGTTTTCTGACCATGACCATATAAAATCGCCCCCTTTCTGTATGAGAGACTGTACATCATGTGTCTGTATTGTAACAAATTTTAATGAAGTTAGAAAATGAAAAACTCCGGGAAGCAAAAATATTAAAATTCGTGTTGACTTGACCTCCTTAAGCATAACGGGAGTATAATGTACGCACTATGCAGGAAAGAAAACCTAGTAAGCTGGCTTTGCCAGTATTGGGAGCGCTGGGGGTTGTTTTATTTTGTGCATTTACTTCTCAACTTGATGATGGAATAGACGCAGATGAACGACTGCAGGGAGAACATAATCTGCCGCAAACATATGAACCTGGTTTGCCTAATTTCCAGGATCAGGGGGATGAGCCTCCTACAATTGCTGCACCATCAAGTTTAGGTTCAAGTTGGGATTGCCGGAAAATTAATTCCGCTGGAGATTTTCCTAACGCATTCCGTGCAATTTTAGACGCAAATGATCCAAAGGTTATCGAAGAATCTCCCTATTTATACAAACCTGGACCACATGCTCCTAATTCAATAAGAGAACACGGTGAAGTGTTAGTTGATGATATGTGTAAGTTAAGGCTAGTCTACAATGGAGATCAGGTTTGTGTAAAACCATAACGACTCATATTAACTCCGATTCCATTCGCCGGTTACGTAATAGTTAATTTTTACTAATTTATCCAAACTTTAAAGCGAAAGTGTAAATTTGACATTAGATTTCAAGTAATTTAGACTATCCTTTGCTCAAATGAAAAACCACAAGATAAAAACACATCTTTCCAACCTAATTCTCATTTAGAGAACGGGAGGTGTGTGTTACAGACATCCTCCCGAAAAACGGGAGGTTTTTTATTGGAAAGGGGGTGAAAATTATGAAGGATAGAATTAATACTGATGACTTTGGACCTCGACCAAGGCCTGATGAAGGTAGTGAAGAAGAACGGAGAGAAAGAATTAGAAGGGATAATGATGAAAGAATGAGACAAGCTGTAGGAGATGAGAGATGGAGTGAAGAAACAAGAGAAACGCAGCCCAGTGAAACAGCTGATCAACAATAAGTACAAAATTAAAGGAAATTAGGTTTTCAGTAAACGAGTACCATTATTTGTAATATGCTTGTTTATTAAAGCAAACAAGTCGTAAAGAAGTCTAAAAATAAGTAACAACCAGCTGGGGAGGGTTGCCGGATTTGAGGGCGTTTTCTGCTGACTCAAAGAAAACTACGTCACCTTCAGCAGTATCGCCACGCAGTTCTGTTTCAAAATGCAGCCTAAACTGAGTCCTGGAGCGGGCGTTTGCTAAATCGTCTTTGACACCATCTGTGACATCAATTTCTTTATATCCGCTCGTTTTGACGGAACTTAGTGATGTTAAATTCAGGGTAAGGGCTGGAAGACCATAATCGGTATCATCAAGTGTATTGCCATAGGTCAGATGATCAAGATAAAGCTTGCCGGAAGCAGTAAAAGGGTCACCGTCAAGCCTGGTTTGGTAAAGTTTTAAAGTAGCTTCGGAAATATCTGCTCCTTGTGGTAGTTCGCTTAAAGGAAAACTGACAAATCCACGTACTATAAATTCATTGGTCCTGCCAACTTTGATTTCGGTTTCTGCGTTACCTCTGCCGCTGCTGGTTCTATAACCATCAAGGGCAGGTGTAGCTTTGATAATTTTAGTTTTTAGGTTTAAAAGCTTTTCTTCCTGAGTGAGAGTAGGGGTCGGTTTTTTGGTAGGAGTGGGAGTTGCTGATGAACTGTTTTCACTTTTTGAATTCACTCCCAATAAAGCGGGAGTAGGAGAGACTTTTTCTACACTTTCTCCTCTTTGAGTACCAAGCATATAAAAAAAGGTAGTTGCAATTAAGAGAGTTCCAACGGAGCCAATTACTATCGCTAAAGTATTTTTAGTGGCGCCTTTTGATTTTGGCTTTTTTTGCGGTTCTTCCGAGACAAAAGGGCTGGGGAAGACATAATCATAGTGCATACTAGTTTGAGGATACGGGAGATAGTTTATGAAGTCAATTCGCTTCATTCAAACATACTCGAACTTCCTTAATGTTAACCGTTTTACACGCTTCGTTTTCTAACATCTCTGTTTTTAATCTCTCTAATTTATCGGCATCGGAAGGATCTAGTAAAACCTTAATATGTGAACTTGAACCGTGTGTTTCGGCGGCGGATGCGAGTAGGTTAATTTTGTTACCAGCTAGAAAATTGGATATTACGCTTTGTTGTCCGGGTGCATCGGGTTCAAAAAATATATCAATTATGCCGACTTTCCGGTTTTCTTCTGCAAGTTTTTTTGCTATTAATTCAATTTTATCGGGCTTAATTTGTCCTAAACCTACTTTTATCAGAAAATCATCCTCAGTCATTTCTGGATCATTTAGGATTGTATGTATTTTTCCGATTATATTTCCGGGCTTAATATAAATAGGTCTTAGTTCGGGTGAAACACCTTTCTCCAATCGTTTCAGGCCGTTTTCTTTTAAACTTCTTTCCAATTTTTTATCTTCTGTATTTTTAAGTTTCTCAAGTAAATGCCGCTGTACTGTGTTTCTGCCTTTACTGCCTTCAGGGAAGCTATATACCCAACTTGGGTCCCATTTTTCTTCGTTTGAAAAAATAATATGGATTGTATCGTAAGGTTCTAATTCGTAGCTTGCAGGTACTTGCTTATCATTTACAAAAAAATTTATTGCTTTAAACCAGTTGGTGGGAGCTATGCTAACTGCATATTCTAAAGCAGTTGTTCCCTCACGGATGTTCCAAAACTCTTCTACGCCCTTTTTATCTTTTCCGATTACCCATAAATTTCCTTCGGGTGAACGGGGAGCTAGTTTGGCTAATAGATGTGCAGCTTCCTGTTCGGTCCATTCTCCTTTAGAGATGGTTTTAAGTCTTTGCGTTAAAAGATAATGTTTAAACTTTGCCTTCTGTATTCTTAAAGTGTTCTCTTCTGTCTCGGGAATAAACATGTCAGAAAGTGGTGTATTTTCAAGCTTGTATGTGTCTCGGGGGTAAATTGTAACAGCTACCGGCGCGCTGCCGTCTGCGTCTAGAGCTGTCCAAAATGTGACGGAATCTTCGAGGCCTTGGCTAATGTTTTTACTGACTGAGTCAGGTGATATGGGGAAATTATGGCTGAATGCTTCATCCCAGAAAAAGGCGTTTGCTATCTTTATGGCCATTTCTCCCCACTCTGGAATATCTTCTGAGTGGACATCAACTGCGATATTAATATGAAGAGCAGGGCCTTTTCTGTAAAAGTCCCTGAATAGAGGACCTGAAGTTTCAACATGGACAAATTCAATACCGTGTTTTTTAAGCATGGACAGGACAAAATTGTCAAATACAGGATGTTCCGTTTTAGTTGGTGTTTTTCCCTCCTGTTCGGGAGCGGGGTCTTTTAATTTATTTTCAAAGCCAGTTAATTGGTGATTTAAACTTCTAATATCTTTCAGTTTTTGCTTCCATTTTCGCGGATCCCTTATTCTGAGGCAAACCATACGTAATTGTTCTGCAATTTCGTGTTCGCCTGTAACGTCAGCAAATGGAGCATATACATCTTCTGTTTCTTTAATAATTGATAAAGATTTCTTACGACCGAGTACTTCAACGTCTTCAAGGTTTGATAATCTATCTGCCAATTTCAGAACTGCTGCTCCCGGGTGTTGGGAAAGCGAGTAAATAACTTGTAGTTGAGTAAGCTTTTCGGTAATATCCTTCCTTTGAATTCTGCCTTCGTATTTGGAAACCGTACTGACATATTCTGCAATTTTGGGGCTCATTAGTTTTCTAATCTGTGCGTCGGTTAGCCAGGTGTCTTCAAGGGTGTCGTGGAGTACTGCTGCTGAAACTATCTCTTCGTCCATTTTCCATTTGGTGAGTTTAGAAGCTGTACCCAGAAGGTGAGTTGAATAAGGTTTGTTTGAGACTCGGTATTTGTCAGCGTGGGCAAAAATTGCCAAAGCTATTGCTCTTTTAAGCCGCTCAACTTCCTTTTCAGGCAAATAGGCACCTGCTGAGTCTAGGACTTTTTTTCTCATCTCGACTTCAATTGGAAAAAGGTTATCCCGGGGATCAGGTTCTTCTTCCCAGGGGACTTTACCATCCGCATTTGCGCGATCTTGACGTGCAATAAGTTGGTATATGATTTTTGTTTGGTCTTTGTAACTCTCCAGGTTTTGTTCCGGGTCAAAATATTCAATCTGTGTTTCCAATTTTGGAGAACTTATTGGGTTAATATTTTCTTGTTTCATCAACTATTTATATATGAAGGAATTGAGAATAGTGTAAGAGGGGGGAGTACATTATTTTATTTATTTCATGCTTACAGAATGCATAAACTACAATATTAAAAATCTAATTATGGATCTCTAACAATAATATGACTATCAAAGGGAAAGGGAATGTCAATACTTCCCACCGACACGTCACTCAGTCCCGAAAAAAGCCTCACCTTACTGTTTTCCAGAGGTATAAGACTCCCCGGAAACACAACATCAGCCAGGTCCGGAGTTTTGGCGGGACCATCCGGGAAATTTTTCCTTTGAGCAATTATAGTAATAGGAGACATGGCGTTAGTTTGTAAGTCAATTGTCCACACACATGCCATATAGTGGAGATTGCCATCGGGCGATTTATAAGCAGTGTGTCCCAGAGCTCCAATTAAACCATTTTCCAATTCATATAATTCATTAGTTCCCATTTTGACAACATCTTCTACACCGGGAGATATAATCGGAGCTTCCCAAAGTGCGTTTTCGGTCAGAAGTTCAAGTGAGTAAATTTTCACCATGTTAATCCGGCCAATTCCGCCAAATTGTCCCTGCGGTCTGCCGCAGACTACTATTTCTCCACTCAAAAGCTGCAGAAAACGTATATCTTTCATCATGGGAACAACTAAGAAAGGTTGGGCATGGGCAAGCTCATTGAGATTTTCAACTAAAAATAAACGGGTTTCAAAAATGCACTGCATATTGACGCATTGTGCGGTTACATAGCCGAAAAGCAGTTTCAGACCTTTGTTTGTATTTACCCATTGGGCAAAAGGATCCTCAGCAATAGTAAGAGTTGGTAATTCCGGAACATATTGCCAGACTTCGCCGTTTTCTTTGAAAAACTTAATTTCCGGTTTGTATTTTTCAGGATCTGTCCAAATACTGTCACGGGTTTCTACCCGAACGGCAAGAATTATCTCTTTATTAATTGAAATCGCACAAGGGTTATATTTATCAAGTCCCTCAGTGCCGGTAAAAGTAAGAAGTTTTCCGGAAAGGTTGTAGTACGGAGAAAATTCAAAATCTTGAAGCAGGGTATTGTAATTTTTCAGATCCACAAAGAAAGTATAACAGAATTAGAATTTGTATTGGACTATGCATGACAATGTTAACAAATAGCAAAAAAACGGTTAAGTTAGCCTTCCAGTTACTAGAAACGCCTAACTTTCAGGTGCTACTATAAAGCATGCTCCGGAAGTTTAACGTGTCCTTTACTCACGACCCTGTGTGGCTTCGTGTGGCAACTCTTTCAATTATTTTATTTTTTATCTTTTTGGCAGACGCTATTGTCTCATTTTGGGCACCGGAATATCTAGAAGAGACGTTTCAAAGCTCATTGGTCATGGGCCTCATTATAAGTACCTCGTCAATTGTAGGTCTCTTGGCGGATATAATGATGCCCCAGCTTCTCAAAGGAATTACCGTCAAAAAACTGCTTGTAATGGGTATTGTCGCCAGTATCCTTTTTAGTGCTATTTTACTTTTTACTACGTGGTTACCTTTTATTCTTTTATTTCTTTTGGGGATGGCGGTGTGGGGAATTTATTATGAACTTTTGTCATTTGCCAGCAACCAGTTTGTAGCAGATGCTACGCCTCTAAAGTTTCATTCCGCCGGTTGGGCAATTATAGGAACTTTCAGAAGCCTTGCATATTTTTTGGGCCCAGTTATGGCAACGTGGTTACTTTTGGCGGGGGACAGACCGCCGCTATTTGTCGCTATCGGTTTAGCACTTTTAGCTTTAGTTATCCTTCTTATAACAAACAGAAAACACGAGAGACAGTTAACTGTTGATATCCATCATATAAACTTTTCGGCAGAACTAACTCATTGGAAAGAGCTATTTATCCATGTTTGGCCGATACTTTTAATGAGCATTTTAGTTGGTGTAATTGATGCAACTTTCTGGACTGTAGGAGCAGTTTATACTAAAGATTTGGGACAAATTCATCCCAGTGGAAGCTGGTTTTTGTCATTACACATGTTGCCGTCACTTTTTATGGGTTTTGTCATTGCCAAGATGCAGATTTACCAAAGAAAGAAACGGTTAGCTCAAATATTTCTAATTACCTCCGGGTTATTTTTGGTACTGTTGGGATTTTCGTCAGCAATTCCCTGGATACTTATTATGGTATTTATTTCCAGTACAAATTTAGCAATTTCGGTACCCTTAATCGAAGCAGTTTATTCGGATATTGTCGCCAGGATGGGGAGAGAGCGGCAGCACATGATCGGTTTATCATCATCGACTATGAGCATTGCCTATATTATCGCACCTCCATTATCCGGTTTAATTGCTGAAGAAGTAGGAGCCAGAAATACTTTTATGATAATTGGAGGATTTGTGGCGTTGGTTTCTTTTATCTTGCTTTTTACAACTCCCAAAAAACTCAAACTGCCACAGAAGGAGATAGAGAAGTGGGATTAATATTGAATAAGCTTTAAATCCTTAAAACCAAAATAATTACTTACTTTATCTATTAATTCTTGTGTGGTTTCCTGAGGAGATTTATTTTCATTTAGCAGTCGATAATCGAATTTATCAAGATGTGGTTTTAAGATTTTCTCTTCGTATTCTAAACGATTTAAAAATTCAGGAAGATTAGCCTTATTATCTCTGCTCATGTATCGTTTTTGAAGTTCGTTTCTGGATGCTTCAATCATTACTGTAATCGTTTTAGTTTCTAAAACGCCTGCAGTTTTAGGTTCAAAAGTCTGAGAGAAAAAATTCTTAGTAATAATTTTTTGGGTTAAAGACGGATCTACTCTCCATAACAAATTTACTTTTTCTGCTAACAAGTCTTCAAAAACTTCTTTTGGAGTTGCTTTTCGGGAATTTCCGGTTTGTACCGGTTTTTCAATTAGTTTATTTTCCCGGTGTAGTTTGTCCAGTTCATGCGGAGATACAAAGTGATGATGTACGCCTCTGATTTCATTTGGACGTGGAGGACGATCTGTGAAGGAAACAACTTTCTGAAATGAAAAATAATTGGAGTTTACCGGATGACTAATAAACAAATCGGAAATTAGATCTTTTCCTGCTCCCGGCCAACCGGATAAAACTAATAAATGCCCCTTTTTATTCATAGGTTATTATACAGCACCCTCAATTTTTAGAAGTAAAACAGTAGTTTTTCTTACAAAAGTATCACATTTATTTGTTACTACTATTACCCTCAGCACGTGTAATGGTGTACGAAGTAAAAAGCTTCTTTTTAAAATATGCATAAATTTAGAAAGTTAATAATAGGAATAATATTTACTCTTTATTTGAGTACGGCAAACTCGGGTTCAGTTGATGCTAAACTTCTTGATCTGGTTCCCTCGTTTACCGTTGCTGCGCAAACCACAACACCCTTACCAACTTTGACAACACCTACACCACAGACTCAACCTACCGCTACTCCCACGCCGAGTCCTAGTATTACCGTTGCTCCTTCTGGCACCACAACTCCTACACCGACACCAACACGCACTGTTACACCTACGCCTTTGGTTGTTATTTCAGTAACGCCATCCGTTCCGCCAACTCTACCGGTAGGAGGAAATGATCCGACTTCGACTCCGGAACCGAAACCAACGCTTACAAATACACCTACTCCCACCGAAAGTCCTGAGGTCGCAGGAGTAGGAGAAGAGGGTGTGCCTCCTCCTCAAACACCTGCAGAGAGAGTGGCGGATGAGTTAATGGATATTGTCGAAACACCCGTAAGAGAAACTGTATCCAGGGCAGCTGCAACTATCGAACCCATTACCCGGCCGTTTTCCAAAGAGTATTACAGTCCTTCCGGACTTCCTCAAATGGCCGCACAAGGCATTGTGGGAGTTTCGGTGCTTTTTGTAGTAGTAGGAACGTTCCTGCTGAAACGAAAAATATTCCGCTCACTCATTTCGCTTTATCAGGCTTTCACTAAACGGGAGTCCCTGGAAGACATGAAAATTAGAAAGATTAACGTGGAGCATGATGCACAATACGTATGACACTAAAAGGCGAAAAGAATATGTCGGGCTCCTATTATTACTTACCGGGGTAGTCGGGCTTTTTTTTGCATGGTATCAGAATAAAGGCTATGCAGACATTACACGCACTTTTTCACCCTACACATTTTTCACTTCAACCTGGGTGAATTATAAAGAACGTTTTATCAATGAAGACGGGCGCGTAATTGATGACTCGCAAAACAACATAACTACTTCTGAAGGCCAAAGTTATGCAATGCTGAGAAGTGTGTGGGTTGATGATAAGGCAACTTTTGAATCCGTATGGAAATTTACCAAAGAAACCATGCAAAGAGAAAATGGTTTATTTGGCTGGAAATGGGGAGAAAAGGAGGGTGGAGAATACGGGTTTTTGGAACCGGGTGGTTCAAATTCCGCAAGTGATGCCGATAGTGATATTGCACTTGCTCTTATATTTGCATCAAGGCGATGGGGGGATGAGAGTTATAATTCGGAGGCGCTTAAAGTTCTGGAAGGTTTGTGGGAAGAAAATACCGCTCTCTTTAATGATAAACGATACTTGCTTGCAGG
This sequence comes from uncultured Gammaproteobacteria bacterium, assembly GCA_964458085.1. Lineage (GTDB taxonomy): Bacteria > Patescibacteriota > Microgenomatia > UBA8517 > UBA8517 > CAYWFF01. Next base: position 21,165 of record CAYWFF010000006.1, read on the forward strand.
AAGCTGGGCAAACCAACCTGAAGAGCTGGTTTTAAACCCTTCATATTTTGCACCTTACGCCTGGAGAGAATTTCACTCAGTAGATAAAGATCATAACTGGGAATCTTTAATAGACCCTGCATATGAGCTTTTAAACTCAGTTTCCGAACAGCCTCTTGATGAGGAGAGAAGTGTGGGGTTGCCGCCTGATTGGGTTGCAATTGGTAAGGTTTCCGGTGAGGTGCAAAAGCCGAAGGATCCTGGTTTGTCAACCCGCTACGGTTTTGATGCGATTAGAGTTCCGTGGAGAGTATTTCTTGACTATCAATGGAATGATGAACAAAGAGCTAAAGACTACTTACTTTCGAACTTCGATTTTCTGAAAGATGAATATGTGACAAAAGGAAAGCTTGGGGCTGTTTACTCGCACGCAGGAGAGCAGGTAGAGGATTTCGAAAGTCCGGCCATGTATGCCATGAATTTAACTTATTTTATGCTTGAAGATCCGTCTCTTGCTGCAGACCTTTATCAAAATAAAATTATTAATTTGTATTCTAACGGGATTAACAGCTTTGATCCTAACCTAAATTATTACGAACAGAACCTTCTATGGTTCGGTGCTGCAACATACAACGAACAACTCATAAAACTATGAAACAAAAAAAAACCGTTCCGCATCATATTGCTTTCAGAAAAGTTCCGAAAACATTGCTTTTTGTAAACATGTCTGTTTCACTTATTTATTTAAGCTGGTGGTTTCAGTTAGAAAACATAGGCAGTTTGGTATTATACGGACTGTTGCTTTTCGGTGAACTGTACCACGTTTTCGGAGCAATTCTGTTTTGGCTAACGGTATGGCCGGTAAAGCAAATTGATCCTAAGGTTATTCCTGATAACTCCTACACACCTTCGGTTGATGTTTTTATAACAGTTGCGGGTGAGCCTTTGGAGATAGTGCGAAAAACTGCAAAAGCTGCAAGGGATATGAATTATCCCAATCACGAAGTTTATATTTTGAATGATGGCTATGTAGCCAAAAAAGAGAATTGGCGCGATATTGTAAAACTAGCCGATGAGTTGGGTATTAATGTCATTACCCGCCAAAGAGCCGGAGGAGCAAAGGCGGGTAATATAAATAATGCGTTGACGCGTACTAAGGGTGAATTTGTTTTGATTTTTGATGCCGACATGGTGCCTCATACCGACTTTTTGGCTAAAACAATTCCGTATTTTAAAAAAAGTAAAACCGGTTTTGTCCAAACTCCCCAGTATTATGAAAACCATTCAGAGAATCGCGTTTCAAGCGCGGCATGGGATCAACAGGAACTGTTTTTCGGACCAATAATGCAAGGAAAGAGTAATTACAATGCAGCTTTTATTTGCGGGACAAACGTTGTAATTCGCAGGTCTTCGCTTATTGGTGCAGGAGGCATGGTTGAGGACAATATTGCCGAGGATTTCTTGACATCTTTATATATACACAGCAATAATTGGCAATCATATTACCGCAATGAAGTGCTGGCCGAAGGATTGGGACCGACTGACCTTTTGTCTTATTTCAAACAACAGCTGAGATGGGCAAGAGGATCTTTGGAAGTGCTGTTTGGAGATAACCCTTTTTTAAAAAGAGGCCTTTCGTTTTTTCAAAGACTCCAATATTTTTCTTCAGGACTGTTTTACATGAACGGACTAATAGTCCTAATCGATATGGTGATGCCCTTAATCTTTTTTTTCACCGGAGTCTCTGCTGTCGCAACCAATACCATAAATTTTGCATTTTTCTTCGTACCTTATATATTTCTCAATCTATATACCTTAAGCATAGTTTCAGACAGCAGGCAAACATTTAAAGCTGTTTCATTTGTACACTCCTCTTTTTATCTGCAGCTTTTAGCCCTGAAAGCAGTTATTTTTCGCGAAAAAACTGCTTTTTCGGTTACACCCAAATCCGCTCAAACAGGAAACTTTCTTTTCCTTGCGTATCCTCACATAATATATTTTTTCTTAACAATAGTGGGTTTTTTTGTAGCTGCTTACCGGGAGGGCATAACTCCCTCCGTGATAACAAATCTTTCTTGGGCTATGTTTAATGTCGTGCTTTTTATGCCTTATATAATAACTGCGATAAATCCCTATTATCAAAATACGGAAGATGCACCGACAGATAATTACAATTTAAATACTCTTAAGACCGGGGATCAAACAAAGGTGGAGGGTCAAGTATGAAACTTTTTAACACAGAAGCATTGTTTTCCTTTTTCCTGTTTGCATTTTTAGCTGCATCATTGGCAATTAATATTTCAAATTTGTACGACCAGTCAATCCGGCTTGATGAATCCCAATCAATATGGTTTTCCACAAAGCCCCTTTTTAATGTTTTACAAATTGCTGCAGAAGATGTTCACATGCCTCTTTACTATGTTTTACTACACATTTGGCTGCAAATATTCGGAGTAAATATTCCTGTGGCCAGAACTCTGTCGCTTATATTTTTCATGGCTACGCTTCCGGTTCTGTTTCTTTTGGCAAAAGAATCTGCAAATTACAAAACGGCAGTATTGTCTATCGTGTTTTTTGCATTATCTCCATTTGTAGTTTGGTATAGTTCGGAAACGAGAATGTATACGCTATTTATTTTTATTACTATATTAAGCAGCTTATATTTTTTACGTTTTATTAAAACAATGGGAAAAGGTAGTCGTATACCTTTATTTTTAACTACACTGGTGGGTATGTATACACACTATTTCTATTGGTTTGTGATTGCGTCTCAAAGCCTTTACGTATTTTATATTTATATTGTTGATGTAGTGAAAAGAAGAAACATAGGCAGAACTTTTCAGGAAAGCATTAAAGCGTCTCTAGATTTAGTACTTAATTATTTACTGCAACTGACTGCAGCAATTTTTTTTGTAATGCCATGGCTTTTTTTCTTTTTATCCCAGGGAGCTGGCTCAAACATGCAACCTCAGATCGCGCAACCTACAAGCTATACTATTTTTGAAACCTTTGTTAATTTTTTATTCGGCTTTCAATCACCATCCGTGCTTTCATTTTTTATATCATTGTGGCCTTTATTTACTATTCTGATATTTTTGCTTTTTACTGCCCACAAAAAGATGGAATTGGGAAACACATCTTACTTTGTATTTCTGACGACAATACCCATCGCCCTTGCCGTTTTAATTTCGTTTATAAAGCCGGTATATTTACCGCGTTACTTTATTTTTATTACTCCGGCGCTTTTCTACCTCATTGCAAAAGGGGTGGTTAATTTAACGGGGAGAACTTATTCGGTAAGCGTAGTAATTATAGTTTTAATGATGTTCGGTTTCATGACATTTCAAAATGTTTCCGCAAATACTCCTGCGAAAGAGAATTATGTATATGCTGCAGAATATCTTGAAGAAAAAGCCGAACCTCAGGACATTATTGTAATAACTCCGCCTTTTACCATATATCCTTTGGAGTATTATTACAGAGGTTTTGCACGTCTTACGACTATTCCGGAATGGGACAGGTATTCAATCGGACCGATACCGGAGTTTACGATAAGCGATTTAAGTAAAAAGCTTGAGGATTTCCAAATAACTTATAAAGAGATGTATGTAGTTTTTTCATACGATCAGGGTTATGAAAGAGATATTCGGGAATATTTAGACAACAATTACCATCTTGTGGAAGAAAAAGATTTTTCTTATGATTTGAAAATTAGAGTATATCGGCTGAGATATGATTAGAAATTCGGGAAATTCAATTTATCGAGAGTAAGGTTAACACGAAATGCATAGTCCTATAGAAAGTTACTTTGTAGAACTTTATTTTTAATAATTAGGTAAGAAAAATATGTGACTATAGTAAACTGCCTTGTTGACAACTGCAATTCGGCTTAGTAGCATGCATCCTGCATGAGCTTGCCTAAGCCCAAAACCCGAATACTGTTTGGTCGACTTTTACTTTTAGTCGTTCTCTCTTTTGGAATAATATTCAGCCTTTTCACAAAGGGACATGTTTTTGCCCAACTTGATTCCTACGTAATTTTCCAGGACTCTCTTTCAACTGAATGGACCAATTGGTCTTGGAGCAGCAGGCAGGAATTATCAGAAAGCATTGCGGTGAATTATGACGCATGGGGAGGCTTATATCTTCATGCAAATGCACCAATAGACACCTCTACTGTGCGCTTTTTGCAATTTAGACTGCAGAAACCCGATCAGGCTAAATTCCGTGTCTTTTTTTATGACACTACTCTTGCACCGATTGATAACCAATTGGATATAAATAGCTTTGTGACCGAAACGCGGGACGGGCTTTCTACTTACCGGATTCCAATGGATAAAATGAATGTGGGTGGGAGAAACATCTCAGGATTGGCAATTCAGGAAATTAGCGGAAACGGCGGAATTCAAGCGCGGTTTGATGATATTATGCTTCTAAAACAACAAACAGCTACTGCAGGGCTGGAGAAGATATTTATTGACGGTGACGGAGAAAATTGGGAAAACTGGTCCTGGGGCGGAAGTAGAATTGAAGGAGAAACTATCGGACTTAATTCTGACAGCGCTTGGGCAGGGATATTCCTGCATCGAAAGTCGCCGATGGAATCAGGTGAAGTTAAAAGTGTTTCTTTTAAAGCTCAACTGCCTGATCCGTCTCAATATCAAATTGCTCTTTTTGGACAAGACAATAAACCGCTCGCCGAATTTTCAATAATGTCGCTTTACAGGACAGGGGATGCAGGTGGCGGTTGGGCAACTTATACTGTCCCTTCTCAGGTACTTTTTACAGGTGAAGTCCAAATTCAAGGATTGGTGCTTCAAGACATATCGGGAGTGGCGGGAAAAAGTTTTTCCCTGGATGAAGTTTCTTTTGTTAAAACACAATCCGGTTTTCATAGTATTAATCCCGCGCCTACGCTTCCTGCTGCCGAACCTGATACAGATCTAAAACTTCCGACATCTCCACCCTCAAGCGCAAAAAGCGGTTTTTCAACGGGCAATAATAAACTTTATAAAAACGGTCAGGAAATTACACTTCGCGGTGTAAACTGGTTCGGTTTTGAAACTGAAACTTATGCTCCTCACGGTTTGTGGTCCAGAAATTGGAAAGAAATGATAGCTCAAATGAAGCAGAGCGGATTTAATTCTGTCCGAATACCGTTTTGCCCCGCAACTTTGAAGGATATGCCTGCAACCGGAGTTGACATTAAACTCAATCCGGATCTGGATGGTGTCACCTCACTTCGGCTTATGGACACTATAGTTGCTGAACTAAATAACCAAGGTATGTTCATTCTTCTTGATCACCACCGTCCTGACTGTCAGGCAATTTCCCAATTATGGTACACGGGCAACTATTCTGAAGAGCAGTGGATTAAGGACTTAGTATTTTTGGCTGAAAGGTATAAAAATGTTGAGAATTTGATGGGCATTGATCTGAAAAATGAACCTCATGGACCTGCGACTTGGGGGACAGGAAACAGTGCAACCGATTGGAATAAAGCAGCAGAAAAAGCAGGCAGGGCTATTCTTACCGCCAATTCAAATGTCGTTATTTTTGTAGAAGGAATTCAGGAAAACCCAACTTGTTCGGGTAATGTCGGACATTGGATGGGTGGAAATATGGAACCAATTCGCTGCACTCCTATAGATTCTGGAAGTATCCCTGCCAATAAACTAGTCCTTTCACCACATGTCTATGGTCCTGATGTCTATCCGCAAGGTTATTTTTCGGACGGTAATTTCCCAAGCAATATGCCAGCTATTTGGGATGCTCACTTTGGAAGTTTAGCAAGCGATGGATACACAATAGTTCCGGGAGAATGGGGCGGTAAATACGGTTGGGGGGACGCGAAAGATAAGACTTGGCAAGATGCGATGGCAAATTACTTTGTGACAAAAAGAATTTGTAACTCATATTACTGGAGCTGGAATCCGAATTCCGGAGATACAGGCGGGATATTGCAGGATGATTGGACAAGTGTACGGACTGATAAACTCGAGCTTCTTAAGAACTACTGGAGCCGGTGTCAGTAAGATTTATAACATCACCATACAAAGTAATTTCTGAACCATCTACAACAATCCCACATTCATCGGGGCAGCCATACACAACACTTTTAGTTTCATGAAGGTACGATTTTGCGAATTCTCCTTTAGACTCCCAGTTAAAATGCGGAATAAATTCAAAATTAGTAAGGCTTAATCCAGAAAAATCTTCCAGATGGACAAAGTTTAATTTGTCCACATCACCTTTTAATGTATGGTAAACAAAGGTATTTCTGATTGTTGGTGTTAGGATCATTGCTCCTGCACTTACTCCAATTAAAACTTTCTGACTATCATTTGCATATTGTTTTAAAGTTAAATCGAGCGCAAGTTTTTTGAGTTGGTGAAGAAAATAAAATGTGTTTCCGCCGGATAGATAAACAACATCTGATTCTAACAATTGAGATACATTTTTTGCTTCAAATTGTTTATCAATATCAAAATTAATAAACTCCTTAAACCCGAATTGTTCAAAGTGTTGTTTAACTTTTTTAAAATACTCTTGTGAATTTTGTGACTGAGGAGCAATAAAAGTAAACAAGGGATTTGTTTTGTTTACGAAAGAATACGTGATTTGACTTAAATAATCTGTACTGCCATTACTAAGTAAAATTAATCTCATAAGAAAATATAGCAAAGAAGTCTTAAAAATTAATTTGCAGGAGTAACGGTGACTGAAGTTTTAACACTTCCGGTTGGACTAACACTAACTTTTTTTGTTGGAGTAGGAGACACTTTTTTGGTAGGAACTGGTGAAAGATTTCCTGATGGAGATGCAGAGGGGGATACTGAAGTCGATAATCCTTGAACAGAGCTATTTTTGAAACTTAGGTAAATGCTCTCAAATACTTCAGATGAATCTAGTGTAAATGGCTTTAAAACTAATACAGCATATCCTTTGGTCACTGTGTCTTCTACTATTACAATTGCTTCTTCGTCCTCGGCATCTTTCACTGACAAATGGGCAAACCAACCTTTTAGATCCCCGACAGTGACCGCTTTTTCTGATACAAAAGTGTAACTTGACCCGGCAGGGAGAGTAAGCTCTTTCTCAGTTACAAAAGCATGCAATTCATCTTTGGCAAGTGTTTTACTTGCCTTTTCAATCTTTTCTGAGCGAAGAATCAGCATGTTTTCTGTATCGGTTGCATATTCACCTTCAATATCACTTAAAACTTTCCAACCGACAGGTAATGTGTAGCTATAGTTTCCGTCTTTAAACATTTGCGGGAGAGTAGATTCCGGTTCAGGTGTGGGTAAGGTTTCGGTAGGTGATGGAGTAGTTGCTCCGGAAGTATCATCGTTATTTTTATTTGCTCCAACATAATATCCGCCTGCAGTGCTTGCAGCAAACACTAAAACTAAAACCAGAATAAGAAGCAAAGGACCTTTGAGCGGCGTAGAAGGTTTCGGAGCCTCAGACATCGGAGGGAATTGTGCGTTTGTCGATTCAGGTTGGTTATTGACGGCAGGCGGAGGTGTGGGAACGGACACTGAATCACTTGGGGAAGACGAGGTGACAATAGCTTCGGGAACGGGGACAGCTTCTTCCGGAGCAGGACTTGCATCTGCAGTTTTTGTTAGTGAGGCAAAAGCTTCCGGAACTTCAGGAGAGGAAGATGGAGAAATTGAACCTTTGGTATTATCGGTTAGTGATGAAGCCGAGAGCTCTGTGGAAGATTCTTGGGGGGAAGCCGGTGGTTGTGGTATTGAAGATACTCCCGGAATATCAACGGGTGGTGCTGGTACCACATCGGTGTTTATATCAGGAGTATCTTGGGCAGACGTGTCCATGCATTTACTATACTAATTGTAAGTACCTATATGCAAGTACATATTAAATTTAATTTGTACATCTTTATAGATTCCATTTGACATATTAAGAGTCTGATTAAATTCCTTTAAATATATTTACCGGTATCTTACAGATCTGTCAACGACTTTCAAAATTTGTTTGCTACTTTAAAGATAATATGAAAGGAGGTGATACCGAATGGCAATTACACAGTGGAATCCTTGGAACATTTATTCCCCTTCAGTGAGCAAGTGGCCCGGTTTTTGGGATCACAACGGTATTCAGGACAGCGTTTCTGAAGGATTGGATGTTTACGAAACAGAATCAGATGTGGTAGTTGAAGCGGCGATGCCGGGATTTACTGAAGATGAAGTTAATATAACGTTTGAAGAAGGAATATTGCGGGTGTTTGGTCAAAAGTCTATTTCTGAGGAAGATCAGAAAAAACGTAAAAACGTATACAGAGCCGGACGGGCAGACACTTACGAATATATGACGACTTTACCACGGAGCGTAGATGCTGGGGAAATCTCAGCGGAAATCGATAACGGAATAGTGAAAGTCAAAGCGCCGATCGCACAGGAAAGTAAACCACGGCAAATTAAAGCAACTAAACGTAAGAAAAGTAAAAACGGAAGCTGAAAAGTTTGGTAAATAAAATTAACAAAGGCTGGTGGTAAATACTACCAGCCTTGTCTTTTTAAAATAATTTTAGTTAGCCTAAAAACTATTTGAAAGTACTCCTGGTATAGGTGTTTAAACTTTCTAGCCTTTTTCAATTTTGTTCAGTATTTCGGTAAACTGCGACAGTAAAAAAGATATATCTTTGGTGTTCAGAAGCGTGTAGTCCGCCATGGCAATAGGCCCGGCTTTTTCGATGTTTTCAATTTCTGCATAATCTCTGGCCCGGGCTTTTTCGGAGGAAAGCGGCCGGTTACGAAGATCTTTATCGTTTTTGGTCAATATACGCTTAGAAATTCTTTTGTAGCGAAGTTTTGGAGGAGCGTAAACTGCAATAACGACCAGTCGATTGCCAAATTTTTCTTTAAGTATTTTATACTCAGCAAAACTGTACAAACCGTCACCTACAACATTTCCTTTTTCAAGCAGCGATTCAATTTTTGACAAATTCAGAATTGCCATTGCCCCCATGCCGAATTTTGCCCTGATATCTTCACGAATTTTTCGCTCATTTTCTTCCGTAGGAGACAGGTTGCGTTTAATTATTTCATCCAAAACAATTTGACCAAATCTTACATACAAATAACCCTTTTTGACCAATTCATCTGAGACAAAGCTTTTCCCGGATCCGGGCATTCCGCTGACACATATCAATTGAGAATTTTTCATGCGTACCATAACGATTGTATGTTAGTTTTTATGAACATTAAAGAGGATTGTTTGCTTGCATTTTAGGATTTTGTCAATTATACTTACTCCCTTCTTCGCTGCCTATAGTATTTATTATTAAATCAACATTATGAATAAGCTATTACTAGGTATTTCAGCCGCTTTTATTCTTTATTTCAACATGACCTCAGAGGTATTTGCAGATCCCAAAATACAAAATGTAAGCCAATCTGCTCAAACCGTAAAAAAATATGAAAAATTTGAAGTGACATTGGACGTTACCGATAGTGTTGCTACCAATAGATTTTACCCATATGATAATCAAACTGTTTCTGGTTTAGTAACAAGGAACGGTATTACTGTTGATGGACTATTTTTGCCTCCGGGTGAAAGCGATTGGAGCAAAGCAAATGTTATCCCTGGATTTTATTTCCAAAATACTTTAATCGACTCTTCTGTAGGTCCTGAAAAATTTGAATGGATATATCCTGTCGGAAAACCTCATTGGGTAATAAGATATGCAGCAAAAGAAAAAGGGGAGTGGCGATATAAAATACGTGTTCAGGATGCATCAAATTATCCAAACTGGAAAGAATCGTGGGTGCGGACGTTTAACGTAACTGACAATTTAAACTCTAACGGATTTGTTGAAATTGCAAAAAACGATACCCGTTACTTTGAATTTGATTCCGGTACAACTTTTGTGGGAATTGGTCATGAAACCAGTTTTACATCAACTGAAAACGCAGCCAAAAAATTTGCCCTCTATGATAAGTCAAATGCTACATTTTTCAGGATGTGGCTGGGAAATAAACTCCTCTTTAGCCGCGGAACTCATGGTTGGGATGCCTGGAAAAGAGCAGACAGTAAAAGAAGCGACGAAGAGTCGTTTAATGACCATGACTTCTCAATAAAGCTTTCAGGTAGGGGAGACTATATTTTTCAAAGTGCTGATGATAACCAGTTTATCACAGGAGGGCTGGAGGCAGGAAAAACTTACGGTTTACAGCTGCGTGTCAAAAAGTCCTCCGACTTTAAGCAGGAAGATTTAGTTGTGAAGTTAATAAAAGACCCCGGGAAATTTTTGGATCCTGCAAACACAGTAGTAACTTTAGGACCTAACCCGAAATGGACCATAAAAGACTGGGGCAATGGTTGGATCAATTTACAGGGTACTTTTACAAACACCCAAGGAAGAATTATTTTTAATTGGGGACACGCACTTGCAGTCGGTTTAAATAACGACAGTACTGTATATATTGATAGGGTTCACATAGGTGAATTGGATGCAAATGGAGATGTGGGACCGAATGTTGTTTTTAAAGGCTGGTTAGATTATCACCGTTATGTTGATCAGCTGGCAGCCGCCCAAATGGATCGGGTAATTGAAATGGCTGAAGATTCGGGAATATATCTCAAACTTGTAGTGAGTGATAAAGAAGACAGGATACTTACCCGGATTAGATCTGATGGGAAATATGACGATTCTCTTTCGGTAAACGGCGGTTCGGGATGGGATCGTTTCCACTCTGAAGAAGGCAGAAAATCCCGTAAGCTGCAGGAGTATTACTGGCGCTATCTAGCTGCACGGTGGGGCTATTCTCAGGCAATACATTCATGGGAACTTTTGAATGAGGGAGATCCGAACAGGCAGTCACATTATAATCATGCTGCGCATTTTGCAAAAGCAATGCATACGTTTGATCCGAACCATCTTGCGACCACCTCGTTTTGGAGCGGATTACCTTACAATAATTTTTGGTCAGTAATTAATTATTCCGAGCTTGATTATGTCGATGTCCACGCATATGTAAGTACGGGTTGGCTTAAAAACCCTTTATACGAAGGTGATGCGGCTGGTTATCACATTGATTATAGCCGGGATATAAGGTTTAAACTTGATTCAGTTAATGTTGAAAAACCGGTAGTTCGCGGAGAAGCCGGTTTAGACAGCCTGACCAGGCAGGTTGAGTTAGAAAATCTTAAAAAAGACACTGCCGGAGTTTGGTTACATAACTTTTTGTGGTCGCAACTTGATTCATCGGGAATGTATGAACTTTACTGGTGGACTGACAATATTCGCAAACAACCCGGTCCAGACGGGGATACCGAGAACGGTTTATATGAAATTTACGCTTATTTTTATGATTTTATGAACAATATTTCCGTTGCAAACGGCAAATATATTGATATTAATCCGCAAGTCAGTGATTTGAAAACACGGGTAGTTGGTCAAAAAGAAAAAGACGGAAGTAGCGCCTTTTTGTGGATACAAAACAAAGAACATACAGTAAGTTCGGTAGTCGGTGGAAAAAATATCAGCAGGCTGACAAGCCGTGTAACTATTGATAATTTGAAGCCATATAATACATTTCCGGTAGAAGTATTACTTTTTACGACATCTGGGAATATGGAGAAAAAACTCTACACCTTTACAACAACAGGTTCGGGTAGGCTTACTCTCGATCTCTCAAGACTTCCGGAAAATGTAACTGATGTAGCTTTTAAAATCGGCAGATTCTGATTTATTTTAAGTAGACACGGTTTAAATTACTAGTGTAGTATAAATACACTTAGCGTTCCCTTAGCTTAATATATGAAGGGAAAAAAAATTCTTATTATCCATTTTAGAGTCGGAAAAACTGACGGTGTTTCACTTGAGATTGCAGCTTGGAAAGAAATCCTCGAAAGCTGTGGTGCAAAAGTTTACCTTTGCGGTGGGCAACTAAGCTTTGGAGCTGATTTTGTTATTAAACATTTGGAGCACCAGCATGATAAATTAGTATTTTCAGTAAACCAAAACGCTTTTAACGGATTTACTACTCTTACCCCTGAAGCTTTTACAGATGCGTTTTCACTTCTATCAGCAAGGTTAACCAAAAGTTTTGCGGAAGTATTTGAAAAGGTGAGACCGGATGCGGTTATAATAAGTAATATATTTTCGGTAGGTGCCAATTTGCCCGCAGCGAATGCTTTAGCCGCGGTTCTTGACCGATATAGTGTTCCGACTTTATTGGTGAATCATGACTTTTACTGGGAGAAAATCCGGAAGAAGAACCCCTCAAACCGTTTTATCTCAAACTATTTAAAAAATTATTTTCCGCCTGAGAGAACCTACATGAAGTATGCCGTGATAAACAAAATTGCCCGAAATAAATTTATTAAGCAAAAAAGAATAGTCCCGGCAATTTTATATGATACGCTAAACTTTAAAAAAGAAATTCCTAAAGATGAATACTATAAAAAACTGTTGACAGAAAAAGGAGTAAAGGAAAACGATATTGTCGCTCTTCAGGCAACCAGAGTTGTCAGAAGAAAAAACATTGAAATTTCTATTGATTTTATAGCTGAAATGGAGAAACAAGTAAAAAAAACAGGACCTTTTAATCTTCATGACGGCAGAGTGTTTTACCCGGATAAAAACCGTGTCCTGCTTGTCGAGGCCGGATATGCTGAAAAAACCGATGAAGATTATCTGGCAAGACTTATATCTTATGCTGAATCTAAAAACGTTAAATTTATAACTTTAAACGGAAAATTCCGGAACAAAGAAGAGGGACTTATGCCCATACTTAAACTTCATACCTATTCAGATTTCGTAACGTATCCAAGCGAATATGAAGGTTTCGGAAACCAGTTTTTGGAGGCAATATTTTCTAAAAAACCGATAGCATTATTTGAATACCCTGTTTTTAAAAGTGACATAAAATCAAAAGGATTTACTTATATTAGTTTAGGAGACAAGGTGTTCCATTCGGGTGCGGACAATTTTGCAAAAATCCCGGAAGGGAAACTAATGAAGGCGGCAGGTCAAATGCTTTATGTTTTAAAAAATAAACGCATTTACGAAGAACACACTTCAGAGAATTTTAAATTAGGCAGAAAATATTTTTCCTATAATAAAACGCTTAATGTCTTGACAAAACTTCTAAATTTACAGACTTTGGTAAGGCAACAGAAAACAACACAGTCATTTCCGCTAATTAGCTAATTTTCAGATACTTTCTTTCTTATTACTTACTTAAACTACATAAAAAAAATGCGATAGTCTGTAATGCTAACGTTAGTTTTATGGCATCAAAGGAAACTTACATAACCTGGTTGCAGAATGCTCACGCAATGGAGCAGGAGATAGTAAAAGTATTAGAAAACCACAAAAAACAAGCAGATGGATATCCGGAGCTTGTTGCAAAAATTGACGAGCATTTAGAACTTACTAAGGCTCATGCCGATAAGGTTAAAACGCTTCTTACCGATTTAAATACTGATGTATCAGAAATTAAAAGCATGCTGGGGCAAATGATGGGGATAGTGGTGGGTCCGTCAAGCGCGCTTGTAAACGATACTGTTATTAAAAACAACATCGCAGAATACACTACAGAACATATGGAAATTGCTACATATAGGACACTAATTGCCGCTGCAAATTCTCTTGGGCTGGTTGATTCCATTGTCACTCTGGAGGAAATTCTTAAAGACGAAGTTGAGATGGCGGAATGGCTTCATGAACGTTTACCCAATATCGTAAGTGACTTTTTAAAAAGAACAGAATAGGTTTAATATTAACTTCTCACAACACTCTTACCGATATCTAGGGCTTACTTCATTTTAGTTTGAGAGAATCTCCTCAATGCAGACAATTCGAAATTTATTCTTAGGGTTCGTAGTTGCAGTATCTGCGTTTGTAATGTTTGCCGTGCAAATCGTTACAGTCAGCGCGGGATATTAAAAACTTTCTATTAAGCTGTAAATTTTTCTACCTTTATCCGTAAGAGAGTAAAATACCCATTTACCGTTTTTTTCGCTTTGGACTAAACCTAAGTCTTTTAAGTCTCGTAAGTGATGAGATACAAGGCTTTGGGATAAATTAAGGATGTTTTGCAATTCACTCACACATAAAGGGGAAGAGAGGAGTATAGACAAAATATTTATTCGGTTTTCTTCAGAAAGTATTTTTAAAGTTAAATAAACTGAAGCTACTTTTTTATCTAAAATACTGTTTTCACTTTCTTCAATATCATATGAAAAATTATTCATATATTCATATCGTACTTTAATTACTTGCTAAAATCTAGTATTTTTTTGCATATGTGAGGCTTAGCGTTTTTGAGTTTTTAAAAATTCACCTTTTAAAAAAAATATTTTTAACGATCGGCTGGGTACCGTTTACGGAAATTATTTATTTACATATAAGTTTTAAAAATCCAGCTATCGGTACATATAAAGTATCTTTAAACATTTTGCACATCAATTCTAAGACGGGTTTCTTGTATTTGATGACTAATTAATCGTCCTAAATTAGTCAGGTTTTTTTGAGTATTTTGTTAAATGTATTTTTAGTATTTATTTTTTAATATATTTAATTTTACTTTTATATTATTTTATACGTATTTTATTAGATATATTATTTATTTTTTTAATTCTAACTTAATTTATTTTATAAAAGTTATTTTTATATTATCGTTTTTGTTTACTAATAATTTATAGATAAACTATAGGAATTTTCAGTGACTAATTGCAACTCACATTCACACACCCTATAATAATTGCTTCCCCAATATATTATCTGAAATTAAAAGCAACAAATTATCCGTAAACTTAAAGATAAATTTGAAGGATTCATAAACACATTCTCTTATTCATCTTTTACAAACAGAAGTTATAATTACATATGCGCTACATTGTTGGGTTAATTTTTGCAGTCATATTAATATTAGCTTCAGTATATTTTTACAATACTAATATTACACAAACTTCTGACAATAATGACGACATCTCACCTTCTCCCGCCCAAGAATTATCGCCAACACCCACCAATGGCCAAAACGGCGATACTGAAGAAATCAAACTATATTTTGTTGGTTTAGATGGTGAAGGGTTTAGTGGTGAAACTTTTGGCTGTAATGACGTGGTTGTTCCAGTAACGAGGCAAATACCAGCAACCAAAGGGATATTGAGAGCAACGCTTGATGAACTTCTTTCTGAAAATGAAATGACTGTTTCCTACAATGACAGAGATCTTTATAATGTGTTTTACCGGTCCAATTTACAGGTTGAGAGCGTGGTCGTAAAAAGCGGTATAGCAACAATTCGCTTGCGTGGAGAATTGACTTTAGGCGGTACGTGCGACAGTCCCCGCGTAGAGGCGCAATTAGTAAAGACTGCAATGCAGTTTCCAAGTGTTGAATCTGTAGAAATATATATAAACAACCGCACGTTGGGAGATGTTCTTTTCTCACAATAGTTGTTACATCTCTATTACATTCTTCTTTTAACAAACTTGCACTGCGATGTTCTAATGAGTCAGGAAGGTTATGAAGATTCCGAAGCCTGTAACACGACTTTTGAAAATAAAAGACTCAAGTCCTCCTGATACTCTTTGTCTTACATTTTACCACCCCACTCGGGAACGATTTACGAGGGATGAATTAAAAAGAGTCAAAGGGTTTCTGCTATCGAGTTTAAGAGAAAGCATTATCCAAGACACAAATGACGTACTTCATAAAAAAATTTTAGACAGTTCTATGTCAGTGCTTCAGGAAAAAAATGATTGGAAAGAGGGTGTCGTTGTATTCGGTAGAGTTGTAGGAAATGACAGCTTTATATTGGATGCCGTAGAAGTATTACCTCACACCCCCGTTCGGGAAATCACGATTAATTCCGATTACGATTTTGATCAGCTTTTGTGGACAAGCTATTTAGCAGAAAAGACATTGGTTTTATCGATTTCCCGGACAGAGTGCCGCGTGTATTCTTTCCAAACAAATGAACTTAAAAAAATTACTGTAAAGCCAAATGACTTTGCACTGAAAAAAGAACATGAATACTTAGCTCAATACAGACCAAGTCGTGAGTCAAGCGTAATTCATTCGACAGGTGAAAAGACATTGCAAAAAAGATTTATAAAAGAAAACCAAGAATTCATGCGGGAAGTTGCAACAATTTTGAAAGAAAAAATATTTCATAAAGACACCTACCCCATCGTTGTCGTTGCTCACTCTTTAAACTTTTCTGATTTTATAGATGACTGGGCGGAAAAATACCAAAGCGAATTTGGTAACCCGACCTTTTTGCTGATGGAAAAAGTACACCAATCGGAAAGTGAATTAAAGAGCGATGTAGCCGGTTTTATAAAAAATCATTTGAAAAAAGAGCATAAAAAAATCTATGATAGAGCAAAAGAGCAATATGACACATTTGTAGAAGGCTGGGTGCCTGTGTATGATGCAGCCAAACTCGGAGTGGTTGACAAATTATTTTTAAAACCGCATATTGATAATAAGTATCAGGACATAGCACAGGCAACTTTAAGACGTGCAATTGAAAACAGCAGTGAGGTTATATTTATTGATGATGAAACATTGATGCTTCCGTCGGCAACGCTAAGGTTTAAAGTATGAATGTTCAGATAAACGTTGAGGATATGGATTTAACTCCGGACATCGGACGAGTGTTGCAGGAAAAATTTATAGTAAAAATAGAAAAATATCTAACTAACTTTAACGAAGATATTAAAACTGCATCTATTAGAATTAAAAAAGGCAGCCGATGGGGATATCGTATTAATTTTTCATTATACCTTCCCGAGAAAAAACATATTTTTGCGGAAGAAAAACATGAAGACTTAGCTGTTGCAATAACCCAACTCGAAAAAGAAATAACCCGTCAGATAAGGGAATACAAAGAACGAATTACTCGCAAACGCAGTGTGGTCTCCTACTCATAAAACCCTAGCTTCCCGGTAAAGATTATTCGGTGTAGGTTATAATAACTATTATGACTGATCCTCTATTCTCTAAGAATCCGGATAAAATTGTTATTGCTTATGATTTTAAAGAAAATAAACACTACAGGAATTTAAAGAACTTTCGGTTCAGGGTCAGCGTTTACGGAATTCTCTTAGATAAAGAAAACATTTTAATGCAAAGAAATCCTGTTTGTAATAAATTCGGTCTACCGGGAGGCGGTGTCAACATAGATGAAACAGTTCCTGAGGCATTAATACGTGAATTTAGTGAAGAGACCGGTCTTAGCATAAAAGTCGGTCGCCTACTTCAGGTCGCCGATGACTACTTTACCTTGAACGGTGAAGACGCGCATGGAATTCTTATTTTTTATGAAGTATTTAAAGTTGGCGGAAAGTTATTGGTAAACGGTAACAATGTTGACACAGTTGAAGTCAAGTTCATAAACATCAGTCAACTAAATGAAGGCAATACCCAGAGAATCTTCCTGCAGGAAATAGGTAATATGACAAAAAGTATAAGAATTTAGAAGTAAACTTCAGATGTCTTTAAAAGATAGCTATTGTTAAAAGTTGTTTCCCGGTTTACTATATGAACATGGATTCATATAGTTGCTGCGTTGATAATACTAAGGAATTAACAAATGTTGCTAAACTTGCTTCACTTTTAAAACTTGTCGGAGATGAGAACAGATTAAAAATACTGTGCGTATTGCTTCAGGGAACACACTGTGTCTGCGAAATCACACAACATTTAACGCTATCACAAAGTCTTGCTTCACATCATTTAAAAGACTTAAAAGATGCAGAGCTGGTAGTCGATGCTAAAAAGGGTTTGAAAGTATTCTATTCACTAACTTCCCGGGGAAAAGTTATAACCAAACATTTGTTTCAAATTATTAATAAGGAGGTGAAGTCGGGATGAAAATTGAAGTTGTCGGTTCGGGTTGTCCTACGTGTAAAAATCTTTACGAAATAAGTCAAAAAGCAGTCAAGGAATTGGAGATAGAGTGTGACGTTGATTATGTTTCCGGAGACATAGGTATAAAAAGACTGGTTGCACTCGGTGCAATGTCGAGTCCACTTCTTGTTGTTAATGGGAAAATTGCTTATATGGGTTATATTCCAGATATTGAAAAAATCAAAAACGTCATAAAGGAAGCACTTTTATAATGGATATTTTCCGACCGTACCAAATGTTTGCCGATAGAGCAACCTACTCATGGGTTGACATCACTCCGGGGTCATTTTGGGGAAATGCTGTGAATTTTTTCATTTATGATCTTTTGAAAATCACAACTCTGCTTCTTTTGGTAACTTTTATTATGGCGGTAACCAGGTATTATTTTCCGTTAGAAAAAGTACGGGAAATTCTAACACAAAGAAGATGGTATGGTTTAAATTATCTTTTGGCAGCGCTTCTGGGTGTTGTCACACCTTTCTGTTCGTGTTCTTCTATCCCGCTTTTTATCGGTTTTTTATCAGCAGGAATTCCCTTGGGTGTAACATTTGCGTTTTTAATTAGTTCACCATTGGTGAATGAAGCCTCACTTTATTTATTTCCTGCAATTTTCGGAATTAAAACCACTTTACTATATAATTTTGTCGGTGTAGGAATTGCAGTCATGGGCGGAGTAATTATCCAAAAGTTGGGAATGGAAAAGTACGTCCGTGAGGAGTTTATAAATATTAATTCCAAAAATACGAAAGACGTTGGAAATTCAATTGCTGCCGTACCATTCAAAATTCTTGCAAAGCGGTGGTTGGCTGAATCGTTTGGTATCATTAAAAAAGTATTTCCATATGTTTTGTTGGGTGTGGCGTTAGGGGCGATAATTCATGGTTTTGTTCCTGAAAGCTATATTACAAACACCCTTTCTCAAAAATCCTGGTGGGTAGTTCCTTCTGCAGTTATTGTGGGAGCGCCGCTTTATGCCAATTCAATTGGAGTAATTCCTATTGTAGAAGCATTAATTGCCAAAGGGATTCCTATGGGAACGGTTCTTGCCTTTATGACAGCAACGGTAACCATATCAATTCCGGAAGGTTTAATGCTTGCGAGGTTAATGAAACGGGAACTTTTGGCTATGTTTTTCCTTATAACAATAAGCGGGATTGTATTGATGGGGTATTTATTTAATTTGATTCTGTGAATTTACGTTTTTAATTGCTTATCTTGTCTTGCGATAAGCTGGGGCGAATCATTTTGGGGATTATTTACCTTTAAAGAAACCGGCCAGCATTCCATTTTTGCATCAGGAAACGGTTTTAATAGGTTTAGGATGTAATTTAGCTCAGTCTTTTCGTCTAAATATTTGGTTTCTTCGGAAGTCTCAAGTATCACCGGCATTCTATTGTGGATTTTTCCCATTGTTTTATTTGGAGTAGTTGTAATAATTGCATAAGTCAGGATTTCGTGACCCTCCGCATCTTTCCAAACATCGTAAATTCCTGCAAATGAAAATATGTTCTGATCTTTGACTCTTATAAACCACGGGAACTTTTCTTCCTTGTTTTCCAAATTTAGTTTTTTCCACTCGTAAAATCCGGTAGCAGGAATTAAACACCGCTGGGTGCGTATCGGTTTTCTGAACGACGGTTTTTTTTCTATGTCTTCCGCTCGGGCATTGATCATTTTGTATCCGATTCGCGGATCTTTTGCCCAAAAAGGTACAAGTCCCCATTTCATAAGATAAATTCCCACCGGACTTCTTTTGGCAACAACGGGGTTAATGGTTCCGGGTGCAATATTGAAAGAAGCGTCAATCGTCGGAAGCGGATTGTACGGATTATATCTTTCTCCCAATTCTTTAGTCTTTTCAAATGTATACCGGCCGCACATGTATTTTACTTCCTACGGGAAATTAGAAATCCAATAAATCCACCGATTATTCCAAACAAAAAAGGCAAGAACGTACCTACCAAAAATACTGAACCGGAATAAAAATATTGTCCTTCAGAAAACCCTTGTGACTGACGAAATCCGATATTATATAAAAGGTCACTTGTTAAAAGTGAAGGAGAAAAAAAGTAAACTATTGTACCCAAAAGTATCCCAACCAGACTGCCTTGTGCAATTTGTTTATTCATTTAGTTAGTATACAGCTTTTACCGCACAAATGTTATTATTTAAAATAAGTAAAATCAAAATATGACAGTTAACAAGATTTATTTTCCATATCCGGTAAGACATGGCGGTTTATTTAAATACCGCCATGAAGTTGTCAACCATTACAAAAATGATACTAGTAAAAACGCTAACGAACCTTTTGTTTTTCGAGATACGCTGCCTGATGCTGCAAAGATCCACGAACTTTTCCAACTTATTGCAAAAGATAATTTTTCTAAAGAATATTTAGGATCACTTCTGACCGATGAGGATAAATGGAAATTCACCGGCAGTGTCTCCGATATTGATAATATATACGAAGGACTAGCTGAAATGCTTCGGGAAAATTTGCAAAATGTGTATTTTATGACAAATACCGGAGGACATCATGCCGACAATTCCCGCTATGAGCTTTTTTGTCCCATCAACCACCTCTTTTTTATGGTTGAACTTTTGAACTATCACGCGAACTTTCCTCACATCAAGTGGGTAGATATGGATGCCCATTTCGGCAATGGAGATAAAAAAATGTGGGACGATTATAAACATAAAATGAGTAATGAAGAAAACAATGTTTCAGGGTACTCTTTCCATAATGATGCGGGAGTTCTGGAAGTTGAAGGTTATACAGCAAGAAATTATCCCAAAGATATCTCAAATGAAGATTTCTTGGCATTAATTAATGACACAGTAAAACTTTCTGGGAACGATCGATACTTAATTCTCTTTTTTGGGACTGATATTTTTCGTGGGGATTATGGCGATAATAGCGCATTAACCACTGAACTTATCCCGCA
>CAYWFF010000007.1:0-31981 GCA_964458085.1 uncultured Gammaproteobacteria bacterium
CAATCTGGATACTGGGAGTATTCATACTTTTTACTTATATGTATCGGAGAGGTTTAAAAAGATCCTGGTTTACTTACTCTAGTGTTGTTTTAGCCGGAGCGTTGTTAGTACTCGTGAATGTGCTTAACTTTGACTATCTAATTTATCACGGCAAAAAAAGTGCGACAGGTAGTGGAATCGACTATCAATACTTAAGTCAGTTATCTGCAGATTCTTTGTCCTACAACGATCAAGTAGATTCATTTAAAAAGTTTTCTCAGCCTAAACAAAACACCATTGAATTTGTAAACACACGACCTTGGTATGTGGAGCAGTTACTTTATAAAATAGATAAGCTTAAAATAAAGTATGAAAAGTTAGACATTAGGAGTTTTAACTTCTATGAATATTTGCAGTATAGGCAAATTAAAGATGTTGATACTGCAACTTTAAGATCAGAACTCCATATCCCCAATCTCTAAATTTTAGGTAATATTTTAAAATTATTTGTTTTACAATGAAGTATGAGAAAAGTGGTAATTATCGGTTTTGTGTTTTTGCTGTTTGTAGTTGTGTGGAATATCCTAAAGATTTCAAAAAACCCGCCAGCTAACAACTCAAAAGCGGAACCCACGCAAGAAGAAAAAAGCGTTTTTCAAGAATTTACAGCTGGATTTGAAATCACTACAAACGGAACTAAACGTATATTTACCAGTCCTATGTATCACAACCTCTCAAACGATGTTTATATAACAGCCAAAGATTCCAGTGTTGTTTATATAAAAAAACCAAATATCGCCTGGCAGGATTTCTTTGACACACTTCCGATGAAATTAACCAAAGAATGTTTAACAACAGGGACCAAACAAACTTTCTGTACCGACTCAAGCGGAAAATTGCAATTTTTTATAAATGAACAAGAAATTCCCCGAGCCCTAGAAAAAGAAATTAACCCCAATGACTACTTAAAGGTAATTTATCAGTAAACTAAAGCCGGGTAATATGGTGAAGTTCACTTCACTAGACATAAACCAAAGTTGGGACAATAATTGCCGTAATGGAAATCGCAATCCACCAGTATCAAATATCAATATTAAGGGAACTGTTGTTTAAGCCCCACGCACGCTTCCGGGATTTGAAAACAGTTGACATAGAAAACGATCACTTCGCGTTTCATCTGAAACATTTGATTGAATTAGGTCTTGTGACTAAATCCGGCAATTTGTACCGTTTAACCGACAACGGCAAAGAATTTGCAAACCGTATTGACACCGATGAGCTAAAAATAGAAAGGCAGGCAAAGCTGGCAATTGCCATTCACGCAGTAAGGAAAATGAAAGGAAAAAAAGAATACCTGATTCATCAAAGGCTGAGGGAGCCGTTTTACGGCTGGTACGGATCCCACAGCGGCAAGATCCGATGGGGAGAAAATCCGCTTGATTGTGCTAAGCGGGAATTTAAGGAAGAAACAGGTTTGACCGGCACCTTTATCCTGAAAGCAATAGAACACTATCTTCATTTCCATCAGGACGGTAGGCTCTTGGAAGATAAGTATTTTTGGGTTTATAGAGTCACGAAAGTTAAGGGAAAATTACTTGAAGAAATTCCGGAAGGCAGAAATATCTGGATGGACGAAAAAGCATATCGAAAATTGAAACACACATTCGGCACGTATGAGGAAATGGAAGAAATTACCCTCAGCAAAAACTTACTTTACATTGATCGGCTGAAAGAGGTTGATGAATATTAGGTAGTTACCCCAAAGCCACATCCAAAACCATCATGACAGTAAAACCAAGCATGGCTCCGGCTGTCGCTACTCTGGTTGAATTTAGTTGTGCTTCCGGTATGATCTCTTCAACCGTCACATATATCATCGCACCTGCCGCAAAGGCCAAAACATATGGCAGTAGTGGTCGCATCAGGATAACTCCGAAGGCACCGATCACTGCTGCTACAGGTTCAATCAGGGCTGAGGACTGTCCGAACATAAAACATTTCATACGGCTTAGACCTTGCTTCCTGAAAGGAACAGAAACTGCAAAGCCTTCCGGAAAGTTTTGAATGCCTATTCCAATAGCCAAAGCTAACGCTCCGGCAACAGTCGCTCCGGGAATCCCGGCAGCGGCTGCCCCGAATGCCACTCCAATAGCCAGCCCTTCCGGGAAATTATGAAAGGTAATAGCAATAAAAGTCAGGATGCTGGTATGCCAGCCAGTTTTAAATCCTTCTGTTTTTCTCTGCCCGACATTCAAGTGTGGTAAAACCCGATCTACTGACCATAAAAACACACCCCCTGCTAAAAATCCCACCATGGGTGCCAGCCATTTAATTCCACCCATTTCATCACTTAATTTAATTGCCGGATCAAGCAAAGACCAAAACGAAGCTGCAATCATTACTCCCGCAGCAAAACCCATCATGACATCGAGAAATTTCTGGCTTACCGTGCGAACAATAAAGACTCCGGCTGCTCCAAAAGCAGTTATCCCCCACGATACCAACCCGGCCAGCAAGGCAAACACTACCGGGTATTGAAGAACAAGTGTTTCGCTCATATCCCAGAAACAGCAGTTTCTTAATGTCTACTATAAACTCTCCGAAAAACATGTAAAGAACGAAAAAAGTTAAACATATCTCTTTTTGGCCGGTTGTTTGTGTTAAAATAATTTAATGCCCAATCAGTTCACCGCCAGTCTTTGGGGAGATGAGGGATTCTCTGCAATTCTCTCCATGAAACCGATACCTGAGATTATCAGAGTAATCATTAGAGACACATCTCCTCCTCTTTATAATATAACTGAGCACTTGGCTTTCCAGATGTTTGGAACAAGTGAGGTAGTCATACGGGGACTATCTTTTTTTTATTATCTTTTAACAATACTATTTGTCTTTTTAATAGTTTCCCATATTTGGAGCCGAAAAACCGCTCTCTTTGCAGCAGTTTTAACATTTTTTAATCCTTTTTTCTTTATCTATGCATTTGAAGGAAGGATGTATTCCATTATGGCGCTCGGTGTTGCTGCCTCAATGTACTTTTTTATAACAAAGAAATGGTTCTGGTACGCACTAGCAACGGCTTGGGCTTTGTATTCGCATCATTTTGCGATTTTTGCAGTTTTTGTTCAAGGCTTGTGGTTTTTGAAAGAAGTGATTACAAGGAATACGGTAACTGCAAAGAAAATGTTTAAAGCATTCTTGTTTGTAGGAATACTATATTCACCCTGGTTAATCCCATTGTACCGTCAGACACGAATGGTTAGCGGAGGATTTTGGCTGGGCACACCGACATTGGATGACTTGAGAAACCTAACTTATGAATATTTAGCTCAAGGCATTAAACACAGCTTAGCAGAACCCGCTCTCTATTTAACCTTTGTGCTACTTATTATCCGCGATTGGACAAAAAGGATTGAAAAGTCGCTTTTCTTACTTTTGTGGTTTGCCGTGCCAATACTTTTAACCTGGTTTGTCTCGCAACAGTTCCAGTCAATCTTTTTTAACCGTTACCTTCTTTATACCATCCCGGCAGGGATGATAATTCTGTCCACCAATAAAAGGGTGCCGGCATCAAACATAGTGCTGGGAGTACTTATCGGAATGTTTATTATTATTGACTTTAATTACTTTACTCACCCTGTTAAAAGACCATTTAGAGAACTGGCAACTTACGTTAAAGAAACAAAAAAAGAGGAAGACTTTCTTATAAATTGGAATTCGGGAGCACACCACTTATGGGAAACAAAATATTACGGAATCCCTGCGCCAATTTATATTCCTTCCGGCGGCGAACTGCCGTTTTTTGTAGGCACGGCTCTGATGGAAGAAGGCGATATTGTTCAGGAACTACCCGAGAATGAGCGGGTGGGAGTTGTTACCAGTGGAAATCCTGACGAAGTAGAATTACCTCAAAATTATGAACAGTCGGATAGAAAAGCATTTGGCGATTTAACATTTACTTGGTACAGAAAGGTTCAGGAAGATGGAGAAGATTAGTAAATATATCCACGTTCCTTTATGGCTGTTTTTACTCTTAAGTGTTGTCTTGATACTTCGAGTTCCCACATTTTTTGAACCGTATAACTATGGTGACGAAATGATCTATCTGGCGCTTGGAGAAGGAGTTCGGCAAGGTAAAGTGCTTTATCTTGATATCCACGACAACAAACCACCGTTACTGTATTACACTGCCGCACTAGCCGGAAATTTGTTTTGGTTTAAATCAATTCTACTTCTGTGGCATTTAGGAACTGTAATTGTCTTTTGGAAACTAACCCAAAATTTAGCACCTAAAAAGCTTCGTTTCCAGAAAGTAAGCACTGCACTTTTTGCGTTATTAACGACACTGCCTTTACTGGAGGGAAATATCGTAAATGCAGAACTATTTATGATAGGTCCCACCATCGGCGCTTTTTTACTTTTGCTGGAAAAGAAGCATAGTTTGTTGAAAATGTTTTCAGCCGGAATCCTGTTTTCAATAGCTACGCTTTTTAAAGTTCCGGCTTTGTTTGATATACCTGTTATTTTTGTATTTTTGTTGGTAGCGCAAAAATTTACAAAAGGTTCTGTCGTTGCTTTTTTCAAAACCGCATTTATAGTTTTTGTTGGCTACATTACACCCATTGCAGTTACTTTTATCTATTATTACTTCCGAGGCGCATTGCCAGATTATATCGCAGCAGCTTATTTCCAAAATGTGGGCTATCTTTCAAGCTGGCGACCAAGCGACCAGGAACGCTCTTTTCTTGAAAAGAATGCACCGCTTTTGCTTCGCGCTGGCATAACTTTTATGGGTACTTTAGTTTTAGTTCTCTCCCGAAAAAGACTATCAAAAACTTTTCTATTGGCCAGTCTGTGGATGCTTTTTTCGCTTTTTGCCGTTACGCTTTCCGAGCGACCGTATCCTCACTATCTAATACAGTCAGTTCCCGCGCTATCACTTCTTTTAGGGGTACTGCTTACAAGCAGAACCATGGAACAGCTTCTGGTCATACTTCCGCTTCTTATCTTTTTTTCAGTTCCTGTATACTACAAATATTGGTATTACAAAACTACTCCATACTATGTTCGCTTTGTAAACCTTTTGACAGGCAACATTTCTCAAGAAACATACCTTAGGTCGTTTGACGGAAATGCTATCAGAAACTATAAAGTAGCTTCTTATATTCAAACATTAACAGAACGGAAAGAACCTGTGTTTGTTTGGGGTAATAGTTCGACTATTTACGCACTTTCCCGAAGGCTTCCGCCATTAAAATTTGTTGCCGACTACCATATCTCTGATTTTGCGAACAGAGGGTATGTCATAAAAGAATTGCAGGATAAACCTCCTAAAGTTGTTGTTGTTCTGCCCGATGCTCCTCAATTTGCAGAACTAAATAAAGTTCTGACATCTTCTTACATTTTAGTACAAACTATTGAAGAAGCTGAAGTTTGGTTTAACATGTCTACACAATTTCATTCCTTCATTGCTCCAAAGTAGACGTTTTAGTACAATTAGCTACGTATGGCAAAACAAAATAAGGCCTCTACCGTTCGGGTTAGATTTAATCTCCCCAAAAAGACACCGTCACTTGAGACAATACCAAACAAACGGCTCCTCAGCGTAACTATTTTAATAAACCTACTTACTCTGGGTCTGGTAATTCTTATTCGCAGTCATATTCCGCCACAAATCCCATTATTTTACGGTCTTGCGGTGGGAGATGAACAGCTTGCACCGACCTTGGGAATGCTGCTGCCAAATTTAATTGCGCTAGCCATAGCTGTGTTAAATGCAATGCTCGCATTGTTTATAAAAAATGACTATTTGCAGCACGTACTTTTACTTGGAGCGTTTGCAGTATCTTTAATGGCAACCATAACAACAATTAAAATTATTTTTTTAATAGCTAGTTTTTAACATGTTACCCAATGTAACCGCTTTGGCGTTTCTTCCGGGAGTTGTCGCCGGGCTCATAGCTTATATTATTACTCCGTTTGTAATTAAATTCGCTAAAAAAATAAATATCATTGATGATCCTTCAAAAAACAAGCACCCAAAGGTTATCCACACATACCCGGTACCCCGAGGCGGCGGTTTAGCAATTTATGTCGGAATACTTTTTGCAGCATTAATATTTATTCCACACGACCTACATCTATACGCCATACTCACCGGCTTAACCCTTTTGGTAGGATTGGGTATTTTAGATGACAAATACAACTTAAATCCCTATCTGCGAATCGGAGCACAACTCATCGTTGCTGCCATTCCGGTAATGTCAGGAATCGGTATTACTTTCATCAATAACCCGTTTGGAGGGATTATTAATTTAAATTCATTTGAAATATCAGCAATTTTTGGAATTTTGTGGCTTACCTTTCTGATGAACATTTTAAATATGGGGGCAAAAGGGGTTGATGGCCAACTGCCTGGAGTTACCGGTATTGCGGCTATAATAATCGCCGCTCTTTCACTGAAGTATTCAGCAGATATTACTCAGTGGCCAACGATAATTCTTGCATCAATTACAGCCGGTGCCTTCTTGGGGTTTTTACCCTGGAATGCATATCCTCAGAGAATTATGCCATCCTATTCAGGTTCTACAATGGCAGGCTATCTTTTAGGAGTTTTATCAATTCTGTCTACGGCAAAAGTCGGTACACTCCTTGTTGTGCTGGGAATACCCATTGTAGATACAGCGTTTACCATTACCCGCCGAATTGTGCAGGGAAAGTCTCCCGTATGGGGTGATCGAGGACATTTGCACCATAAATTACTCGATTTTGGCTTAAGCAAAACCCAAACTTCACTATTTTACTGGATAACAACAGCGCTTCTGGGGCTTTTAGCCCTTCAATTGAACAGTTCCGATAAGTTATATACAATTGTAGGAGTTGTATTGGCTGTCGGAGGTTTACTTTTATGGCTACAATTACTCTTAGCTCATCGCCAACCCAAAAAATCCTGAATATTCCTTGGGAAATAGTCCGAATTGCCCGTCCTGTGCATTGGGTGAAAAATCTGGCTCTTTTCGCAGCGCTGGTTTTTAGCGGACATTTATTTGACCGGGAACTCGTAATACGAATTATATATGCAATTATTGCCTTTAGTTTTGCGACTTCAGCAACATACATAATAAATGACATTTTAGACGCCAAACAGGACAGGCTGCATCCGATAAAAAAACTAAGACCTATTGCCTCAGGTAAATTACCCGTACCTATAGCACTGCTTACGATGACTGTATTTTTATCCGCTGCTCTACTTTTGGCAGCACCTTTTAACACATTGTTTTTTATGTCAATCGCAGGATACGTTTTATTACAAGTACTTTACAGTTTAGGTTTAAAGAACATAGCTATTTTGGACATTTTAATCATTGCGGCCGGCTTTATCATCAGAGTATACGCCGGAGCATTTATCATAGACGCTCATTTGTCGGTTTGGTTTCTGCTTTGTGTAATTTCTGCAGCACTCTTTTTAGCTTCGGGCAAACGTCGTGCTGAACTGGGGGTTATTAAAGACACACTTCAAACTACCAGAAAAAGTCTAGCTAAATATTCAGAACCGCTTCTTGATTCATATGTAACCATGTTCGGTAACGCTGCCTGGATGTCTTGGGCTCTATTCACTTTTTTTGAATCACCTGAAGCTTCTAATACGGTTTGGTTGCTTTTGGCAGAATTGTCCCGCACTACAACGATTAGTAAACTGCTTATGTTGACGATCCCGGTTACCATATTCGGGATTATGAGATACGAAGCACTAATCTTTGAAAATCGTAGCGAAGCACCCGAAAAGCTTCTTCTAAACGATATACCGCTCGTTGCGTCGCTTTTTCTGTGGGTTTCCCTTGTTGTCTGGGTTCTTTACGGCGGAGTAGCTACTATTTAAGTTTCGCTTGCTTCAGTAGGTGTTGCAGTTGGGGAAATACTGGTCTTTTTCCTGGCATATTGTTTGGATACCCAACCTTCTTCTCCGTCTTTATATTCAATTTTAAACCATCCTGTGTCAACGTCTTCTTCGATAATTTCAAACAAGTCTCCGGGGTTTACTCTGCCAATTTCCTCAGAAGCAGTGGACGGTTCCTGTCTTACACGCAAATAGCCTACAGGAGTGGATAATATTTCTACCTTATCTACATCTTCAACTTCAGGAACTAGAGTTTCAATGGACTCTGGTTCAGTAGGAGAGGTTTCTTTACCCAAATATACTACTGCAGTTAGGTTGTAATTATTATATGCTTGCATCGTAAACACCCGCTTTTTATACCCTTGCGAACTGATTGATACTTCATGTCTTCCCGGAGTAATGTCTGATGTTTTAAACGGTGTAACCGCTTTAATTGAGTCGTCTATAAGAACTGTGGTGTTGTCAGGAACCGAAATAATTGCAATACCCGCATCTTTGCTTCCTGAAGGTTCAAAAGACACTATCTCTCCTGATGCCAAATCGTCTGTTTCAGCAAAGTCTCTTCTGACAATAGTTTCAACCCCTGATACTAGGGTTGTTTTTGTTTCGTAAGGTGAAAGGGGAACTTCAAAAGAATCCGGAATTAGTTTAACAACAACTTCTCCCGGTTCATGGGTGTTCTTATAAGGAGTTTTTCCTGCCTGTTGTCCATTAATATAAACTGTTGCAGCAGGATTAGTTTCAATTAAAAGCCCTGCAGCTTTAGGTTGTAAAAATCCAAAGATAAAAAAACCTGCTATGGCAATTAAACCCAGCGAAACAACCCCGACAACAATAAAACGTAACCTGTTCACGAGTTACAAGTTTAACAGATATAAAAAGCCTTGACAACAAACTCCAGCCTCAGTATTATATGAATTAGCACTCACTCTTTATGAGTGATAAAGAAAGGAGGTGAATCTATGACAGATTTAGTCAGAAGAGATCCGTTTAGAAACATCTTTCCCAGGCTGTGGGACGAGGATGACAATCTTTTGACCTTCAGCAACAGTCGTGGTTTAAAAGTCTACGAAACAGAAAAGGATATTGTTGTTGAAGGTGTTGTCGCGGGTGTTCCTTCAAAAGACGTCGATATTGAAATCGAAGATGGTGTGGTAACAGTGAAGGCTGAGAAAAAGGATGAGACCAAATCCAAAGACAGCTATCAGTCTTCCGTTTATCAATATTACTACACCTGCGCGCTTTCCGGTGGACAGTGGGATAAAGCTGAAGCTGAAGTCAAAGACGGTGTGGTAACTATTACTATTCCTAAAACTGAAGCCGCACGCCCGCGAAAGATTAGCATAAAAACAAAAGAAGGTTGAAAAATTTAGAACTTAACAATCCCCGTTTTGATATTATCTAGCGGGGATTGTTTATGGATTAGGAATTACACGCTTAATCCGAATGGTTGATGTTTTTGTAATAATGTCGTCAAATATCGAATCCAAAATCTCTCCCAACTCAGTTGCCTGTTCAGGGTTAAAGTATCCACCTTCTGTGCCGTATTTAAGAAATATATTCTCGATTTCAAATTGGATGTTTTCAAAAATGATCACACCGTATGCATCAACTTCAGGATTTCGGGTACCTTTTTGACCAGGATAATCATCTTGCATTTCAGTAATTGCTGTATTTGTATCTGCCAAGGTACAGCGTAGATAGTCCCGAGCATAATCTATACACACAGATCCTATACCCCCATCACATGTCCAACCATAAGGATTGGTAGTACAGGTGTCTGCGTAAGAACCTACACCAGGGCAGTAAGTGACAGGCGGACAGGGTCCGATCGGAGCACGAGTATTTGGCTGCCCGTCAGTAACTAAAATTTCTATTTGTTTTCTGCCCGTTTCTCCATGAGCTGCAAAATATTCGTGAGAGGCGGCGTAACCTGTACCTATACTGGTTATACGAATAATATTATTACAGGCTGGGCTATCTCCTGTTCTGATATTAAAGTTAGCATCAATTGCTTGCCTTACTTCCTCTTTAGTTAAGCCACTATCAGGGGTTACATCACGGCCGGCATAACGGATCCATTTTCCATCAGCTCCGAAAGCCAACACTCCTACCCGGAATCTATCTTCCGTATCATAAGCAATAAGATCATCCATAAACTTTAATGTTGCTTTTTCCAATTCTTCAAGCCGGGTAGAAGAAGGGTTAGAGTCACCCGCGCTCCCATTCATGCTGTCTGTACAATCCAAAGAAAATATAATATCAACATTTGTAGTATCGCCTGATCCATGGATTTCTCTGACCCCCTCTATACTGTTCACAGCAAAAGCTCTTTTTGAAGTTACCGTTACAATTTGTTTTGTTCCGTCAATAATACCGTTAATATTCAATTCTCTGTATGGGTCAGTTAACTCAATATTATAATCTAAAGGAAAGTCATCAGAATCGAGATACCCGCCTTCAAGTTTTGCAAAAATATCATTAATTTCACTCTCAGCCTCATAAATTGAGGCAATGTTGTCAAATGTTGATGTCTTTCTTCGCAATGCAAGAAGCGATCTTGCGCTTGTAGAAAGCATCAAAAGCGTTGCCAAAATGGCAATTATAGATACGTAAATTAGAAGAGCCGAGCCTTTGGAATATTTTTTTATAATTTTTGTCATAAAATGCTAATCAGTAATTGTAATCAATCCTCCACTATGCACAGAAAGTATAAGTTGTAAAGTGTCTTTAATAAAAGCAGTTTCAGCATGTTCCATTTCAAAAGTCACGTTAATGCTGTCAACCAGACTCGTTGGATATAAAATTTCAGTCGGAATAACTTCTTCTGAAAATCCAGGTCCGGACCAGGATAGACGTACTGCAGCTTCATCGACTTTATCCCTATATTCCAAAATGAGCGCATATTTTCTTCCGCCTTCTAAGTTTATACTTCCGTTTCTGTCTGTCACACCGTTACTATTCCAAGCATCTATTAGCTCTTCATCGTGTACGGTGAGTCTCGCTCCGTCATTTGAAGTTACATAAAAAGTATATGTTCCATCTGTAGATACTTCAATTTGTCCTAAAAAGCGTATAGAAAAGTTGTCTGTATTTAATCCTGAAGGAGCATCCGCACCCCAATCAAAATCAACCGTTTTACTAATTCCGTCCGAAACTCTAACCGATAAATCAGGATCATTATAAAACTCAGTCAGTAGTCCGGTGCCATTTTTAGGTGTTTTAATTGCGTACGACACAGTCTGCTTTTCAACTTTCATGTCTTTAATTTTTACTGATTTAGGCGTTAACGGAACATCGTTTTTATACAGACCTTCATCCTGAACACGGTAGGAGTCTCCGTCAATCGTTAACATGCCGCTACTGAAAGATACGGATTCTGCCCATTTTACTTTGTTACTCAAGTCGATTTGTATATCATTTTTCACCTGTTCAATATCCTGTATTCTTTTGTCTTTATTGGTTGAATTAAAAAGTACAACCATAATATTTGTAGCAAACAAAAAAAGAATGACCGAAATTGTCATTCCAATTAAAACTTCCAAAAGAGTCAAACCTCGTTGTAATTTTTTATTTTTCATTTAGTTGTTACGATTAAAAACTAATAAAGTCACAGAATGACTACGAAAGTTTGGGCCGTCTTTCCACTCAATAGTACCCGTAACGGTTTTACTATTTAAATCAAGCGTAAAGCCGGGACAAGTTTCGGAAAGTCCATCTACAATTTCTCCTGCAGAATCCCGGCATACGTGAGATATTACTAAACGCCGTGTAAAACGGGAGTGAAGATCTGTTTCCTCACCGCTAACAAGTTCCCAGGAATTATACATTTCATTGTATGCAGGTGCATAAGTACCGTTCCCATAATTCCAATCCGTCAAAAGCGCATTGTGGGCAACTTCCATACCTTCCTGTAAAAGCAAACTTCCTTCAGCATCATACTTAGATCTGTTTGAGGAAAGCTGAATTGAAGCTATCGCTGAATATAAAGAAAGCATAATCATAGTAACAACCAGAATAGCAATAAGTGCTTCAATAATTAAAAATCCGGATTGATGTGATCGCGATTTCATAGAAAGAATGTAAGCTATAAAGTCTTTATTTCAACAACGCCGGTTGTTTCTACAACAATCTCCGTTTGTTTACCGCCGCTTTCCAAATACAAAGTATGAGTTTTGTCGGTTTCTCCGGTGCCCAAATCGAACCAGATTGTAAAGTCGTCTGTAAATGAGACTTGCTGTTCTGTAGCGCTGCGGATTTCTATATCATACGTTCCCGGAATACCGCTTACCAAAGCATATGTTGTAGGAGTTTCTCGCACAACCCCCCACGCAGTTACGCCTTTTGCTTCACGGGCGTAAATGTGAGCAGTAGTAACCAAAGTCGAAAAACGTTCAGCTGAAATTTTAAGTGCTTGATTTCGCCGTGAGTTGCCGTAAGTTATTAAAATAGGAATAAGTAGTGTGGCAATTATTGCAATGACAATCAGAAGTTCGATTAATGTTACCCCAAAATTGTTTTTACGTAGTTTCATAGGCAGATTGTGTATAAAGACAATTATCTAACTACTAAAGTAGCCGGACTTGACAGAATTTGTAACGGAGTTGCTAAATTCGGAACCAGAACAGAGTCGTTTGAAACATTTATGGTATAAGTACCCGGAGTATAAGCTTGTACAGACACTATTCCCAATGTAGCTTTACCTACAACAGGTTCAAGAAAAGTTATTTCAGTATTATCAATATCAACTTCCTCTGAGGAAGACAAGGTAACTTCAATCGGTGGTGGCAACAAACCTTGTGTATCCAGAGAGCTGACTATTGTTAACTCAACCGGTTGTCCCGGACCAGTAATAACAGTTTTAGGTTCCATCCAAATTCTTAACTGCGCATTTTCATCTGCTCTCGTAAGCACGCGTGTTGTTCCGGGATTCATCATGGCCATCATAAAAACAGGGAGCAATGCAGATAAAACAAATACGGGTAAAAACAGTTTAAGCGATCCTAAAATACCGCTCTTCTTCTGTACAGGATTCGGACTTTTTACAACTTCTTTTCCACGGATAAAGTGATAGTCAGTGTCCATATATTAACTATATCTGAAAGTTACAAAAGTGTCTATTCTATCAAACTTTAAAAATTAAATTAGGCACGTTGGTTTTTAGTCTAAAATAGATTACAATTGGTAGGCTCGGCCGGATGGCGAAGTGGAAACGCTGCGGTCTGCAAAACCGCGATGCGCGGGTTCGATTCCCGCTCCGGCCTCACTGGCGTTCGTCCTTCGCGCTCATCGATAGCGCCAGGCAAGGTAGATGTTTTGCGGGGCGATTCCCGCTCCGGCCTCAATTAACTCGAGCAGTGACAGACAAAAAGCAGGCACAAAGACTCACTTCTCAGCCAAAAATTATTTACTAAAAACTTGCTTTTCAAGGTTTCTTAGTGTATACTTTCAAGTATCTTGCAAAGTATTTGCGAGATTTTTTTTGCAACTCTTGCCCCTGTTGTCCCAAGCATGGGACATTATGAGAAGCTTAACCATCAATCTGCCCCGCAAGTACCGCTTAATGGTAGGAATTACCAAAAGGCGTAAAGACTTGCTCGAAAACCCGCTGTTTCCTAGTTTGGGAGAACTTCTACGTGTTAAAAAAGGCAGTAAAATATCGCGCTTTTTCAGACACATATTTCAGCATACTAAGATTAAAAAACTGGTTGGTGCAAACCTGGCAGTTATGATTGTGGCCTCATCCCTAATGCCTAGCACGTCTGCAACTTATGCTGCAAATGATGATCTTGCAGTTACGGAGTCGCCTATCGTTCTGACTACACAAAAAAGCCTGCAAAATCCTGTAAAAGTGATGCGTGTTACTCAAGGATATCGTTTTTATCATCCTGCGCTTGATTTAGATGGAGTTACTGGGGACGAAATCAGGTCAATTATGCCCGGATATGTTGAGGCTGTAGAATATTCACGTTATGGGTATGGAAACTCTATAATTGTTAATCATGGAGACAATTTAACATCTCTTTACGCACATTTATCTAAAATTAATGTGGTACAAGGTCAGGAAGTTGGTTTGGAAACAAAATTAGGGGAAATGGGTGCAACAGGTCGCTCCTTCGGAGACCATTTACATTTAGAAGTAAAAGACAATGGTCGGGCAATCAACCCGTATTCAGTTTTACCCCGCTAGATATTCCTCTAGAATTTCTAGAACTTTTCTGGCTCTGTCAGTAGTACACAAATTCCTGCAATCTTCCAAATTTTTCCAATGTAATTCTTCTTTTTCAGGCTCTAAATTTATTAATTGACCTTCTATATTCTCTATATCTATTAGAAATATAGTTAGGGTAATTTCCCAACCGTTTGGATGTCGAAATGTTATTTCTCCAATTTCATACGCATTACTAAAAACAACACCTCTTTCTTCTTCAACTTCTCTTTTTACTGCATCTAGCGCTGAAGAGTCTTCAGATTCAACTCGTCCTGCGGGAAAAACATATGATCCAAAAAAATTTGAGTCCTCCTTTATTCTTTTACTTAATAAGAATTTTTCTCCGTCTCTAATTATATAAGTTACTCCTTTACTTATGTTTATAGCTTCCTTTTTTGGTCCTGAATTTATTTCGGATAACATATTTTAATCTAATAGCCTCCAAACATACCAACTGGCTATGCTTCGGTAAGGGCTCCACTTATTTGATAATGTTTCCATTTCTTCCTTCGTTAAATTCTCTCCATACAACTCTTTCATTCCTTTTCTGATACCTAAATCGTCAAGAGGAAAGATATCAGTACGAGCAAGGGTAAACATGAGAAACATCTCCGCTGTCCAGCGGCCCACGCCTTTAACTTTAACTAACTCCTGGATAACATTTTCTTCAGAAAGTTTATCGATAGTTTTCAGAACTACCTCTCCCCTTTCCACTTTTTCTGCCAAATTTTTAACATATTTTATCTTCGCCCACGAAAGCCCGGCCATACGAAGACTATTCTCAGGAACTTTCAAAACTTCAAAAGGAATAATAGGGGAGAGTGGAGTGGGTGAGGAAGCTTTAATTACTCCCCTCGCCCGCTGAAAAATTGTTGCAGCTGCTTTTCCTGACAATTGTTGACTGATAATTGAGTCAATTAGTTCTTCAAAATAAACTTCTACCCTACTTTTTTTTATGGTACAACTTCCCCATTTTTCAATTACGGGCTGAAGTTTTTTGTCTTTTAGTAGTATTTTTTCTGCCTTATTCCACATCAATCAATTGCAAGTATTTCACCCGTTTTTGTAACCCCGCCAATTTCTACCAAAAAACGTTCTCCCGCCTTTCTTCTGATTACCGCCTGTCCCAAAGGAGAAAGTGTCGAAACCATTGTAACACCGGAAAGAGTAATCGGCGTATCCGTAAGAAATAATTGCATCTGAGGACCGTCATCCAAAGTTAAAGTAATAAAAGTATTTGGTCTTGAAATAGTCGGCGGAGATTTGCCAATCTCTTGCCTGATGTCAGATATTAACTTTTCTAAAAGCGATTGCGCATCTTGAACAATTGATGCTTGGTTCACAGCGTGCTCCCTGTCACCTGATTGTGACGGAGAACCAGCCGCAGATTTTGCAATTTCCAATGCATCTAATCGAGTGTTTTCAGCTCTTTTTTGTGTCTTTTTCAGCTCTACATCTAATTTTTCAAGTAGCCGTTTTAAAGAAAGTCTAATCACAAGAAGCAATTGTAGCAAAAATTAAGTAAAGAAGTAACCGCTTTAATAATCCATTCCACCCATTCCACCCATGCCGCCAGGCATACCTCCCCCACCGGCTGGAGGATTCTTTTCAGGAATATCCGTT
Source organism: uncultured Gammaproteobacteria bacterium (assembly GCA_964458085.1). Lineage (GTDB taxonomy): Bacteria > Patescibacteriota > Microgenomatia > UBA8517 > UBA8517 > CAYWFF01. Next base: position 15,711 of record CAYWFF010000007.1, read on the forward strand.
ACAAGGCCTTCTGTTGTTAAAACCATCATGGCAACGGAAGCTGCGTTTTGCAGAGCGGAACGGGTAACTTTAACAGGATCAAGTATACCCATGGCAAGCATGTCACCAAATTCACCGGTTAATGCATTATAGCCAAAGCTGACCTTACTTTTATCATCAAGAATTGTGCGTACAACATAACCATCATCTTCTCCGGCATTTTTGGCCAGCCAGCGGATGGGTTGTTCTAGTGCATCCCGAACAATATCAACTCCAGTTCTTTCGTCATCATTGGCAACCTTCACCTCGTCCAGTACTTTTCGAACTTTCAACAATGCAACCCCTCCTCCCGGAACAATGCCTTCTTCAATTGCAGCCTTCGTTGCGCCGACCGCGTCTTTAACTCGTTCCTTTTTCTCATTCATCTCGACTTCGGTAGCAGCACCCACGTTAATTTGCGCCACTCCGCCGGAAAGTTTAGCCAACCTTTCTTCCAACTTTTCTTTATCGAAATCAGAATCGGTTTCAGATATTTGCCTTTTAAGCAGACTGATGCGTGATTGAATTGTTGACTGATCACCTTTTCCACCGATAATCCTGGCGTTGTCTTTATCTGCCCAAACTTTATCTGCTTGCCCTAAATCAGGCATATCAATAGACTCAAATGTCCGCCCCGTATCTTCACTGATTACCGTTCCACCTGTTAGCACCGCAATATCCTGCAACATTTCTTTTCTCCTGTCACCAAAGCCCGGTGCTTTAATTGCAAGTACATTAAATGTCCCTTTAAGCTTATTGACAACCAGTGTCGCTAAAGCTTCACCGTCAACTTCGTCAGCTATGATTACCAAATTCTTAGAAACTTTTACGAATTTTTCCAAAAAGGGCAACATGTCCTGAATTGATGAAATCTTTTTATCGGTCAGCAATATGTAAGCACTGTCAATTTCTGCTTCCATCCGATCAGGCTGAGTTACGAAATACGGAGAAACATATCCTCGGTCAAATTCCATTCCTTCTTTGTATTCAATTTCAATTTCAAAACCCTTTCCTTCTTCAACAGTAACTACACCGTCCCGCCCTACTTTTTCCAAAGCTTCTGCGATTTTTGTTCCGATTTCAGAATCACCAGCTGAAATTGTAGCAACTTGGGTGATTTCTTCTTTATCTTTAATAGGTTTTGCAATTTTCTTCAGTTCTTTTGTTACAGCGTCAACTGCTTTCTCCATTCCCTTACGGACAACCATCGGGTTTGCCCCTGCAGTAATATTTTTCATTCCGGCCTGGGTCATTTGCTGTGCAAGAAGAGTCGCAGTAGTGGTTCCGTCTCCTGCGATATCGTTTGTTTTAGTTGCTGCCTCTTTTACAAGCTGTGCACCCATGTTTTCAAACGGATCCTGAAGTTCAATTTCTTTTGCAACGGTTACGCCGTCATGAATGATATTCGGAGCTCCCCATTTTTTGTCTATCGCAATATTTCTACCCTTAGGGCCTAGTGTAGTAACTACTGCTTTAGCGACAGTATCAATACCTTTAAGTAGTGCCTGGCGGGCTTCGTCTGAAAATTTAAGTTGTTTTGCCATATTATTTAACTAGAGCGAGTATATCATCAAACTTTGAGAATAAATATTCTTTTCCGTCAATTTTTACTTCACTGCCACCCCATTTTTTATAAATTATAGTGTCCCCGACTTTGGCCGGGGCCTTTTTTACCGCTCCGGCATCCGTCACTTCATCCGCGCCCACTGCAAGCACTTTGCCTTTTTGTGGTTTTTCTCCAGCTGAATCAGGTAAATAAATCCCTGCAGCAGTTTTTTCTTCCGCCTCAAGCGGTTCAATAAGAAGATATCCGGCAGTTGGTTGAAGTTTGATATTTGTCTTTGTCATAGCCTTTTTAGCATTCACCTTTATCGAGTGCTATTGTAAACAAGTAAGCTAAAGTTTGTCAAGTAGAAAAATGAGATTATTTTACAACAATACCGTATTTGGCAAGAATTGCGGGAACAGCCTTACCCAATTCGTTTCCTGCACCTTCCGGAGACCCGTCAATATATTTTTTGTAAGTGTCGGCCAATTGAGAGTTTATTCCATTCACCCCGTCAAAGGTGTTGTCGGCCATATACCAACTCTTTGCATAAGGGGCAAGAGAAATTATAGAACCGAGAAGCGGATCATCAATTTGCGCCAACTTCATTTCTAAACGCGGATATGGTTTTTTGACTGCCCTGTTTTCTTGAATTTTTTCAAGTGACTCGACGCTGGATATAAATTTTAAAAGTTTCCATGCATTTTCTTTTTCTGAACTTCTTAACCATACTCCCTGAAACCAATATGTAGCATATGAATACAAAGGTTCATCCGGTCGTTCATTGGCAATCTGCGGTAAAGGGACTGATCTAAAGTTTAAAGCAGGATTTTCCTGTCTTATTGTACCAATGCTTGCAGCCGGTCCGAAGTACATGGCAGTTTGACCTCTACCAAAAGCAATGTTTGAGGCCGGATAAGTTGTCTTCCATTTACTTGTTGAGGCGAACGATTTATAAAAAGCAAGCGCATCAGCCACCCTCTGTCCGGAAGGTTGGGAAAGGTTTACTTTATTCTGATATAACAATAATGAAATTATCTCAGGCCAATACTCAACGTTACCTGTAAAACCTAGTGGCACAACAGATTGAGAAGCACTGTCTAAAGCAGGAGACAGTTCGGGCACCAAATCCCTAAATTCATCCCATGTGGTCGGAGGTGATTTGGCAGCAAGAGCAAACATATCCTGGTTTATAAAAAGAGTTATGGCATCGTAAAACAAAGGTATTCCGACTATTCCTTCAGGTCTTTTTAGGTCACTAACTATTACCGGATAATAGGATTGGGTGAACTCCGATTCACTCAATACCGTAGAAGGTGCAGTCTCTAAATCTTTGACAAACATAGGCACCCAAGTGTTATGAATCTCAAAAACATCCGGACCTTTACCGGTTGCCAATGAATTTGTTAAGCGTTCCCTATAATCCTGAGGGGACTGTTTCTGATATGATACCTTAACTCCCGGATTGACGGCTTCGAATTCGGCTATTATTGGCTGAATAGAAGCTTCGTCTTCAGTAAAACCCCACCATATAATTTCTCCGCTCCTGCCCAGTTGCGGTAAACTGTTTGACCGCAAAGCACGCAGAACAACTATACCGCCGATAAGAACAATTAAAACAATCCCGGCAATAATTGGTAGCGCCGGTAATTTTCCCAACTTGAATCGGGACTTTTTTTCCTGTGTTTCGGTAAGCGGCAAATTATCAGTTTCCGGTACGAGAACCGATGATAAAGATGTTGGCGGAGTTTGTGAAGCGGGTGGGGGTGGTTGAGCGGGTGTATTTGCCGGCGGATCCTGCACACTCCCGGGGACAGAGGGTGTAAACCCTGCTTGGTCCGGTTGCCCTACAGGCAACTCAGTCTTTTCTGTTTGCAGTTCGGTTAATACAGATACTACCGGTGTTTGATTGGATGTCGGATGCGAAGCAGGAACCGAAAGGTCTTGAGGTAAGGACGTATTTACACTTTCTGATACCCCGACAGGATTGGAAGGTACAGGAATTTGAGGTTGACCGGTTGTCGGCTCAGATTCAACATTCTTGAGAGAGTTTTTAGCTTCTGGAACTTTTGGAGAAATTGGTTTTTCTACACTTTGTTGATTTGGCACAGTGTGCTGAACAGACCCAGAATCGGATGAAGAGAGTGGCACGGGAACAGGAAAAGGCGGTTGTGAGCTAACAGGGTTGGAGTAAACAGTCCCCACATTTGGCTCATTCTGGTTAATTTGGGAAGACACCTGAGTCCGGCCGCTGTCATTTTTGTCATTCTGAAGCACTTGGCCATTTACACTTCCTGAATTATTAGTTTTTTGCGAGTCGTCCATAGGCAAGATTCCTTTTCTTACTATAAATGGTATCATACGACATAACCTATGTTGAAGACTACGAATATTACTCTTCATATTACTAAGGGTGTGAAAATAAAATTACTATTAGCCACAGGCTTAGCGATTTTTATTCCTGTCGTTTTGGGAGGATCATATTTATTTCTTTATAAACATTTCGAAACAAAAATTTTTCCAAATGTATCTGTCGCCGGCTACCCTTTGGGTAGTAAAACAAGAACTGAAGCAGAAAGGATTTTAGCTTCAGTGACAAACAATGATAAACCGCTTGTATTAACATCTCCCGAACAGTCATTTGAATTAAGTCCTGAACTGCTTGAAATAGAGTATGATATCAATTCCGTTATAGATGAAGCGTTCGCTCTCAAAAATACAGGTAGCGTCTTGGCGTTTTTGAGTTCACTTTATCAAACATATCAAACACAACCTGAACTGCCTCTTCGTTATTCGCTAAACAATGAAAAACTTACTGAAAGCCTGACTGTAATTGCAGGTCAAATAGCCACAGAACCCATTTACCCTTCCGCAAAAGTAGTAAATGGCGTAGTTGTTGTAGACAAAGGAAGAAGCGGCCAAGATGTAAATACCGAAAAATTGAAAAATAGCATTGAAGAAGTTTTACGTTTCAATAAAGACCGGTCTCTTACCATAACAATCGAAAACGTTGACCCGTCATTAAACGACGAAAAAGCGGTTGCTTTTCAAGCACGCGCAGAGAGTTTGGTCGGTAAATCACTAACTCTAAAGATAGAGCTTGAAAACCACACTTTTAAAGATACGGAAATCATTGAATTACTCGCGCCTGAAGGATTCTCTGCCCAGAAAGTAGACCTCCTTGCCACAGAGTTAGTCAAAAACGTAGAAAGACCTGTTCAAAATGCAGTGTTTCGCTATGAAGAAAACAAGGTGGAAGAATTTTTACCTGCTAAACCGGGAATAGCTATTGAAAAGTCAGTTTTGTCAGCATTAATTTTTGAACAGTTGGGGTACTTGGAGAAACATGAAGCAAAAACTCTTACGGTTGCAATTCCGGTAACAACAATTGAGCCGGCTGTTACCACCAAAGAAGTAAATAATTTAGGAATTAACAAACTGATAGGAAGCGGTGAATCACTCTACCGCGGTTCCATTTCGTCCCGTATTCATAATATCAATTTAGCAGCATCCCGCTTCAATGGCATTATATTAGAACCTGGACAAGTTTTGTCTTTCAATGAGATATTGGGGGACGTATCGGCACTTACAGGATACAAACAAGCCTACGTCATTCGCGACGGAAAAACGGTTTTAGGAGACGGCGGCGGCGTGTGTCAAGTATCGACAACTCTATTCAGAGCCGCGTTAAACGCGGGTCTTCCGATTACTGAACGAAGAGCTCATTCATATAGGGTAACCTACTATGAACAAGGGTCCTCTCCGGGACTTGACGCTACAGTCTACGCGCCGACTACGGATTTAAAAATCAAAAACGACACCCCCAACCATATCTTAATTCAAACGATTAATGACACCAAAAACGCTCATTTAGTCTTTGAAATTTACGGCACGTCAGACGGGCGCGTTGCAACAATAACTAAACCGGTAGTTTCTGCAGTCACACCTCCTCCTGATGATTTATACATTGACGACCCCACGCTTCCGGTTGGCCAAATTAAACAAATTGACTGGAAAGCCTGGGGGGCAAAAGCAAGTTTTAACTATACAGTAGAACGAAACGGTGAAGTCGTTTACGAAAAAACTTTTGTATCAAATTTCCGACCCTGGCAGGCAAAATTCTTACGAGGTACTGGTCCTGCGATCTAACACTTTATCATTTAGGGCATAAACAATATCCGCTAAGGGTGTTGTTGCATCTTTGATGGTCTGCTCTTGAACCCATTTGTGCTCAACCTGCTTTTCGAAAGTCAAAATCCAATTATTATTATCTTTAATAAACAACACCCTCTTGTGAGCAGCTGGAATATTCTGTCTACTATCAGCTGTAATACATAGCCGATCACCTGCATGTTCACTACAAGGAAAGGACACGGTTATATTAGGAATTACTTTTTGACCACTTCCCGGAATAATTCTAATCTCAGTTGTGGTTTCTAAATATTTTAAGATTTCTCCTATACGCATAGCGTCTGTGGGGCGTAAATCAATTTCTAATGCTTCTTTATTTCCGTCAACGCTCTCTCCACCTAGTTTACCAACAATTTGCTGCATTGCTATTGATAATGCGTTTGCTCTTTCATTATTCCTTAAAGGTCTTGTTTGGTCATCGGGTGTTACTGGTGCACTTTCAATTTTTACATTCAGTCTACGAAGCGTATGACCACGCATAAGATTATTTAAAAAATGTTCTTTGGTCAAAACAACATCCTCCTCATCCATAGTTGTTTTTATAAAACCACATTTTGGTTACCTTCTGCAACTGGTAAATGTATAATTACACCTAATGGAAACACTGGAACTTCTTAATTTGGTTGAAAAGTTTTATTTACAATACGGCAACATACTTGTTTTTGTCAGTAGTTTTATCGAAATTACGCCACTTGGTTTTGCAATTCCGGGAGGATTAGTACTGGCTGCTGCAGGTTTTTTTACTTATGGAACAACTCACAGACTGGTCGGAATTATAATTTTCGGACTATTAGGAACTCTTCTCACTTTTCTTCTGGCATACTACACAGGTTACAAATCAAGAGACTGGCTCATTAGAAAACTCCATCAGGAAAACAATGCCAGGAAAGCTGCCCATTTACTTGATAAACACGGTGGAGTGATTTTGACTACTTCACTTTTATCATCAGTAATAAGATTCTGGATTGCTTATGTTGCCGGCATGCACCACTATAATTTCGGAAAGTTTCTGACTTATGCAACGTTTGCCTCCCTAACATGGGTGTCTCTAAACGTAATGATAGGATATTTAGCCGGAAGCGAAAGACAGGTGTTAGAAAGCGGAATTGCGCTAGTCGGAATTGCAGGATATGCATTGGTTCTGCTTTCTGCAGGAATAATTACGTGGTCTATTAAAAAAGAATACAAAGAATTTAAAGGTGAGGAAAAATGAAAATCGAAACGATTGACAATATTAAACTTAAAAAAATAGTGTCAGTATTAAAAGATGGCGGATTGGTTATCTTACCAACAGAAACAGTGTATGGTGCAATGGTTGATGCCACCAACCAAAGTGCAGTTGATAAATTAAACACATACAAAAACAGACCAAAAGGAAAACCGCACTCAATTGCAGTAGTCGACATGGCAATGGCTGAAAAATATGTCGAATTAAATAAAACAGCAAAAAATCTTTATGAAACTTTTTTGCCCGGTCCTGTAACTGTAATATCCAAAGGAAAGGGAAATGTTGCAAAAGGGGTTGCGTCTGAAACAGGAACGGTAGGTGTCAGGATACCTGATTATCCGTTAGTGCTTAACACAGTAAAAGCATTGGGAAATCCTATTACTGCAACCTCTGCCAATGCCAGTTATAAAAAACGCCCTTATAAAATAAGTGATATTTTAGATAATATTTCCGATAAACAAAAAAAACTAATTGATTTAATTGTTGACGCCGGAGAGCTTCCCCGCAATGAACCTTCAACAGTCATTGACACCACTCTCGACGACACCATTGTTCTCAGACAAGGAGATATTAAACTTAAAAATGAAACAGAGGTCTTAAGCCGAAATGAAGAAAGCACCCAAAATATCGGTAAAGAACTTTGGCAAAAATATGAAAAATTCCATGGTAAACGTGCCCTTATATTTGCCTTGGAGGGACCGATGGGTGTCGGTAAAACCCAATTTACCAAAGGATTGGCGCGTGCTTTAGGAATACAAGAAGAAGTTATTTCTCCGTCTTACAACTTAGAAGAAGAGTATGAAAAAGGGAGGCTGTATCACATCGACGCTTGGCGAATGGAGTCTGAGGGTGAATTACAACAGTTGGATTTTGCAAAAAAGCTAACCGACAAAAGTGTTGTGGTCATTGAATGGGCAGATAGAGTTGCCGAAATAATTCGTTCACATAAGGAAGATGCAGTAATTGTTTGGGTCAAAATTCGGTATAGGGAAAAGGATAATGAAAGGTTTGTGTCGTGGGGTGTTCTTTAATTTTTCAGGTAAACCGTTACACTTTTTAACTAAATCTAGACAACGTCCATTGTCTACAAAAACACTATTGTATTCTAAGCCAATTCACAAATTCGGTAGCGTTAGTTGCTTCAGAAATTTTCATATAGTCGTCGGGTATAGTTATAGTTTCACTAATACCTTTTGTAATATACCCCTGTGCTACAGATCCAGGATCGTTACTGCTGGTATAGTGTATTTCATTGGCATTCATGCCTAATTTTTCACCTTTAGAATTAAGTAAAGTTACTATTTGATTGTAAATGTCTTCCATTTATATCAACACCTCCTTGCTACAAAATATATTATACATAAAGTTAATGTTAAAATCGTAAAATGACAACTCTTGCTATTGATACCAGTTGCGATGAAACAGCAGTCGCGGTAACGGAAAGTACTAAAGTGCTTTCTAACGTTTTGTGGTCGCAAGCATCTCTTCATTCAGAGTATGGCGGTGTATTCCCTGCACTTGCTAAGCGTGCCCACGAGGAACGTATAAATTGGGTGATTGAAAAGGCTTTAAAAAAGGCGTTTCCAAAATCTCAATTAACTTACGATCAACTACTTACTACTAAAATAGACGCCGTCGCCGTAACCGTAGGTCCGGGACTTGCAATTGCGCTGGAAGTTGGTATCAAAAAAGCAAAAGATTTAGCCCAAAAATATAATAAACCTTTTATTCCTGTGAACCATGTTGAAGGCCATCTTCTTAGTCCTCTTGCAGAGCCCAAAAGTAGTAAATCGGAATCTGGAAATTCGAAAAATAAAATTTCAAAAATAGATATTAATGAACTATCATTTCCCATTTTGGGACTTGTTGCATCAGGGAAACACGCTGATGTAATTTTAATTAAAAACATCGGAGACTATGAAATCCTGGCTCATACGATTGATGATGCTGTAGGTGAAGCATTAGATAAAGCTGCCAGAATGCTGGGTTTAGGTTACCCGGGCGGAGCAGTTTTGGAAAAATTAGCACGAAATGGAAACCCTAAAAGCTACAATCTTCCACTTCCTATGGCAGGACAGGAAGATAGGATGGAATTCAGTTATTCCGGTTTAAAAACTGCCATGTACAAACTGGTAGAACAGGAAAAGCCACTCACTAAAGAAAAAATTGAAAACTTAGCTGCAAGTTTTCAAGAAATGGCTTTTAAACATTTAACAAGAATTGTTTCCAGATCACTAGACACACACAAAGTAAAGGACTTCTTTTTAGGCGGCGGAGTGTCCGCAAATACGGAATTGAGAAAACGACTTAGAAAAATTTGTAACGAAAGAGGCATAACAATACGGCTTCCTTACTCTAAAAACCTTTGTGGAGATAACGCTGCCATGATTGGTATAGTTGCCGGATTTAAATTAGAAAAAGGAGAATATTTAGAGCCAAATGAACTTAAAAATATAGATAGAGTTCCCCGATTAAAAATAACAGAAAAAATATGAAAGGGGTTATTTTATTTGATATTGACTATACTATATTTAACACAGATATTTTTCGAAACGAAGTAGACAATGACATATTTCCTTTAATATCAGTTGAAAAAAGCGCGTACACAAAAGTCAAAAATGATTACATTAGTTCCTTAAAAAAGAGTACAGATTTCTCTCCTTATTCTCTTGCAAGTAAACTTTCAAATACATTTCACTATCCTCAAAATAAATTTCTAACTAAATATATTGATAATATAGCGCTGTACAAGCGATGTGTGTACCCGGGAACAATAGAATCACTGACAAATTTAAAAAAGAAATACAGATTGGGAATTTTTTCCGAAGGAAGAAAATATTTTCAATACGCAAAACTTAAAAACACCGGACTGCTACCCCATTTTGATAATGATTTGATTTTTATTTTTAAAAGGAAACTTACTACCCAATCATTAAAAAAACTACCTTCTAAAAGTATCGTTGTAGATGATAATCCTAAGGTAGTTGAAAAACTTAAAAGCACAGAGGGTTTTACGCCATTATTAATCAATCGGTTGTCAGACCCTAAGTTAGATTTTAATAAAGAACTTTCTCTATTGCTTAAATTCTGATATACTTTACGGTAGTTGAAAAGCGTTTGAGTCTTTCTAGTCCAAAGACAAGCTGTTTACCGAAAAGAACTTTAAGTAAACCGTACTACTTACGTAACAAGTTAATTAAGTACAAGTTAGAGCTGGTACCTTCCTACCTCACAAAGAATATGTAGGAGCACTAACACCAATGTAAGTTGGTGTTTTTTTATTGTTACAATATACCTATGGAGCCGCGATACGATCATAAAAAATTTGAAAAGGAAATTTATTCGCTTTGGGAAAAAGGCGATTATTTTACTGCCAAAAGAGATCCGAAGAAAAAACCTTACACCATTGTCCTTCCCCCGCCGAACGCTTCCGGAAAAATGCACATCGGAAACGTATTAATGATTGCAATTGAAGATCTTTTAATCCGCTGGAAGCGGATGCAGGGATACTCTGCATTATGGATTCCCGGAACTGATCATGCAGGTTTTGAAACCCAATTAAAATTTGAAAAGAAACTTGCCAAAGAAGGAAAATCACGTTTTGATTTTGATCGGACATCACTTTATAACGCAATCTGGGAATTTGTAGCAGAAAACAAAGGTCTAATTGAAGAGCAAATTAGGAGAATGGGGGCAAGCGTTGATTGGAGTCGGTATACTTTTACACTTGATCCTGAGGTTATCGACACGGTGCTTAATACTTTTGAGAAGTTACATCAGGATAATCTTGTTTACAAAGATGATTATATGGTTAATTATTGCCCGAATTGCGGAACAACATTTGCTGACTTGGAAGTCGTACACCTTGAAAGAACAGATCCTCTTTATTTCGTTAACTATCCTATATACGGAGATGACTCTACCATTACAGTGGCTACAGTGCGTCCTGAGACAATGTTTGGAGATACGGCAATTGCGGTTCATCCTAAAGACACACGTTACAAAAAACTGATAGGCAAAACCGCTGTTGTTCCCTTAACTACAAGAGAAATTCCGATTATTGCAGATGCTTTTGTAGACAAAGAATTTGGAACAGGAGCAGTTAAAATTACACCCGCACATGACCCGAATGATTATGAAGCTGGAAAACGCCACAATCTGGAATTCATTCCGGTTCTTGACTTCAATGGCAGGATGAAGTTGCCGAATGACGCCAACTTACCGGAAATTGAAGGTAAAAAAGCTAAAACGGCAAGAGAAATTGTGGCACAAAAACTTCAGGCAGAAGGCTTCATTGAGAAAATTGATGATAAATATAACCATGCAGTGACAGTTTGCTACAAAGCAAACCACGACATTGAACCAACCATACTCCCCAACTGGTTTGTAAAAGTTGCCTCACTAAAAAAGCCTGCTCATCAAATTGTTAAAGACGGTGGAGTAAAGATTTACCCAAAATGGCAGGAAAAGAAATATCATCGCTGGATGGAAACGATGCATGACTGGCCGATTTCACGGCAAGTAGTCTGGGGTATTCAAATTCCTGCTTGGTACAATTCCTCTGACAACCCCGACATACTTGTTACCTACCTGAGCTCTAAAGGAGAAACTGTTACCGGAACAATCGGAGATCTCTTGCAAAAAACTTCCATAAATGAGATTAAAAAAGGCTTACAAACTCTCATCGCACCTAAAAATGTTAAGTATATTATCAGTAAGAATTCGCCAGGAGATGATTTTATTCAGGAAACTGACACTTTTGATACTTGGTTTTCGTCCGGTCAGTGGCCGCTGGTTACCTTGGGTTATCCGAACTCGCCTGACTATAAATATTTTTATCCTACATCGGTCTTAGAAACAGGATGGGAAATATTACGTTTTTGGGTTTCGCGCATGATAATGTTTGGCATGTACCTGACAGACATGCCCCCATTTACATCCGTGTACCTGCACGGGATGGTCCGGGCAGTTGACGGCAAGAAAATGAGTAAAAGTTTGGGAAATGAAATCGTACCGGAAGAATACCAGGAAGAATTTGGCACAGACGCACTCCGTATGGGACTTATTGCAGGCACTGCAAACGGAAAAGACTTTGCTTTTCCCAAAGATAAAGTATTAGCTTACAGAAATTTTTCAAATAAAGTGTGGAATATGGCACGGTTTATTCTTTTAATGTTTGAAAAACACAATTCTCCCATTCCGTTTTATGAAAAATCAATGACGGAAAAACTAAAGGCAGATGATATTGTAATTCTTGAAAAACTAAATGAGGCGGTCGCTGCAGTAAATAAATCACTCGAAAAATATCGTTTTGCAGAAGCTGCAGACATTATTTACCATTTTATGTGGGACAGTTTAGCTTCATCCTACATAGAACAAATTAAAGACAGGAGCGATTCGGAAGTGTCACTTGGCGTTTTAAGACATGTGTATTTATATTCACTAAAACTGCTACACCCTTTCATGCCGTTTATAACTGAAAGTATATGGCAGGAATTAAAAGATCTTAGAAAATATCCTGAAGAAATGCTGATTGTTGCCCCCTGGCCAAAAACAACATAACTTTTCTAAGATACTTAATCTCCCTACTTCTCCTCCACACACACTCCTCCACTGTCAGGATAGTTTCCGTCATACCGGCAGGTAAAACCATGAGGGCATGCTATACCTCTGATTCCTCCACAAAAAAGAGTTGTAGGGTTCTCTGGGTCATTTGCGTTTAATAATTTAATTGATTGGATAAGTTTGTCTTTTTGGGACGGATGGGTGCTTAGAGAATAGACGTAATCCTTACCTTTAATTATAAAAACATCTCGAGGTTCACCTTCCTGAGAGTTGGGAACAAAATGCAAAAACACACCCTCAAGAGATTCCAATTCTCCTTCTGATTCAAGCTTTGCCAGTCCTTCTGTGAGCAAGCTGTCTTTAACAAGTTTTAATTCTTCTTCAACTGATCTCTTGGTAATTCCCAAAGCCATTCCTTTCATTTGCATTTGTTTAGCGTATGCATTCTCAGTAAAAAGAATAAAGAAGTCGTAGTGATTGTTGATAGATTCTTGCGGGAGTAAAAGTCGAGGATAATTAAAACTAATGTTAAAGTCGTTATTTTCATAAGTTTTCCAGTCATACGTAGGGGTTGGTGTTAAAGTTAACGATGGGGCAATGCTCTCAGTTCCGCTAATTTTGCCATGATTCGTTTTAAACGAATCCTGAACGATACCACCGATTAATAGCAAAACGGAAAGTAAAGCCAAGGCCAGAATTATTTTTAATACTTTAGACGTAGTTTTTGAAACCCCCCGCGACTTAATTAACTTCATAAAACTATTATAGAATAATATTAGTAAAGAAAAACGACTGGAAACAGCTAAAGATTAGTGTAGTATGAATTATATGTCCAAACTGCCCCGTAAAAAAACCAACATTATCAGAAAAAAAACTCCCGTTATTTATCTACTTCTTATCTCAATTTGCACTCTCATGTTATTAACCATTATTAATATTATCAGTTTATATTTGCCATTTGATGTTAACGTAAGCGCATCAGGTAATACAAAAACAATACAGAAACCCACATCCGACATTGATACTGCCAACAAATGGAAACTATTTCTCCAAAAACACCCCACTTATTTGTATGGGTGGCTTGAGTTAGCTCAGTTTACAAAAGATCAGGGAAATACAGACGAAGCAGCATTATACGTTGAACGTGCACGGGCTCTCGACCCGAACAACGAAACCGTTCTAAAACTCCGAAAGGAACTTGCAAGACAATATTGAGGTTTTTTAAAATTTTATTCTGCTTCTTTTGAAGCTTCTGTGTCCGGAGTTTCAGCGGTAGTGTCGGAAGGTGTTTCAGCTTCTACTTCTTCGGCTGGAGCTACCGGTTCAGGTTCTTCTTCTCTTTGCGGTTCTACTTTAACAACAATAGTTTCCATGTCATCTTTAATTTCTACTTTAGAAGAATCGTATTTTATATCTCCGATTTTTACTTGCTGATCAACTTCTTCAAGTTTTGTCAGGTCTATTATAAATTGTTCGGGAAGATCGGTAGGCAGAGCTTCAACTTCAATTTCATCAACATACTGAACCACAGTTCCCAACCCTTGTTTTTCTGCCGGCGATTCACCGACAACTTCCACGGGTACTTGAGCTGTTACTTTTTCTTTCAGATCAACTTCCATAAAGTCTACGTGTATAGGATTGTTTGATAGCGGATCTACTTGAATATTACTGACAAGAACAGGGTGTTTGGTTTTATTAAGCTCAACTTCAATAATACTTGTTTCCCCTGCCTCACTGAAAACTTTAGCGAATTCTTTAATTGGAAGTTGTATCGCGGTAGACTTTACTTTTTTACCGAAAATATTTGCCGGTAGAATACCTTCTTTTCTTAGTCTTTTAACTTTCCGGCCGAGGACCGTCCTAGTGTCTGCAGTTATTTTATAATTTGCCATTTTTTTTATTTACCAGTTAACGAAAAATTCCTTATCGTCCGTTAGCTTCGTATTATAGCTGATTGGGTTCTCATCCGTCAACAAACCTCTCATTGGCTTAATTATTGAAGTTTTAACTTTCAAAGTGTCGTCGCCGGTCTGTTTCCGCCAATTATGAATAAATGAACCTGGTTTTCCAAAGTTCAACTGCGATACATTTTCCCAAGAAAATGTATATGACTCGGAAGAATTCGCTGACAGATTCACTTCTAAACCGATTTCTTTAGTGTTTTGTATTGAACTGATGTCTGGTGTAAAAAGGTTTGGACTCTCCCCTTTTTGAATTTTACCTACTCCCGAACTCTGCGGCACTAAAATACGTATGTAACCTCTATAATGATCGTTTGTGGAATTGTTAAGCTTAAAAGACATTACATGTTTAACACTCCCCTCTTCCAGCTTTACTTCAAGAGATGCATCCTTATTAAGGTTTATGGGTTTATCTGACAAGTTTGTTTCGACGATTCCTATAAAATCTTTGTAACAATTTTCTGTTTCACATCCGCTTATGTCTACACCTCCGCTCCACCCTAAAACTTGCAATGCTTTTTGCGAAGACGTGTCGGGCAACATAGCAACAGCATTGTTTTTGTTTAACGATGACAAAAATTGGAATACCAGCTTTTGCCTATCCTCCTGAGACAAACTTTGTATCGTCTGGATCATAACATCACCACTTTTAAATGCACTTAAAAGAGATTGGCTCCTGTGGGAATTTGTCAAAAGAGTGTCTTCTGAAATTGGAATTGATAAAGTTATCACTCCGTTTACAGTAATGCCTAAACTGTGTTCAATAAATGAGGCAATATCATACGACGCATCAGCAAAATCTACTTTCCAATTACTGTCTTCAAATCGCCATTCAGACGAATCGCGCAAATTAGCAATTACTTTCGGTGCATCAAGTTTGCCTTTAAGTTGAGAGTCTATATCTTCAGCTTCATAAATTTGAGCAGTTGTCACATGTCCTCCCGACATACTAACAATTACAACGCCTGAAATTCTGCCTCCGCTCGCAGTATTAAATCTCTCATCTTGCAATATAAGTGCAATGGTCGAAGGTTTTTCATTGCCTAAATATATCGGCAGCTGATTAACCAACTGCTCCATAACTTGAGCGTTTTTAACCAAAGGTCCAAGCGACTCATGTTCACTTAAAATTTCTACAATGTTACTCTCCCCTTCCTGCGACAATAAGTCACCCTTTAAAAAACTGGCTTCTCTGTAAAGTGTTCCCAACTGGAGCGATAACTTGGATGTAATAGCTCGCGTGTCGCTTGAGTCATCAAAAAGTGCTGTAAACAACTCATTAACAGTTGTCATTGTTTCACTGGCCGACTCCCCTATTGCAGAAAAATGTTCATAATTATCCAGTGCTCTATTTACAGGTTTATAAACTTTTTCCAATAAGGGCAGAGTGGCCAGAGTACTTGTAATACTTTGGCCCAGAACAGCTGCTCTCCGGCTTAGTTGAAAACCTTGTTGTGAATCATTAAAAACTCCATTCGTAAAAGTTTTAAGGTTTTGGGAAACCTGTATTTTACTTACTCCTAACGCAAAAAACGGCAATGTAAAAACTGAAATAAGTAAAGCTAAAACTATCATCATAAATTTTGGTTTAAGGTAGTAACGAGATTTTTTAGTTTTATTTGCTATAAGTTTTTGGTGTATTTGCAGAAAACCGGTTTTTAAAGGTGCAGTTTTTTTATTATTTTTTTGCGCAACCTCAACTTTTTCTAATTGCTTAGTTTTAGTAATAGAGCGCGAGGTCTCACGTGGTATGTCGGCAAAT
>CAYWFF010000008.1:0-5711 GCA_964458085.1 uncultured Gammaproteobacteria bacterium
CTTTTGCCGAAGCAAATTCTTGTCGAACTATATTAATACCATTTTCACCGTCTAAGTCATCCAAAACAGGTTCAGCATTTGTTGCTTTATAAAGTTTTAAAATATTTTTAGAAAATGATTTACTGTTTACCAACACTGCATCTAATACGTTTTTACCTAAATATTTTTCAATTTCTTTAATATGCGTTTTAGCTGTAAAACCATTAGTTTGCCCAAATCGGGTCATCAGGTTCATAACATACACTTTCTTTGCTTTAGCTTTTTTTATAGCTTCAGCAATTCCGTCTACAACCACATTGCATAATACACTTGTATATAAATCCCCGGGTCCCAATATAATCAGATCAGCATTCTCAATCGCAGAAAGCGCATCCTCATTTGCTTTAGCCTCGGGAAAAACTTCTAAATTTACAATCTTATAGTTCGCTAATTCAGATACCGGTTCATCGATTGCATGCTCTCCCAAAACCTGCCTGCCGTTTTCATAAGTTGCTACCAAGTTTGTATTCTCATATGACACAGGAATAATTTGCCCCTCAACATCAAGCATCTTACAGGTTTTTTGGATTGCTTTTTCCTGGGAACCATATATATCGGATAATGCAGCCATAAATAGATTGCCGAAAGTCATTCCAGAAATACCGATACCGTTTGAATAGCGATAAGTAAAAAGCTGGCGCATAATTTCTGAGGATTTATCAGACGCAAGCGCAACCATACACTGTCTGATATCCGATGTTGGAAGTAATCCGAATTCATCCCTGATAATCCGGTTACTGCCTCCTGAGTCGGTCATGGTTACAATTACAGAGATTTCGTGGGGATACTTTTTAAGTCCTGAAAGAACTGTATATGTACCGGTTCCGCCACCTATTACAACGATATTTTTCTTTTTCATGAACCGACTCTTTTAATGACTTCCGGAAGTGAAATCAACTCGCTTTTATCGGACTTTCGTTCTTTGAATTCAAGTTCGCTGCCTGTTTTTTCAGATGTGACTATTCTGACAGGAATCCCAATCAAGTCAGCATCGGCAAATTTCTCACCGGCACCAACTTTCCTATCATCCCACAAAACTTCAACTCCTTTTTGAGTTAATTCGTTGTAAATCTTTTCTCCGTTTCCTCCGGGCAATTCAATAAGGTGAATACCATATGGAGATATTGTTTTATTCCAAATAATCCCATTTGCATCATGCGATACTTCGACCCAAGTTCCCATAACTCGAGAAGAACCGATACCGTAACTGCCAAAGTACATTGGTTTTTGTTTACCGTTTTCGTCAGCAAAATTTACTTTCATCTTTACTGAGTAATAGGTACCGAAAGGAAAAATATTCCCCACTTCTATGGATTTTGTTGTAACAACTGAACCTCCGCAGGAAGGACATATTTCTTTAGCTTTACTGTCCAAAGTTTTAACAACAGACTCAGCATCAAACACTTCCTGATTTACTGCCCAGTCGCATTTTTGGCAAGTGTAGATAAGGTCTTCCCCTCCTTCTGCAGGAACTTGAAATTCATGAGTATAGTTTTCGGTAAATACTCCACCTCCTGCTTCGGTAATTTTAAAAGTAAATCCTAACCGTTTAAATATCCGGGAATAGGCTACTTTTACTGTTTCATAATACTTCCAGAAGTCATCCTCTGTTGCGTGAACACTGTAAAGATCTTTCATCATAAATTCACGTCCTCTTAGAATCCCGCTTTTCGCCCTGAGTTCGTTTCTGAACTTTGTAGAAAAATGATAGAGAGCGACAGGTAATTCTTTGTAGCTTGTGACATGTTTACGTATCAGATCAAGAAAGATCTCTTCATGAGTAAACGAAAGAGCATATTCTTTGTCCCTTGAATCTTTAAATTGGTACATCACTTCTTTGGCACTGTCCCATCTGCCAGTTTCATTCCAAATTGTTTTAGGATGAAGAAGTGGCATTAAAAGTTCTTGAGCACCGGTTTTATTTAATTCTTCTCGGATGATGTCATTAATTTTGTCCACGACTTTCCGACCCAAAGGAAGCAGTGTCCAGCTGCCCGACATCAGCTGGTCGATAAAACCTGCACGTACTAACAATTTATGATTCACACTATCTGCATCATGGGGGGTTTGTTTTTTGGTTTTTGGGAAGAGCTGAGACTGTTTCATACTAGTATAGTTTACCACCAATTCTCGATTTGTCATTTTCGGGAACAACCAATACAACTTCACCTTCATCGTCCGGTACTCCGAGTACTAATACATCAGAAACGAAATTACCGATTTGTTTTGGAGGGAAATTTACAACTGCCAATACTTTCTTTCCGATAAGTTTTTCCCGGGAATAGTGTTTTGTAATTTGCGCGCTTGAACGTTTTATACCCATCTCTTCTCCAAAATCTATAGTCAACTTGTATGCGGGAGTTTTTGCTTCAGGAAAACTATCTGCTTCGACTATTTTTCCCACTCTGATATCCAATTTTTCAAAGTCTTTAAAAGTTGCCATGGCAATTATTGTATCAGAATTATTATTTTATAGATTAATGACTTAACCAACACCGGGTGTTGATCTGTAGCTGAACACCGGGATTTAGTTATTGCTCTAGTATAGAGTAAATTAGTTTATGAATAATGATGTAGCTACTGTGCAGATTGCATGAGGGAATCCAAAAATCCGGCAACTCCGCCGGCTGTGATTAGTCTGCGAATATCAAACGCGGTTACAGCAACAATTAGTGTTAGAAGAATCAGCATGCCGACAGTGTGAACTATTGCCTCGGTTCTGGGCATTACCCTTTTTTTAGTTATCGTTTCAATCGCGATAAATAACAGTCTTCCGCCATCCAATGCGGGAAACGGTAAAATATTTAAAATTGCCAAATTTACAGACAAAACACCCAAAAAGTTTAAGAGAGCCAAATAACCAAAAGACGCTGCTTGGGAAGTAAGTGCATAAATACCGACCGGACCTGCAATATCCTGCGGGACGTTTCCTTGGAAGAGTCTGCCAATCATTGTGCCGAACCCGGTAAGTACTATCTTTCCCCAAAACATAGCTTCTTTTAAGCCATGATAAATTCCCAAAAACGGCCGCTGCCATATCGGTGCAAAATAAGTTTCCGTTGCAGAAATTACTACTCCTAAAGCACCTTCACCTTCTGGAGGATCAAGACGGGGTGTTACTATTACTTCACTGGCAACTCCATCCTCTTCGACTAAAATTGTAGTCTCCTGACCTTTTTTAGCATCAATTGCCTCGATAAAACCCGTAACTGAAGTAATTTTTTGACCTTCTACTTCTCGGACAGTGTCACCAACTGATAATTCAGTATTTTGAGCAGGCGAGCTTTCAGATATTGCCAGAATCTTCACATTTTCGGATTCGCGAGGAACTCCGGTTATAGTGTAGCCGATAGCAAAAACTGCAATCGCAAGTACAAAATTCATAACAACTCCCGCAACCGCAACCAACGCCCTTACCTTTTTTGATTTATTAAATAAAGCTCGTTTGGAGTCTGTTACTCCTTCATCTGCGGTTTCTCCATGCGGGCGGACGAAGCCGCCGAAAGGAAGCGCGTTTATTGACCAGATAGTTTCTCCAACTTTTTTTCCCCACACTCTGGGTGGCAGTCCGAATCCGAATTCTTCAACCCAAACTCCGTTTTTGACACAAGCAATGTAGTGTCCCAATTCGTGGATTAAAACTAGGACAGATAATACTGCAAGAAAAATAAGTAGCGTGCCGAACATACTAAAGGTAAGTATAGATGAGGATAGATAAGAGAACAAGGTGGGGAACCATATAATTTATTTACATATAAAACGATAAAAACTAAATTTGCAGAAGCTCTTGTTTTTTCCGTTCTCCCATGTCGTCAAGTTTCTTTATAAATTCATCCGTTATTTCCTGTAATCTCTTTTCCTGACCAAATTTTTCGTCTTCCGTGATAGTTTTGTTTTCAAAACCATCCTTAATGTCCCGCATTTCTTCTCCCCTTATCTGCCGAATCATTACCCGACCGTTTTCCAACTTCGTACTTAAAAGTTTGACATATTTCTCCCTATCCTCTGTTGTAAGAGGCGGAAGTGAAATTCTTAAAATCTCTCCGTCAATAGCAGGATTTAAACCGACATTTGCTTCCAAAATACCTTTTCTCATATCTCCGATTATAGATTTATCCCAGGGAGAAATAACCAAAGTCTGAGTATCCGGAGCGGTAATTGTGGCAAGCTCCAAAACTTTCAGGCGTTGTGTTCCTCCATACGCCGGCACAATTATATCTTCAACTAAGCTGGGGGTTGCACGCCCCGTGCGGATACTTGCAATATCACCCGCAAGTATTTCCAGTACCGACTGCATTTTATGCTTCACTGAAGTTTCGTCCATGTAATTGTTATTATAATGAAGTATATATAAATTGCAAAGCAAGTTTTTAAAACTGAGCGGTTTATAAGGAGCTTACTCTTCCCCTAATTCGAATCTGGAAACCCTACCGAGGCGGATATTTTCTCCGGTTTTTGCAACCACTTCTTTAATGAGATCCTCGATTTTTTTGCTTGGATCTCTTATAAAGTCCTGTTTTTCAACACCGTCACTTCCCATAGCAGAAACCTGTAAAGCAATATCATGCGCCAATTCGCGGAAAAGTTCATTGCGGGCAACAAAATCAGTCTCGCAAAAAAGTTCTACAACTGCAGCGACTTTATTGGAATGATGGACATAAGTCTCGATTACTCCCTGCTTTGTTTCTCTCTCAGATCGCTTTGCAGCTTTTTCAAATCCCTCTTTAAGAAGAACTTCACGAGCTTTTTTCTCGTTTCCTTTAAATTCCTCTAAGACGTTTTTTACCCTGATAACAGGCGCTCCTGTTTCGTCCCGAAGTTTTTTAATTGTTGATGCGTCAATTTTAGCCATATTTAATTATATTCTATTTCACTTTTTTTTGTCTTTTTGACTGCCTTTTTTGATTTTTCTTTTGTAGACTTTTCAACTTCTTTTTTAGCTTTGCTTTCCTTTTCTGCTTTTTCATCTTTTACACTTTCCTTAGACTTTGCCTGTTTAGTATCTTTGCTTTTTTTACCTTCCATAATTGCATCTGCAAAAAGATCCAAAACGTACTCAACCGCTTTTGAAGCATCATCGTTCATAGGTATAGGAAAATCAATAAGCGTCGGGTCTGAGTTTGAATCTACTACACCAATCGTAGTAACTTTTGCCTGCAAAGCTTCCCTAACTGCTCCGAATTCACGTTTAGTATCAATTATTATCAAAAGCTGCGGAACATCAGTAAGTTCAGCAATACCGCCAAAAAATCTCTCCAACCTTTTTACCTCGCGGTCAAGAAGTAACCGCTCTTTTTTTGTGTATTCAGAGTAGGCACCGGTTTCAAAATTTTGTTTCATTTCTGAAAGTTTTCTTGTTGAACGTCTGATTTGTTGGAAATTCGTAATAATGCCGCCCAACCAACGTTCATTAATATAAAAAGCTCCGGATCTTTTTGCAACTTCCACTATCTTTTCTTTTGCTTGTTTTTTAGTGCCCACAAAAACAATGTTTTTCCCTTCTCTGCTTGCTTCTTTCAAAACTTCTAATGCTTCTTCCAAATGTTGTTTAGTTTTGGTTAAGTCAAAAACATGGACTCCGTCCTTTGAGCCATATAGGTATTCTTCCATTTTTGGGTTCCAGCGTTTAGTCTGATGACCGAAATGGGCACCGGTTTCAATTAATTCTTTTA
>CAYWFF010000008.1:5811-26237 GCA_964458085.1 uncultured Gammaproteobacteria bacterium
TTCCAGCGTTTAGTCTGATGACCGAAATGGGCACCGGTTTCAATTAATTCTTTTAGTGATACTTCCATGTGTTTTGTGTCGTTCCTTATTCCGCTACGTTAAGGAGAAGATTTTGAAAGTCTTCAGGAACGAATTCCTTTACGTATGTGTGTCTTTATTAGACTAAGTGGTATTCTATCAGCCTTAAATTAAAATTACAACTTTAAATGTTTACTGATTTGCAATTTCAGCAACATGATCAACTAAGTTTTCCAATAAACATGCTATTGTCAAAGGACCGACTCCCCCTGGAACAGGCGAGATAAATGAAGCCTTATCCATCATTTCAAGGGTTTCCACATCTCCTTTTGGCGCACCGACATCGATAACTACTGCATTATTTTTAACCATATCACCCCTGATTAAACCTGTCTGGCCGGTTGCACTAATGACAATATCCGCTTCTTTGACAAAGTTTGCAATGTCGTATGTTGCCTTATGCAACAAACTAACCGTCGCGTTCTGTTCTGTTAAGAGAATTGCCAGAGGTTTACCTAAAATTTCGCTCGCACCAAGTACTACGACACGTTTTCCTGGAAGTGAAATTTTACCTACTGCCAGTACTGTAAGAACGGCTTTAACGGTTGCCGGGAGATACTTGGGCGTTCCCATCATTAGTAAACCTAAATTGTTTGCGTTCAAACAGTCAATGTCTTTATCGGATGGAATTACAGATGTAATAAAACTCCATTCGTCTTTTGTAAAATTATTTCCTCCTGACGGTTTTTGGACTAAGATTCCGTGTATGCCGGTGGTACTTGTCAAGAGTTTTACTTTTTGTTTGAAAAGTTCAGCCTCTTTTAATTCAATAGGGTGGCTTTCAAAGTGTATGCCAATTGATTCTGCTTTTTCTTTTTTGAGTTTTGTATATAAAACCGATCCGGAGTCCGTAGTCAGAAAAACACTTGCCATCCTGGGAATTATGTTTTTCTTTTTTAAGTCGCTAATTTTAGCTGCAAGTACTTCGAGTTTATCTCGTGCCACTTTAGTCCCGTCAAAAACTGCCGTCATGAGGCAATTGTAGTTGAAAGAAAACTAATACACAAATCGTTATATAAATTTGGAATTACACTCTTGTTTTACCTGTTTTTTATCACTTTCATCGCCCAAGGCCAATTTCCTATATTCTTCATATCGCTTCCCAGACCAAACACGACTTTTTGCAGATCTTACCCACACCTGCAAAGGGCAACGATTTTTATAGTTAGGACAATCCACACCAAGGCACCAATCAGGCCTATCTTGATTTTTTCTTTCGATATCAGAGTATAACAAACTTTACTTTTTATCGGGAAGGAGTATTTTGACAAATTCTGCAATTACTGCTATTACCGTACCGAAAATCGCTATAAGAAAAATAAAGGGCACAAACTGTTTAAAAGGATTAAGCGGTGTCCCTGCTAAGTCAAATGGAAAAACGGCAAAAAGCAACCACAAAAACCAAATGGCTAAAATATTAAGAAGAATTTGTAATGCAGCTTTAAAACGCTTTTCATCAAAAAATACCCATACTGCATTTGCAAAGATTGTTGCCCTGATAGAAAAATTGGCAACTGCAAGTGGTATAGACCAATCAGAAGTTACATATGAAGGGAAAAACGCACGTAAATTTTTGAAAACATACAAAATTAAAAAGTTAACAGCTATAGCGATAAGATAACCGAATTGTTTAGTTTTTCTATTTGGCATTCTTTAGTATTACGCAACAACTGTTACGGGTAACGTCCGTTAAAGTCTCTGGCCTGTAGGCATGTAAACGAACCGGGTTGAGTGTTTTTACAACATTCAGGCTGTTTTGGTCTGCCGTGCAAAGTACAATGATTGTTTATATCCAAGTATGCACAACTATAAAGTAAATATCCACGTCCGCTATTTACAATGTTGCTTCCCGCTTTCTTTAACATCTCAGCTTCGGACAAAGAGAACTGATAATCAACTATCGGACATGCACAACAATCGGCGTCACAGTCTTCGAGACATTTAAATTCTACTGGCATAATTGTATTATATCCCCAAAATCTAGTAGAAGGCTTCGGGTGTTAGAAGACTGGCTTTGCACGGTTGTCGTACGGTACATTTTTAAAATTAGGGTGTGGGAAATTTTTTACAAAGGGATTTTACTTCTGATGCAATGTTTTTCAGGAACTTATCTTTTTTAATCCTGGCTTTATAATCTTTCAGAAAAATGGGGCGTTTTTCCTTTTCATCCGGCAGAAACTCTTCTTTAACATGATAAGTTATCTGCAAAATCCAATTTGCAATTTTCTTCATTTCTTTTTCCTTCATTCCCCTTGTTGTAATTGCTGGAGTTCCGATTCGAACACCGGAGGGGTAAAACGGAGGCATCAAATCAAAAGGAACTGAATTCCTGTTTGCTATAATCCCTGCGATTTCCAATGCTTCTGCTACTACATTACCTGATAGTTTCCGGGGACGAAGATCGATTACTAATAAATGACTTTCCGTACCGTTTGAAACCAATGTCAAACCGCCTTTTTTCAGTTCGTCTGAAAGTATTTTTGCGTTTTTTACAACTTGTTCTCCGTATTTTACAAACTTTTTTGTACCTGCTTCCATAAGAGCCTGAGCTATACCTGCGGTTGTGTTGTTGTGAGGACCACCCTGCAACCCGGGAAATACGGCTTTGTCAATTTTAACGGCTATTTCAGGATCTTTTTTTATTCCCTTAGCAGTCACCATTATCATTGCACCCCTGGGCCCTCGCAACGTCTTGTGAGTCGTGGTTGTGACTACATGAGCATGGCGAACAGGTGATGGATAAACTCCGGCAATTACCAAGCCTGACACATGCGAGATATCTGCAACTAAATACGCACCCACAGAATCAGCGATATCTCCGAACTTTTTCCAATTTAGCTTTAAGGGGTATGCGGTTGTTCCGATCATTAATAGTTTCGGCTTTTCTTTTTTAACAAACTTTGCAAGTTTGTCGTAATCAATAAGTCCTTGTTCATCTAATTCAAATTGTACTGAAGTAAAATATTTACCGGAAAATGTGATGTTTGGTTGACCGTGAGTCAGATGTCCGCCGGCGGAAAGCGCAAGTCCCATCAGTTTATCTCCGGTGTTTAAAAGTGCAAATTGTACAGCGGAATTAGCGGGTGAACCGGAGTAAGGTTGTACATTTACATGTATAACACCAAATAAATTTTTAGCCTTCTCTTGGGCAAGAATTTCAGCTTCGTCTGCGTATTGATTTCCCTGATAATATCGTCTTCCGGGATACCCTTCAGAATATTTATTCATCAAAACACTTCCAACCGCATTCCTAACTGCTTTTGAAGCGTAGTTTTCAGAGGGAATGAGCATAAGAGTCTCACTCTGCCTTTTTTCTTCTTTTCTGATTAATGCCGATATTTTGTCCATTGCAGATAATATAACATAAATATTTCTATTAAATCTAAAAAATATGAGCTTTTTTTAGGATTGCAATTGTTTTATCATGTACTTCTGGTATGGTTTTTGAAGCATCAATAACTTTCCAAATTTTTGGGTACATTTTGCTTAGTTCCAAATAATTTCTTCTGACTTTGTTATGAAAAACCGTCTTTTTAACATCATATCTATCTAGGTTCTGTTTTTTACTTTTCCTTGCAAATCCGATTTTCGGATCCAAATCATAATGAATTACAAGATCAGGTATAAGATTGTTGGTAGCGATTTTGTTGATTTCGATTATAAAATTTTTCGATATGCCTTCACTTGATTGATATGCATATGTAGAATACCAATATCTGTCTAGAACTACTGTTTTCCCTTTTTTTAAAAGTGGAATTATGACACCGCGGATTAAGTTTGCTCTTGAAGAGACATAAGCATACATAGATGCATGCGCATCTACTTTATAGTTATGAAGTCCCTGGACAGCATCACGTATTTTTTCCCCGAATTCAGTACTTCCTGGTTCATAAAAATATTTCCACTTTGGAAACTTTTTCTTTAGTAACTCTACTTGTGTTGATTTTCCACAAGCTACACCACCCTCAATCACAATAAACTTCCCTTTATTTTGCATATTTTTCAAAAAAATTCACCAAGATTTGCTGAATATTCTTTTCATCATAAAAAGCAAATTTAAACTTTTTGTAATCAGTCCCGTCTAAAAATGCCGAGTAAGAATTCTTTTCTAAACTTTTATGCCGTAAAAGTAAAATTGGCAAATTACAATCCTCAGCGAATCGATGCTCATAACCCACTCCATGAGAATATTGAGAAACCTCAGCTATAAAAGCATCACTTGAAGCTATCCATCTTTTGTCCCGTTTCATAATTCTTTTCCTGTCGGTGAGTATTTTTGCCCCAGCGTAACCAGGAAGTGTCAAGACAACGTTTTTTTTGGTAACAACTTTGTGTCCAAGTTTTTCAAGAGTATCTGAAATTAAAATAAGGTTTTTCGCAAACTCTCTACCTCCAGCGATTGATCCGGCAAGATATATTTTCATTGGATGTTTCTAGTAGACATCATAGTAACAATTGAGTATCCTTACAACTAGAAAATGCTGCAATACCAAGAGTTACTTAAGGACATATTAAACAATGGTTACGAAGAGAAAAACGAAAGAACCGGCACAGGAACTCTGAAAGTATTCGGCAGACAAATACGTTTTGATTTTGCCAAAGGCTTTCCCCTTTTAACTACCAAAAAAATGTATACCCGAGGGATAACCCATGAACTTTTATGGATGCTTAAGGGAGACACTAACATTCAATATTTGGTAAAAAACAATGTAAACATCTGGAACGAATGGGCATTTCAGCCTTACCTTGAGAAAAATAATCTAGACTCCAAATTTCCAAAGTATTCTGAAGAGTGGAGGGCTGAAATGCAAAAGTTTGCTCAAAAAGTAGCGGAGGACGATAATTTTGCAAAAAAATGGGGTGATCTGGGACCTGTTTACGGCAAACAGTGGCGGAAATGGAAAACCACTGAAGGTGAAGAAATTGATCAATTGGCAGAGGCAATAGATCAGATTAAAAACAATCCCGCATCAAGACGGATAATTGTCAGCGGATGGAATGTAGGAGATATCCAAAAGTTAATCAAAGACAAAAACGGAGCCCCGCCGCTTTGCCATACTCTGTATCAATTCTCTGTTACTGACGGTAAGCTTTCCTGTCAATTGTATCAACGGAGTGCGGACACTTTTCTTGGTGTGCCTTTCAATATCGCTTCTTATTCTCTTTTGACTTTGATTATCGCTCATATTTGCAGTCTTAAGCCGGGTGAATTTGTCCACACATTCGGTGATGTTCATATTTATTTAAATCATATAGATCAAGCCAAAGAATTGCTTTCCCGGAAACCGTTTCCGCTACCAACATTAAAAATAAATCCTAAAGTCAAAAATATTGATGAATTGACGTTTGACGACATCGCAATCGAAAATTACCAATCCCACCCCGCAATCAAAGCCGAGATATCAGTGTAAATAAATTTAATAGACATGAAATTTGTTCTAAACATCTAATGTGAACAAAACTTACTTTGTTTATATCCTTGGAAGTTAATCTTTAACGCTATATATAGGAATTACTTCCAATCTTAATCAAAGAGTATATCAACATAAAAATAATGTTGTTAAAGGCTTTACACAAAGGTATCAAATTCATAAGTTGCTTTATTTTGAAGTATTTTCAAATTCAATTGATGCAATAAAAAGAGAAAAACAATTAAAAAATTGGCATAGAAAATGGAAGTTTAATTTAATTAATAAAACTAATCCAAAACTTATTGATCTTTATTCAGAGATCCTGAAATGAATTCAGGATGACGTAAAATTAATTACTTCCTCCTTATATTTGTCATGCTGAACTTGTTTCAGCATCTATAAGTTTGATGCTACAATTTTATAATGCAGATCTCAATCATAGTTGCCATTGCTGACAATTGGGTTATCGGAGACAAAAACAAACTTCCCTGGTACTTACCCGCTGACTTGAAACACTTTAAAGAAATTACAACAGGCCACCACATCATTATGGGGAAAAATACTTATATTTCTATCGGCCGGCCACTTCCCAACCGTACCAATATTGTTTTATGCGACGATCCTGCTTTTTCAGCAGAAGGTGTAAAAGTGGTCAATTCTCCTGAGGAAGCTTTAGAATTAGCAAGGAAAAACGGTGAAACAGAAGTCTTTATAATCGGTGGCGGAATGG
The DNA here is from genome assembly GCA_964458085.1 of uncultured Gammaproteobacteria bacterium. GTDB lineage: Bacteria > Patescibacteriota > Microgenomatia > UBA8517 > UBA8517 > CAYWFF01. Next base: position 12,031 of record CAYWFF010000008.1, read on the forward strand.
TATATAGAACTTTCTTTCCCTTAGCTAAAAAACTGTATTTAACCTGCGTTAAAGCACAAATTAAAGGAAATATCACTTTCCCCGAATTCAGTTTAAATAACTGGAAACTAATTTCACAAGAACTTCACAATAAAGATGAGAAAAACCCCTATGATTATGAATTCCAAGTGTATGAAAGAAAAGCTTAAACAAAGGTTTGCCAGTACGTGCAAAGTTTATTTAATAGGAATTATTCTTATATTTTAGTTAAATATGGAAGGAATGCTTTGGACCAATAGGTCAAACTATTGCGATAGTATTCAAGCTCCGACAAAGTTACGAATTTCCCGTCTATCAATCCATTGTCTGAAGTTGTTTCGTAATTTTCACTATTACCTTCGTATAACCAAATCAGACCAACATGAACTCTATTTACAGGTGTGTCATGCAATTTCACTAAACCAATAAATTGTTTACTTACTATTAACCCTTTGTAATTTATTTCTTCCTTAAACTCTCTTTCAGTTGCTTGCGCAATATCTTTGTCGGTATCATCTACATGTCCTCCCAAAAAAATCGGCCACATATCATGCAACCTTCCTTCGTTTCCAGTTTTGGGTATCCGGTGGATAAATATTTTTTGACCACACTTAAGAACAATCTGCGGAATAATCTGTTGATAATCCTCATTTTCTTCTACATCTAATCTCTTTTTGTACTCTGCATGTTTGTTAATGGTAACTAATAATTCTTCTTTGTTTTCTGTAATTATTCCTTCTTTTATTCCCTTAGGAAACAATACGTTTGTTTTAATTACCATTACCTTTTGTTCGCCTTTTGTGCTAGCCATTATTTACTCCAATCTATTATTAGAATAGCATTCTTACACATTTTTCTTAAGTACTTTAAAGGTACACAAAACCTTTTATCGATTATTCCTCTTGCACAATTAGTAAAGGAGGAATTAACCGCATCTCCAGTGTAAGACTTTCCATTTGATGAGTATTTTCGAGAAGAAAATCCCTGAGGTGTGCCAGATATTCAAAGTTCTCATCTACTCCATAAAGAGGATGTTCGCGGGTGGGTAAATTATAAAGTGCCGCTCCGAAAGTTTGCGGGTGACCAAATTCTGGTGCCATTTTTCTAAATTAAGAAGCAGATTCTGTTTCGATAGCGTCAGCCTTCTTCTGAGGATTTGTCCAACTTGCCCATTTACAGTCAGGGTAAGTGGAGCAGCCAAAAAACGTTCTTCCTTTGCCGGTGCGTTTCACTACTACGTCTCCCTTACCGCAATCAGGACATTTCATGTCAATTTTTTCAATATATTTTTCAGTATATTTGCAGTCAGGGAAACGTTCACATGAGATAAACTTACCGAAACGACCAAGCCTAATAACTAACTCCCCTTCTTTGCATTCAGGACATTTCCTTCCCAGTTTTTCAGTTTCAATTTTTACCCTTTTAGCATCTTTTTCAACAGATGTTAACTTTTTCTCAAACGGTTTCCAAAAAGTGCCAATGACGTCTTTCCACTTTTCTTCTCCTTTGGCAATGTTGTCCAAACTGTCTTCCATTTTGGCTGTGAAAGAGTATTCAACTTCCGCCGGAAAATTGGAGACCAGAAAATCATTGACAGCCATTCCCACACTGGTCGGAAAAAACTTGCCTTCGGTTTTTTCTACATATTGCCTATCCTGAATGGTTGAAATTGTCGGTGCATACGTAGAAGGTCTGCCAATGCCTAGTTTTTCTAATGTTTTAATGAGAGACGCTTCATTGAAACGGGCCGGTGGTTGGGTGAATTTTTGCTGAGGATCAAGGGAAATTAGATCAAGTGCTTCGTCTTTAACTACGTTAGGTAAACTAACAACTGTGTCTTCCGTAGCTTTTAATGGCATCACTTTCCGCCATCCGTCAAATTTCATAACTTGACCTGATGCACGAAGCAAATATTCCCTGTTATTTTTTGCTGTAACTGAAATTTTTGTTTCATCGAAGACCGAGTCACTCATTTGGGATGCTACGAATCTTTTCCAAACTAGATCATAAAGTTTTTTCTCTTCAGGACGTACGTCTCCATTCACTTCTTTTGCAACGTGTGTCGGTCTTATAGCTTCATGGGCTTCCTGTGCAACTTTTGCTTTTGTTTTATAAAACCTGGGGTTTTCAGGAATATAATCCTTGCCGAATTGTTTTTCGACAAACGGCCTTAGCTTTGCAATTGCCTCTTTTGAAATATTTGTTGAATCCGTTCTGTGATAAGTAATAAGTCCCTGCTCGTAAAGTTTTTGAGCTATGCTCATGGTACGTTTCGCAGACCAGCCAAAAAGTCTTGAACCCGCTTGAGTCAAAGTTGAAGTAGTAAAAGGAGGATATGGACCTTTTCGGACTTCTTTTTTAACCACATCTGAAACGAAATATGTAGCTTTTTCTAGATCAGTTAATATTTCTTTTGCTTGCTTTTCATTATTAACTTCAGCTTTTTTGTCACCTATTCTGGCAAGCTGAACGCTAAACTTATTACTTTGTGCTTTCTCTTTGGCGCTTTTTACAATTGCGTAAAGTTCCCAATATTCTACTGCTTTAAAAGCTTCGATCTCACGCTCTTTCTCAACTATTAACCTTACTGCCACTGACTGAACCCGACCTGCAGAAAGTCCGCGCCGGACTTTTTTCCATAACAAAGGTGATAATTTGTAACCTACCAGTCTGTCTAAAACTCTTCTCGCTGTTTGTGCATCTACCAAAGCTTTATCAACTTTCCCGGGGTGGGCAATAGCATCATCTACTGCATTTTTGGTGATTTCATGAAATACTATCCGCTTAATCTTATCTTCCTTAGTTTTTGCTATTTTAGTAACTTTGCCGTTTTTTGATACTTTTTGAGTCAAAATATCCTGAACATGCATGGCTATCGCCTCCCCCTCCCTGTCAGGATCTGTTGCTATATATATTTCTCCCGCTTCTTTGGCCGCATTTCTTATCTCGGCGATTACATCCCGTTTTTTAGAAACTACTGCATAATCAGGCTTAAATCCGTTTTCAATATCCACACTCAACTTGCTTTTCGGCAGGTCTTTTATGTGTCCCATGGTTGCATGAACCGCATATTCAGAACCCAAAAAGCGGTTTAATGTCCGAGCTTTCGTTGGCGACTCGACAATAATTAACTTCATAATAATACTTATCTACTAATTAATACGAATGCTGCGAATGTCTATGAATTAATAAAATTCGTAGTTATTAGTGTCATTCGCGTACCTATTCGTTGCATTCGTGTTAGATCTTTTTGTAAACTCCATTTCCCAGATGTTTCACCATACCCTTTAATTCCATCACGGTCAACTTTGCCAATATCTGAGACACTGGTAGCATACACTCTCTTGCAAGTTCGTCAAGATGCATAGACTCGTGTGACAATGCTTCTAAACATTTCTGTTCATTGTCATCTCCCGGTAAAACTTTGGATACAGCCTCTCTATCTACCGAAAACTGAATTTGCAGTTCTTCCAAAATTTCATGAACTGAGGTAGCCAGTGGGCAGCCGTTTCGAATTAGCAAATGCGGAGCAAAAGACAAAGGAGAAGTAATTTGACCGGGGACTGCAAAAACCGTTCTTCCCTGTTCCGCTGCAGCTTTCGCTGTAATTAATGTTCCGCTTTTCTCTGCTCCCTCAACTACAATAACTGCTTTTGATAGTCCTGAAATAATTCTGTTTCTTCTGGGAAAACTGAACTTTTGGGGCGGATATCCAACAGGAAACTCAGAAACTAAAGCACCTCCGGTTTTTATAATTTCCATTCCTAATCGGTAATTGGTAAAAGGCGCAATTGTATCTAGTCCTGACCCCAAAACCGCAATCACTCTTCCGCCTGCTTCAGTGCTTGCCCTTTGCGCTGCTGCGTCAATTCCCAGAGCTAAACCTGAAACGATTGTGACTCCGAAGGAAGCAAGCTGGCCAGCAAACATTTGCGCGATATCCCGTCCATAAGCAGTCATTTTTCTGCTTCCTACAATTGCAATGGCTTGAGTATCCTGAGGAGTGAGTTTGCCCTTAATATATAAAACAATCGGTAAATCTGATAAACCAACTAAGTTAGACGGATAATCACTATCTTTAAAAGTTACAAAATGAATACCAAGCTTTTCAAGTTTTGCAAAATATTTATCGGGGTTAAATGTACTGCGATAGTCACAAAATTTTACTATCAGGTTGGGGTGTAAACCCGTCTCAGATAATGCTTTTTCAGAAGCATTCCAGGCACCCCCGGCTGAACCGAAATAAGCCAATAGCAGTTTAATTCGTTGCGGTCCGAACGGTAAAAATGACGCTAAGTTCACTAAATTATTCCGGTCTTCCATATTAATATTATGTTTGTTTTAGTTATTCTGTGGAAGTAGGAGTTGGGGTTGGTGTGGTGAAGGAGTTTAGTGAATCGGGGATACCAAACCAATAGTTCATAAGCGAGCGGGCAATAGGTCCTGCAACTTTCGAACCTTCTCCTCCCTTCTCGACTAAGACTGTAAGAACAATTTCCGGGTTATCGTAAGGCGCGTAAGCCACAAACCAAGCGTGAGTGTCGTCTTCTGTTCCTGTTTGCGCAGTTCCTGTTTTGCATGCAACACCTACCGGTCCATTATCACTACTGCTTTGAACCGCAAGTTTTTGACCTTCATCTCGCTTTTTTGCAGCCTCTTCAAAATTAAAAAAAGTGTAACCCGTACCACCTGTAGCACATGCTGCTGCCATTCCTTCCTGGATAATTTTAAGGTTTTCTTCTTTAATTGGCAATTTATTGCAACTTGGTTCGCCGCTAATCCTAGGAGTACACAGATTTCCGTTATTGGCAATGGCAGATATGGCACTATTCATGGCAAGCGGTGTTACGGCAAGATCGCCTTGCCCTATTGCATAATGATATGTATTTCCCAGATACCATCGCTCGCCTTTAGTTTCCAATTTCCAATCCGGAGAAGGCACTAACCCGCCGACTTCCCCAGGCAAATCAATTCCGGTTTTTCCATCCAATCCGAAATTTTGTGACCATTTATGAATATTTTCAGGACCGACCATTTCACCGATTTTATAAAAAAAGGTATCTGTTGAACGAGCCAGAGCACGTTTTAAGTCTACTGCTCCTTCTGTACTGCCGTATTGTGTAAAATACCAGTTTTTATAAGAAAAACCGTTTACGGTAATAACCCCCTTGTCTTCATATGTAAATTGAGGTGAAATAGCGCCTTCTTCAAGTGCTGCAATTCCGACAACTGGTTTAAAAACGGAACCCGGATGGAAAAGCCCACTCATAGCCCGATTAAACAAAGGTAGTTCAGTATCATTAAATATCGCGCTTATTGCGTCACTGTTTTTACCGGAAACTAAAGTATTGGGATTAAAGCCGGGTGAAGAAATAAATGACAGCACTTCCCCTTTGCCGTCGGAAACTACTATTGCACCTTTTATGCCTTTTAACAATTCTGCAGATTTTTCCTGCAAACCGAAGTGTATATGTGTATTAAGTTCTAAACCTGACACCGGTTCTTTTTTCCCGAGTGTTCGTACCCTATTTCCGCTGGAATCGACTTCCACTAGCTCTTCCCCGTCTATCCCCGTCAGCATACAATCATACGCCTGCTCTAAACCCGTACGGCCGACAAGCGCACCTAATTTTCTGGCTCCTTTCTCCGGACACTCTGCTTTAATTCTTCCCAATTCATCTTCACTGACTTCTCCCACGTATCCTGTAACATGACCTATAGCTTCTCCGATTTTATAGTCACGTGTCCACTCAGTTACAATATCATCCGGTGAGGTTGAACTGTCAAAAACGGACTCTTTTTTGAAACCTTCCTGCGGATCGAATATAACTCGTTTCTTCACTTCCCTGTTCCCGACTAATTCTTCTCCGCCTCTTGCTTTTATTACTCCACGCGCTGCAATAATAGGAACTCTTCTTATTCTGTTGCCTTCTGCCAAAACTTTGAAGTAATTTCCCCTTATAACCTGCAAATCAAACACTCTGGCAAAAAGCAAAAGTAACCCTAAAAAAAGCAGTCCCCGCAAAAACCAGGGCAGCCAGCTTTGTTTTTGAGCGGATGATAATGTCTCCATACAATCTAATATCTTTTTGTCGCCCGAACGCTTTTCAGAAGTGACGGATCGTCCAATAATTTTCCGCACCCGCGAACTACACAGGTCAATGGATCGTCAGCTATATGTACGGGCATTTTTGTTGCTTCTGCCACAGTAGTGTCAATTTCCTGCAAAAGCGCTCCACCTCCTGCCAAATATATCCCTTTTTCCATAATGTCAGAAACAAGTTCCGGAGGCGTTTCTTCTAAAACGTCAACTATGTTTTTTATTATAGTTTGCACTGTAGGCACCAATGCTTCCCGAACTTCAGCACTAGTCAATTTTAACGATTTCGGCAACCCAGTTTCCAAATCCCTCCCCCGAACTACAGAAACTGCATTTTCTTTTCCCGGACTAGTGGTGCCGATTGCTATTTTAACTTCTTCTGCAGTAGACTCCCCCAGTAAAAGCGAATACTTCAAACGTGTATAAGAAACTATTGCTTCATCCATCTCGTCCCCGGCAACCCGTATGGATCGCCCGATAACTGCGCCTCCCAAAGAAATTACCGCGATTTCTGTTGTGCCACCGCCGATATCAACTATAAATACTCCTTCAGGATTTTCAACCAAAAGCCCTGCTCCGATTGCAGCTGCCATTGGTTCTTCTACGAGGTGTGCTTCTCTTGCGCCTGATGTTATGGCAGCATCAGCCACAGCTCTGCGTTCAACTTCAGTTACTCCTGACGGTATGCCTATTACAATTCGCGGCCTGGGGATTTTCGGTATAACAGAACCCGACTCATGCACCCTTTTTATATAATGTGACAGCATGGCCGCGGTAGCATCAAAATCCGATATTACTCCGTCTTTTAACGGACGAATAATGTCAATTGTCGCCGGAGCCCTACCTAACATTCTTTTTGCTGAAGACCCTATTGCCAATATTTCTTTTGTTTTTTTGTGTCTCGCAACAACCGACGGCTCACGTACGGCAATTCCTTTTCCCTTAACCCACACAAGAGTGTTTGCCGTCCCCAGGTCAATTCCCACATCATGTGAGAACAGCCCTAATATTTTATTTACCGATAAGTTGGGGACGATATAACGGGCTTGGCGAATTTTTTCTTTTAACATTTTTAGTTCCGATTTGTGTACAATTTTAGATGCAAGTTGCAAGCTCAGTATAGCGTTAAGCATGAGTATTGCAAGTAAATTATATGGAAAAAAATATAGTTAGGGTAATACGTATTCTATTTTATTGTGTGTTTGGTTTAATTCCTCTGATAATGTACACCCGAACTTCGGAAATATTTGAATTTAATAAACTAATTACAACTTACATTTTAACTATTTTGATAATTTTTTTATGGCTTGTCCGTATGATTGTCGCAGAAAAGATTGTTTTCAAACGTACGCAACTGGACGTCCCAATACTTTTGTTTTTAGGAACACAACTTCTTTCTACTTTAATATCAATTGATTTCCGTACTTCCCTTTTGGGTTATTATTCACGCTTTCATGGCGGATTTTTATCAAGCGTTACTTACGCTCTTCTCTATTGGTCTTTTGTCTCAAACGCATCCAAAAAGACGGTATACAAAAGTATCGTATCGATGTTTTTTGCGGCGTTTGTAATTTCCGTCTATGGAATTCTGCAACATTTCGGCGTAGATAAACACATATGGGTTCAGGATGTACAGGAGCGTGTATTTGCGACTTTAGGTCAACCGAATTGGATGGCTGCTTATTTAACCATGGTTCTGCCACTTACCGTCAGTGCAGCCGGTATCGGGTTAATATTTCGCAAAAAAATTCGGCGCGGAATTCCTATTTTTTTGACATCCGGTACAATTTCAATTGTTGCTTTAATCGCAATTCTATTTACTAAATCACGATCCGGGCTCTTGGGACTTATTGCGGCGATATCAGTGTTTTTTATTACAACATTATTGATATTAATCAAAAATTCCCGCTACCGGAAAAGCGGTGTCTCAGTTATTTCCGGATTTGTGGTTACATTTTTACTAACTGCTTTTATAGTCGGTACCCAATGGACCCCGAGTCTTTTAAAAAGATTAGCACCACTAGCGCCTACAACAGAAACAGCGGTTCATGTCGGTTCGGTATTGGATTCAGGAGGTTCCGATTCCGTCGCTATCCGTAAAGTTGTTTGGCAGGGAGCGGTAGACATTTGGAAAGCATACCCGATTTTAGGGACCGGTGTAGAAACTTTCGCCTATTCGTATTACAACTTTCGACCTGTTGAGCATAACCTCTTATCAGAATGGGACTTTTTATACAATAAAGCCCACAACGAATATCTTAATTTTCTGGCAACGACAGGCTTTATCGGGACTACAGCTTATCTTCTCTTATTAGTTGTAATTTTGTGGCAGCTTTTTAAGCCTTCGCTCCAATTTATTACTAAAAATACTGTCCGAAATTCCACGTTAACATCTCATCAGTTTATTGCAATTATTCTGGCTAATTCATTTTTAGCTGGATTCGTAGCCTTACTTATTACAAACTTTTTCGGATTTTCAGTAGTAACCGTGACAAGCTTAATGTTTTTATTTCCTGCCTTATTAACTTCACTTAATTCAAAACCTCTCCCAACTGTAAAAAAAACTTTGTCCGCTTCTCACCTAATTGGAATTTCAATTGTATTTTTTGCTGCGGCTTTTTTAATTTATAAAACGACACAATATTGGCTGGCAGACACAAAATACGCTCTTGGCAGAAATTTACAAAAAACGGGAAGGTTGTCGGAAAGCTATAATCAACTTTCCCGTGCGCTACAATTGTCACCAAATGAATCGTTGTTTTGGGACGAACTTGCGCAAACCGTAGCCGATACAGCAATTCTCGCCGCACAATCAAAAGAAACTGCAGACAAATCTGCAAGCCTTGCAGATAAAGCCCTGGAATACAATACTAAAGCAATAAGGCTTTCACCTGCAAATGTAAACTATCTCCGTTCCAGATCCACAATTCTTCTTAAAATGAGTGTCATAAATTCGGAGTATTTATATGAAGCAATTCCGACAATAGAGACAGCCTTAAAAATGGCACCTACCGATGCGAAATTTTACTACAATCTCGGACTTACCCACATTCGTGCAGGTAATACCGACAAAGGATTGGAGATTTTAGAAAAAACTATAAATATAAAGCCGAATTACCGCGAAGCTCATTTTGCTATCGCACTGGTTCATCTGGAACAGGACAATAAAGACAAAGCCGTTAAACATCTGCTCTACATTGTTGAATACATAAATCCGGATGATACCGATGCTAACCGGGAATTAAGAGAGTTAGGTATTACAAATTAGTGGAAAAAGGCAGTTTAAGTTATAATAGTCAGGATTATGATAAGGAGAATAGTACAGGCAAATGAACCATCCCTTAGGGAAATTTCAAAAAGAATCGAGAAAATTGATAAAAAAATTACAGATCTGATAAGGGATTTGAAAGAAACTTTAATTATTCAAAAAGACCCGGAAGGTGTCGGTTTAGCAGCTCCCCAGGTCGGGAAAAATATCAGAATGTTTGCAATGCGGCCGGATGAAAATAAAGATCCGGTGGTTATCATTAACCCGGAAATTGTATCAATATCAAAACCCAAAAAAACAGATAAAAAAACTAAGATCCTGGAAGGTTGCTTGTCTCTGCCCAATTATTACGGCCCCCTGGTTCGTGCTCAAAAAATTACTATCAGATTTTGGGGCGAAAATGGGGAAACAAAAACTCAAACTTTCACCGGTTTGGCTGCACAGATTGTACAGCACGAAATCGATCATTTGGAGGGAACTCTTTTTGTTGACAGGCTATTGGAACAAAAAAAACCGCTGTATGAACTTGTAAATGATGAGTGGGAAAAAGTAGAGATATAAATTTATCACACGAATATACGAACGTTTACGAATGCTACGAATATCTACGAATTCTATAATTTAAAATATTCGTTTGCATTCGCATCATCAGTATTACCAGTATATTAGCAATTTTTATTATGGATATAGTTTTTTTCGGCACTCCTGAATACGTATTGAGTGTTGTGAACCAATTACATAGAGAGTTTAAGCCCAAAGTAGGTGAAAGCCCTATTGTGGCCGTAGTTACCCAACCACCCAAAGAAAGCGGAAGAAAAAAATATCTTAGTTATTCTGCTGTTGACGCCTGGGCACACAAACGGAAAATTCCTGTGTTTTACGACCAACAGGAATTTTTAAACCAAAAATTAAATGCAGATATCGGAATCTTGGCATCGTACGGGGTAATAGTTACTCAGGAAATGCTTGACTACTTCCCGCTGGGAATTTTAAACATTCATCCGTCTTTGTTGCCTCAATTTCGTGGAGCATCTCCTGTACAAGCGGCTCTTGTTTCAGGTGCTACTGAAACCGGTTCCACCATTATGAAGTTAGATCCACTTCTCGATCACGGTCCGATTGTTTCCCAGTTTGTTGAAGAGATTAAAGAGGATGATACTACACCGACTCTTCGTGAACGCTTATTTAATCGTACAGCGAATGAATTAATATCACTTCTTCCTTCTTACGCAAAAGGTAAAATAAACCTGAAAGAACAAAATCATGAAAAAGCTACATTTACAAGACAAATTAAAAAAGACCACGCATATGTTGATCCCGAAGCTTTAGCGGCGGCTCTTGAAGGAAAAACATTGGAAAAAGACTGGGAAATTAAATTCATGAAAGATTTCACTACTAATTATTCGCCGACCGCAATTCACAATTTTATCCGTGCAATGCAACCATGGCCAGTGGCTTGGACAAAAGTCCAACTTAGTACACAGAGCAAAGCGCAAAGCGCAAAGAGATTACTACTACACAAAGCCTATATTGAAAACAGAAAGCTAATTTTAGACGAAGTTCAATTGGAAGGTAAAGCAAAAGTTTCCTGGAAGCAGTTTAGTGAAGGGTATGCAAATTACTATTTCGGCCATCAAACTTAAAAAACATTTAAAATATATTCTAAGTTGTAAAAACTTGCGATCAACCTCTCTCTATCCCTCTTTCTCTTTCTAAATAAGGACAGTTCATACACATACGACTGAGTTTAGATTCTCCCGTTTCTTTGTTATTATCCAGAATCCCCGAACAAAATGGTTGAGGCTGTGAAGAATCACCAACAGCAAGTTTTTTCCCTTCACATATCCCTTCATCTTGAGGTGGCCTAATTTCCATATTACAATTTATACCACCGCAATATTTTTGAAGTCTTTTATTGCGCCAAACTTTCTGACTCTTTTAAGACATTTAGTACAAACCCGCATTTGCTTTTCTTTACCGTCCATTTTAAAGGTAGCTTTTTGCAAGTTCGGTTTAAAAACACGAGGGGTTGAAGTGGTTCTGTCTTTCCACCTTTTACCTGCAACACCACGCTTATGCTGCTGACTGTGTCCTGAGTGCGCGGATTTACCGCAGATTTCACAAATATATGCCATATTAGTAAATTAGAAATTCAAACTTAAAAACTAGCCCTATCATTTGGTTTTGCCAAACTGGGACGAGTCAATTATACTATTAAAGCTAAGATTACGCAAAGGGAATCATGGAAATAATTTCATTTATCGGTTTGCTGTTTGCATTTGTAATTGCTATAACAATCCACGAAGCAGCCCATGCTTGGATGGCAGACAGGTTGGGCGACCCGACTGCAAGACTTATGGGTAGGCTATCACTAAACCCTGTTGTTCACTATGACCAAGTAGGAACAACGCTTTTATTGGTAACTGCAGTAATGACCATGTTCGGCATGTTCCCTTTTCCTTTCGGATGGGCAAAACCTGTACGATTTGATCCTTACAACTTACAAAATCCCCGAAAAGACTCAGCACTAATTTCACTAGCAGGACCTGCTGTTAATATTATTTTCTCTACTATTGTTGCACTGGCATTGCGTATTCCGTTTTTACCTTTATCCGTATTGACACCGATGACTGTTTTCGCCATACCCATTATTACTTTAAACGTAGCTTTGGCAATATTTAATTTAGTTCCTATTCATCCTCTAGACGGAGGAAAAATATTTGTAGGGCTACTGCCTGAAAAAGATGCCCGTGAAGCTGATTTGTTCCTGCACCGTTACGGAACTATAATCCTTCTTTTTCTGGTTTTCCCGATCGGCGGGACATCTCCGATTTTCTCTGTCCTGTCACCCGTTATCCGATTTATGCTTGGGCTTTTGATCCCGCAGGCGGCTCAAATATAAAAATTATATAGTTAAGTCATATTTGATACCTTTGGTCATCTTTCATTTTTCCCCAGATTTGATAGTATAAATATGACCCTGCTTTATGGGAATCATCGGGAAAGCTTTTTCCTCATCAAAAAAGCTTTTCAGGGAGTCCAGCTTGCTGGGCCGTACAAGGCGACTTGTTACGGAGTGTCTAGTCTCTACCTGAGGGTTGAGGCTGAGCTCACCCACCTGGTTTATCCGGGGAAAAACTTCGTCCGATGCCCCACACAAGCGGGGTCACTTTTTTCTAAAATTTTCTTTATTTCTTATTTTCGCTTCATTTGAAGAGTATGTTCTGATATAATTTCATTTGTTCCTGAGATAATTATTTAAGTTTGTTGTTTTTTTTAAGCCAGGGTAACTCAGTGGCAAGCAAAGCTTGGCCACTAAGTTCGTATTTTTATTTAAGCCGGGGTAACTCAGTGGTAGAGTAGCTGTTTTGTAAACAGCAAGTCGTGGGTTCGAGCCCCACCCTCGGCTCAAGAATATTTTTAATTTTAATCAAATTCCGAAGGAATTTGAAAAGGAGTGTTCAACTCAGAGCTGGAAGCCATGCTCGGTGAGCATGACGAAAGTAGGAGTTGTAACACGACTTGCTGAGGTGGCGGAGCGGTCAATCGCACCAGACTGTAAATCTGGCGCCCGTACGGGCTACGGGGGTTCAAATCCCTCCCTCAGCACAAAACAAAATAAACTCTATTTATATCTTTTTAAACTAACCACTTCTAAAGCTGTTGTAATACAATGGACATTTCTCAATTCACATATTCGCTACCTCCCGAATTCATTGCCCAACAACCTCTTGAACCCCGGGATTTGTCAAAATTAATGGTAATTGATCGCAAAACAAAGAATATTGAGCACCTTAAGTTTTACCGGATTCAGGATCTTCTTACGGCAAACGATGTTTTAGTTTTTAATAATTCCAAAGTTTTCCCCGCAAGGCTTATAGGTAAAAAGGAAACAGGAGGAAATATCGAAATTCTTCTGCTTGAAGAGTCGGAAGAAGGCTGGATAGCAATGCACAAAGGCAAAACTGCTGTCGGATCTGTACTTAATTTCGGTAATTTAACAGCAACCGTAACCGACAAAGCAAATGACTTGCTAAGCTTAAAATTTGACAAAACTGGTGCTGCTTTTTGGAAAAAACTTCAAAAAAATGGTCGCACTCCCCTGCCTCCGTATATCAATTCAACAGATTCCGAAGCTTTAATCCGTAAAAAATACCAAACTGTATTTGCAAATCCGGTAGGTTCTGCAGCTGCCCCTACGGCGGGTTTTCACTTCACTAAAAAACTATTGGATAAACTGGAAAAAATCGGAGTACAAACTGAGTTTGTAACACTTCATGTCGGTCCGGGTACATTCCAACCGGTAAAAGAAAAGGATTTAAAAAAACACCTTATTCATAAAGAACACTTTATTGTTGAAAATGATACAGTCGCAAGACTCAATAAAGCAAAAGCACAAGGAAAGCGCATAATTGCAGTCGGAACCACCACAACGCGCGTCCTTGAGACTTTAGCCCAGCCCAAAGGCTCGCTTACTTACGACAACTCAAAAACTACAACTCAACTCTTTATCTACCCTCCCTACAAGTTCAGGTTTGTTGATGCTTTAATAACTAATTTCCATCTTCCAAAGTCTACACTGCTAGCTTTAGTTTCTGCTTTTGTAAGTAAACCCAATACTGGGAAGAAGTTTATAGACTTTAAAAGTTCACTAATGGGAAAAGCATATGTTGAAGCGATGGAAAAAAACTATCGTTTCTACTCCTTTGGAGATGCAATGTTTATAAAATAATGAATTTCTAATGAAGTATGATTAATGTTCGATGATCAATTGGTACTTCTCAAGTATCAGTCATTAATCATTAGTAATTAGTAATTAGT
>CAYWFF010000008.1:26337-31254 GCA_964458085.1 uncultured Gammaproteobacteria bacterium
CGGCTGTCCTAATTTTTCGATGTAAGTAGCTGTGATTTCTTGCTCTATTATGTTTGAATTGTCAAAAGTTAACTTCAGAATTGCTCCCTTTTTGGTTTCTTCACTCCACATCTGATCAAAAACAAAGTTTCCGAGTGAATAATACACAGGAATAGTTTCATTCGGACAAACCGTTCCTTGCACCAAAAGGTCTGCGGGAATATTTTCTAAAACACTTGGAGAAGCATCAGATCTGGTAAAACAGTCAGCGTCCTGCACCCAGTGAGGATGGTGGCCGACTACAATATCAGCTCCGGCAACTATCAATTCCCGTGCTTTATCTCTCTGCCAGTCATTTGCTTTTGCTTTATATTCCACTCCCCAATGCGGACTAACAATTAGAACATCAACCTGTTTGTCTGAATTTTTCACCAGCTCAATATCCTTTGCTGCACTGTTGGGAGTGACATAATCAAACCCCAAAAAACCAAAGGTTATACCGTTTTTCTCTATAGTTTCCAACTCCCCCACACCTGTTGATTTAATTTCGTATGCAGAAAGAAAGTCAATTGTTTCCGTTAAACCTATATTTCCATAATTCCTTGAATGATTATTGGCCAGTGACACCATATCAATTCCTGCATAAGCCAAACCGGCAGCAGCTTCAGGAGATGTACAAAAAGTAAATCCTGAAGTATGTTCGGGGCAATTAGTTACAACCGGATTTTCAAGATTAACGATAGTAATATCAGCATTATTTAATTCAGCGGCAACATAATGAAAAGGGTATGAAAAATCCTTTAAATCTTTCATCGTTTTCATAACGGAACGCCCGAGCATAATATCACCTGTAAACTTAATAGTAGTGACGGGCAAACTTTCAGAAGCATTTTCACTTGCATCTAAAACCGGTGTTTCGTTTTTAATATTTGGCGGATAAGTTGTAAAATTCACTTTAGTCAGCAGCAAACCGTCCAGAACAAGCAAAGACACTAAAAGTGCTATGAGGTATTTATTCATAGAATATATTGCTTTATGAAGGCTTTAGAGAGCCAGGAAGAGTGCTCCGATTATTATTGCTGCTCCTGCTCCTAATCCCATTAGCGTTGGATAAGAAACTCCTGCATCAGGAAGTTTGGCAGGTGTGGCAGAGGCTGATGCTTTAGGTGTAACTGTTTGCGTAACCGTTGCAGTCACAGTGCCGGTAGCTTTTACTGTAGGTGCCGCAGTCGCCGCCTTTGTAGGTGCTGCTGTTGGCTTAACGGTCGGTGTAGATACCGCTTGGGTCGGGGCCGTTGTCGCCTGGCTCACCGTCCCTATGGTATATGTGCCTGTGCTGGTGGGAATAAGCAGAATGTCTTCACCGTTTGATTTTTGGGTAATAATACTTAAACTGGGATCAAATCTCATAATTACAGGGTTATTTTCAGGCTGCCTGTTTACAGTCAGATTTATTTTGGCAAGCATGGTGTCTGTTGAAGCGGTAAAACCGGCAGCACTTGTGTTCGCACAAGCAATATCAATAACCACTTCTCCTGATTGCTGGCTAAAGTTCCTAGTCGGACAAGTCCAGTCACCCGATGATAAAAGTGAGGAATTAATTTCAATTGAAGGTGTCACCTCAGGACTCGCTCCGGAATAAGGATATTTTATACGGACCGCAATTCCTGAAATAGCAATATTTGCCGTGTTAAACATTACATTAGTTGATATCGTGTCACCCACGGCAAAGTTACCTACAGAAGGCTGAAGAGAAACTGTTGCCTGTCCTCCCGGGACAGCAGCTTCTTCGCGTACATCCTGAGGCCTTTGCATGAGCACAAGTCCGGCAATGAAACCGCCAACTGCGACTACTAAAATTAATATTGCTGCAAATATTTTTTTCCCTGACATATCTTTATAATACCATATAACTACTTTTAATACTCTGATGCAAGTAGTTTTTTATTCGTTAATTAATACCACGTACATACTCCCTGTTGAACCTCCCCTGTTTGCACCCAAGGTTACAGTTCCTCTTGAAAATCTTCTTCTGTATAAACGTAGCGGGACGTCAGTGGTTTCCAGAACTTGACCTGTATCTTGCCAACCGTCTACCAGCCAGGAAGGCCTGCTTACTCTTCTGTCATAAGCAACGTAAACATTTGCATCGCTACTCAACGTAAAGGTCAGAAAATTAGTATCGGTTCTGCTTTTGTCATCATTCGCTGTACGAATATAGGTGTATTGTGAACCGGTAGGTGCGGGGTTACGAACCGTATAACTTCGGTCTATATACTCTCTCATACCTTGCGTATAAGTTACTATTTGGTAGCTTTTACCGCTTGCAACTTTCAAATTAGAAACCAAACTTGCAGTAGGGGCTGTGGTTGGTGTTGCAGTTGACGTACCGCCGCTGCCGCTATTTACCACAATTCTGGGACCGTTTAAGCTACTTGACCGGCTGTAAAGCTCCAATTTATCGCTTTCCGCAGTGTCAATTGCAAGTGTCACTACCCTTCCTTTGTTTTGGTTTACAAACGTCGTAATATTTATATATTTCCATTGATTGAATACGGTTCCGCTAATGGCACCAATTTGGCTGCCCAAACTTGGCCTGTTGTTATATGTAAGACCGCTCTCAGACCAACTAGTGTTAGATACTTGTTTTATGCGCTGAGTTTTTGTCGAAGCATTGTAAACTCTTACCTGCAATTCGGCATTTCTGACATCAGTATTCGCCAATTGAGTAAGATCAAATTTCATATAAGTAATTCGTGACGGGGTATTAACGGTAAGCAGTCTTGAGCTTCCGCCATAATTATTGTTTGGGTATTCGGAGGAAACGTATGTATCTGCATTGGCAACAATTGTTACCTGTGAAGTACTGCCTCCGGATGACAAAGTCGGAGTGGGACTGTTTGTTGCTCTTGGTGTGGGTGTATTGGTTGGCCTAGGTGAACTTGTTGCAGCCGGTGTAGGGGTACTAACTCTAGTAGGCGTGGGAGTATTTCCGCCGCTACCCGGAGGATTTAAAGTCATGTTTCCGGCTGTGATATTTACGTTCAAATTGTTTTCAGACATATCAACCACTTGAGGAGTTCGTATATTTAAAACCATACTTTGCTGCGACGTCACTACAGAAGTAAAGGGAAGGCTTGCAATTTCAAACACACCGCTCGGTGCATTAGAGCGTTGGCTGGGATTTAAACCCAAAACAATTTCAACTTTTCCTGTACTGTTGGCAGTTGCTCGGTCAGTTACGCGAATAACTCTTCCCAGTCGGCTATTGGTAGTAACTTCCCCCGTCAGTTGGGCTTTAGTTGTATTAAAATCGACCGTAGCTGCGACAAATCCTATTCTTGAGCTTCCGGAATCAAGCATTAATCTAGAGCTTGCATTGGGAGGAAGAGTTTGGGTTGAAGGGTTAAAATACATTCGAACCGTTGCAACCTGTGCATTACCTAAAAACAAAGCAGTTGTCCGGGCAAGGGCAACTATAACCGGAAGAGACACAAGCGCAAGTACAAGTGCAAGAAAGTTTTTTTGAGATTTATTACTGAACCCAGCCTTCAAACCTCCCCATTCATCTTTGAAGTCCTTAAGTTGCAATTTTAATTTCTTACTCATCTTTCGATCTTTTATTTATAGTACTTTATTTTTTTCATGCTATGCAACAGGTAAATCAGCTTTAATGTATAACCTACCATACTTTATAATTCTTCTGCAATGGTTGATTCCCCAATTTAGACAGAATAAGTTAAAAATCGGATAGTATAACCTGTACAAATTACTATTGCAAATATTTTCATTGTCACTTAAGTAGAGAATTTTGATATAATCCGTCTTGCATTAAAGTATATTTAAATTAAATACTAAGACGCCGTCGTAGCTCAGTTGGTAGAGCGTGCCCTTGGTAAGGGCAAGGTCATCGGTTCAATCCCGATCGACGGCTCCCCTTTTAACCTTCAAATCCTCCGATAACTTCTATTTGTTGAATTTCGAAATTGTGTTACAATAGCCACTAGCCATGGCAAAAAAAGGTGCTCGGGAAATAGTCGGAATGGTTTGCAGTGTTTGCAAATCCCAAAATTACGCCACCACTCGTAATAAAGTTAATATGGAGAAAAAACTGGAAGCTCAAAAATATTGTTCAAAGTGCAGAAAATCAACTCTTCATAAAGAAACCGCAAAATTGAAATAAGAGCACCCCAATTCAAGCTTCATAGTAAAAAACAAAGTTCTATCACCGTGTATTGGTGAAATTTCATCTCTTTTTAGGCTACTCATCATGGCATATAAATCAAAACCCAATACCTGAAGATCTTTCAATAAAGCAATATTTGGTTTAGATTTAGCAGCAAAATTTAGTAAAAACAATTTGTCAGCATGTTGTTCTCTATTAAAAAATTTTGCCAATTCAATGTTATCAATTGTTTCAACCGTGTAAGGGTAGGAAGTTTTTCCAGTTGATTTTTCAACTTTTCTTCGAACATTAACCATTCCACGTACTTTTTCTACTAATCCCCCCGACTCCTCCTCGGTCATAGTGAAATATTACAATTGTTTAATAAGGCTTTCAAATATTAAGTTCTGCGAATAGTTTGGACTTCACCTCAAACTAGGCGAAGGCTATCACTTAAAACCCGCCGATGGGGTTTTTAAAGAGTGTATGGCAGAGCAAAGAGTTTTCCGGTCGCTGTACGAAACAAGCCTGTGGAAACGTATTTGTGGTTGCAGATGGAAAAACACATAATGTATACGAGGCGCTCAAAGAGGATAAGTAAAAAACACTGAAGAAAACTCTACGTATAAAAGTCGTGTGGATTATCCATTACCAAATGCCATAGGGTCAATGGAATTCATTGGAGACTCGCCTTCTGGAGGGGAATACGCTTTACCTAAATCTCCCGTAGTTGCCCGCGCAAGCGTCCTGGGCTTGCTTGACAAAAGCATATC
>CAYWFF010000009.1:0-29523 GCA_964458085.1 uncultured Gammaproteobacteria bacterium
AGGGACAAATCTCATATATTTAGTTATAATTCGTCTATGAGTTTATCAGTCGGCATTGTAGGTCTGCCAAACGTAGGCAAAAGCACGCTTTTTAATGCGCTTCTCAAAAAGCAGCAGGCGTATGTGGCCAACTTTCCTTTTGCTACAATTGAGCCAAACATAGGTGTGGTTCCAGTACCCGATGAGAGATTGGAAAAGCTTGCGAATACTATTGCTTCTGAAGTTGCAGAACAAAAAGCTCACTCCGGAGAAATCGTTTCAATTGGAAATGAAAACGATTTCGGTACAGAGAAACTTATGAATTTCCGTCCTCCATTAATCCCTGCTACAGTTGAATTTGTTGATATTGCAGGACTAATCGCAGGAGCACATAAAGGTGAGGGTTTGGGGAACAAATTCCTGGCGAATATCAGAGAAACCGATGCAATTTGCCATGTGATACGGGCATTCAGCGATCCTGATATTGTCAGGGAAGGTTCGGTTGACCCAAAAGCAGACTTCGAAATTATCGAAACAGAACTTGCTATGGCTGATTACGCAACCTTGGAAAAACAACAAGAGCCTAAACATAATGCAAGCAAAGAAGATAAACACCGTTGGGAAGCGGTCAAAAAAATCCGCCAGTTGGTTCAGGAGGGAAAACCTGCAAGATTGGCAAACTTGACAGAAGAAGAAGCAAAAGCTGCCAAATCTTTGAGTTTACTGACAGCCAAACCAATCCTTATTGCATTAAACGTCAACGAAGAAGATTTGTCATCGGCCGCTGAATATGAAACTGAATACGCAGAAAAGTTTGGCGTTTCAACTGATCAAGTTGTTGCAATTTCTGCAAAACTTGAAATGCAGCTTGCTGATTTAAGTGATATGGAGCGCTTACTCTACTTAAATGATTTGGGAATTTCTCAGTCAGGATTGGAAAGGCTAATTAAAAAAGCTTTCACTACTTTAGGATTAATTTCCTTTCTTACAGCCGGGGAAGTGGAAGTCAGAGCATGGACAATTAAAGACGGCATTTCTGCACTTGAAGCCTCAGGAGTAATTCATACCGACTTTATGGCCAAATTTATCAAAGCCGATATTTGTAAATTTGATGATTTTGTTACTTACGGAGGCTGGAAAGCATCCAGAGAAGAAGGTAAAGTCCGCTCAGAAGGAAGAGAGTATGCTATGAAGGACGGGGAAGTTGTGGAGTTTAAGATAGGGAGCTAAAGTGAAAAGTTCTAATATCTAATTACTAATTTCTAATTTCTATACAAAATCAAATGTAATAAAATAAGTTTAGAATATGGGAAATACTTCAGGAGAAATTAATTTCCGATATAACCTTCATCACCGTACGTTTCAGTTTTCAACTCATATTATTTCACTAGCCAATAAGCTTCCACACACTCTAGTTCTTAGCCCAATAATTAAGCAATTAATTCGTTCAGGTACGTCTATCGGTGCGAACTATTGTGAAGCTGATAATGCTGAAAGCAAATTAGACTTTAAGCATAAAATTGGGATTTGTAAAAAGGAGGCAAAAGAAACCTACTATTGGTTGGACTTACTTAGTACAACAGTAAAAAACAAAAACATCAATTATGATTTAGCTTTTTTAAAACAAGAATCAAAGGAATTACATTTAATTTTTGTATCTATAATTCGGAAATTGTAGTATTGTGTCAATTAGTTAGTAATTAGAAATTAGACATTAGAAATTTAAAAGTATTTCTGCTATACTTCAGCTCACATGGAAAACTATGAATTAACAATTGTAATGCCCGGAAGTTATACTCCTGCCAAGCAGAAAAATGTCGCTGAGAAACTGAAAAAACTTATAACTACTTTCAAAGGAAAAGAAACAAAAAAAGAAGAATGGGGTAAACTCGATTTAGCCTATCCAATCAACAAAGAAACATCGGGGGCATATTACCATTACGAAATCGAATTGGTACCAGAACAAGCAAAAAATGTGTCAGACAAGCTCAGATTAGACGAAGACGTGATAAGATATCTTTTAATCAGAAAAGACTAAAGACAACAGGATGATAAAGAACAATCAAAATTGACTGTTCACTGATACTTATTTTCTTATAAACCTAATTTATGGCTAGAAGTTTAAACAAAGTACTGCTTATCGGTAACTTAACCCGCGATCCTGAACTCCGCTATACTCCGCAGGGGACTGCGGTTTGTACGTTCGGGCTTGCCACAAACAGACAGTGGGTAAGTGATGGTCAGAAAAAAGAAGACGTTGAGTACCATCGGTTGGTTGCCTGGAACAAGCTGGCGGAACTCTGTTCGCAACTTTTAGCAAAAGGACGGAAAGTTTATGTTGAAGGACGTCTGCAAACCAGAAAGTGGCAAGGACAGGATGGACAGGAAAGGACTACAACTGAAATTGTCATAAGCGATATGGTAATTTTGGATTCAAAAGGTGCAGCAGCAGGAAATATGGGGGAAGATTTCGATATTCCTGAAGAAAATGAAATACCGGCTGATTTGCCTGAAGACCAACCGGCAAAAGTTGAGAAAAAAGCACCGGCAGCAAAAAAAGAGACAAGTGAAGTTGCGGAAGAAGTGGCAGATGATGATATTCCTTTTTAAAAAATTTAATTTCTAATTTCTAATAACTAATTACTAAAAATATGGCAGCAAGAAAACCGACAAAAAGACGCGTAGTAAAGAACACTCCTAAAGTGTGTGCATTTTGTGAGGCAGAAAAGATGCCTGACTATAAAGACTTTAAAGAACTTGCAAACTTTATTACTGACCGTGCTAAAATCCTGGGTAAAGACTATACCGGATTTTGCAGCAAGCACCAGCGCCGTTTTACAATAGCAGTTAAACGGGCAAGGCATTTGGGACTGCTTCCATTTTCAGCTTCAACTAGATAAATATTTCCCTATAACGCGAATGCCACAAACATTTTTGCGAATGCAACTAATGGCTACGAATTTTGTCCTAGAATAATTCAGGGTAGTAAATGTATTAGTGTTAATTCGTAACATTCGTGATCATTGGTAAATTGGTGTTATATTTTTTAGGTTTACACTTATTTCCTAAGTGGTACAATAATAGCTATGCAAAATACTCCCAAAGTATCATTTTCCGGTGCAAGAAAATCTGTAATTATGGTTTTTGCTGCTGCATTTATTTTCGCGCTTGGTTATACTCTTGGGCTTTATAAATTTGAAGTAAAAAGTAACGAATTTCCTGAAGTTAAGATAACCCACGAAACTCCACCGGAAAGAGGCACGTTGGAGTTTGATTTCTTTTGGCGGGTATGGGATACCTTGGATACCAAATATTACGACAATAGCAAACTTATAGAAGCAAAGATGGTTTACGGAGCAATTCAGGGAATGGTTGCTGCGGTTGGGGATCCTTATACTGTATTTTTACCTCCGGAAGACAATAAAGTGGTCCAAGAAGACCTGAAAGGCAATTTTGGCGGGGTGGGAATTCAAATAGAATTTAAAGGTACTCAGCTTGCAGTTGCCGCACCTCTTCCAGGAACTCCAGCGGAAAAAGCCGGAGTTTTGGCCGGGGACTATATTACCGGTATAAAAGATGAGGCTAAAGGAATTGATACCGGAACAGCAGGGATGTCTCTCCCTGATGCTATACAGGCAATTAGAGGACCTAAAGGCTCAACTGTTACTTTAGCACTTCTCAGGGACGGAGTTGAAGAAGTTATAATTGTTGATTTGGTAAGGGATGAAATTAATGTACCCAGTGTAACTTTGGAATATGTGGGCGAAAATAATGAAATTGCCCACTTGAAATTACTAAAATTTGCCGGTGAAACGCAGGGAGAATGGGATACTGCGGTTTTGGACATACTGAAACGCCCCGATGTTAAAGGGATAATTGTAGATGTCAGAAATAACCCAGGGGGATATATGCAAGGTGCAATAGATATGGCCTCGGACTTTTTAGAAAAAGATGAGCCGGTAGTTTCGGAGGAATCCGGCGGAAATAAAGTTACTTATCGGGTTGAAAAACTGGGAAGACTTAGAGACCATGAATTGGTGATATTAATTAATGGCGGCTCCGCATCTGCGTCAGAGATATTCGCAGGAGCCATGAGGGACAACGAGAAGACACCGTTAGTGGGGGAAACATCTTTTGGCAAAGGAACTATACAGGAACCGCTGCAGCTTGATAAAGGTTCCGGATTACATGTAACTATTGCGAGGTGGCTTACTCCTGACAACGTGTGGGTTAACGATGGTGGTCTAAAACCTGACGTTGAAGTGGAAGACGATCCTGCGACAACTGAAATAGACGAACAATTGGTTAAAGCAATAGAAACTCTCAGCAAAAATTAAGGATTGGGAGTTAGTATCCAAATAAATATGAGTCGTGCAGTCAGAAATCTTTTTATTGCCCTTACTTTTCTTTTTATTCTTGTATCAGCAGCTTTTGGGGGAGCATTGGCCGACAGACTTTTTGTAATTAAGCCTCTAGATTACCTGGTGGAAAGACAGGGTACAAACGGAACAAATATTTCCCAAAAAATACTGAACGAAGAGTCGGTTGTGGTGGATGTTGCTGAAGAAAACTCTTCATCGGTCGTAACAGTTTCAATTGAACAACCAAGAAGACGTGTTTTGGAATTTAACCCTTTCGGTGGAGGGTTCAGATCGCGGATTGAGGGCGGGGACCCTCAGGATATAGGTACCGGTTTTATAGTATCTGAAGACGGACTAATTATAACAAATAAGCATGTGGTAGATGCGGACGGCACATATCAAGTTATCACTCAAGACGATAAAGAATACGAAGTAACTCAGATAAGCAGAGACCCTGCAAATGATATAGCAATTCTCAAAATTGAGGCTACTGGTCTTAATCCGGTTGACCTTGGAACTTCCAATGACTTAAAAGTGGGACAGTTTGTAATAGCCATAGGAACTGCCTTGGGTGAATTCAGGCACACTGTTACAACGGGAGTGATTTCCGGTTTGGGACGGGGTATTACGGCAGGAAGCGCATTTGAGGGTTATGTTGAGCAGCTTGATGATGTAATTCAAACCGATGCTGCGATTAACCCCGGAAATTCAGGCGGACCCCTTTTAAATTCGGCAGGGCAAGTTGTCGGAGTAAATGTCGCCGTTGCGGCTGGAGCGGAAAATATCGGCTTTGCGATTCCTATAGACATTGTTAAAGAAGCACTGGAGCAGTTTAAAACTACAGGCAAGTTTGCTTCACGGCCTTACTTGGGGGTTGAATATCAAATGGTTGGCAGGCAAGCGGCACTTCTAAACGATGTTCCCCAAGGGGCATATGTGATGAATGTCATTGAAGGCTCGCCTGCTGATGATGCAGGAGTTGAGGCAGATGACATTATCACTAAAATTGACGGCCAGGCAATTAATGAAGAAACTGCTCTAGCTGATATAATTGCCACTAAAAAAGCAGGGGATAGTGTGAGTTTGGAAATCTGGCGGGACGGAGAGACCCTTCAGCTCTCAGCAACTTTGAGTGAATTTAGTGAGTAAGGTCGTTTGTTGATCTAGAGAAGATAGCATATTTTCTCAAACGGTCGTATAAAACTATCCTCTGTGTCTATACAAGCATAAATAAAGGGACGCGGTTCACCATATATTTTTTCAAAATTAACTGCTTCATAGTGGAAACGAAGATACTGCTCATACAATAAGTTTAAAAATTCAGGTTTGACTATAGTATGATATGGTTTGTCTTCGGTCTCTCTTGAAAATGACATCTCCGGACTGATAAGGGTGTTAACAATTATTCGTATGCTTTGATTATATTTGTGTAAATTGGCTAAGAAAGTTTCTTCGAAAGTCCGAAATACTTTCCCTTCATGCCTGCCGTACATAAAGTTTGCACGAGCAAAGGGCAGATCAGTCCAATCCCTTTCAAAGACACTTACTCTAGGTAGTATATCTTTTTCATAAATTGACTTATAAATTAACCTGCTTCGAATTTGCTGCCGTAAATAAAGATTTGTATAACTAAAATCTTCTTCTGCTTTTAAATCCTGGATTATACTACCTATAAATTCAGGCACAATATGAAAACCTTCATACAGTGGGTTTATACTTAATTCGTCAATATATTCTTGCTGAATATAGCCAAGAGTAGTTGTGCGTCCTGAGTTTGGCATTCCTATTAAACTAATTGTAAAACCAAGATTTTCAGCAGGATCTTGTTGTAAGGGATAAAAATTATTAACACCAGCGAGATCAGCTGGATTAGTTTCTCTATTTACCCCCAAACTATTAAGTGCTGTTTGGGTTTTGTATTGTTCAATCAGATGAAGATTGCGAGTTATTTGATCGTTAGGAAAAATAATTTCTTTTGTAATTGCTTTTGTTATACCGGAATTTACTTGCTGCCAACGTTCGTTATCAAGCATTTCCGCCAAGTTACCACCTTTGCCTAAAAACAGCAAGTGATATAATGCGCTCAAATATTTTATATAGTTATGGACCGGATTAAAGATGGAGATACAACCGAGAAGCTTTTTCCAGTTAGTTCTGCAATAAAAAAAAGAATTTATAATGGTTGGACGGATGAGAAAGTTGCCACTTGGGTGATAAGTCAACTTCCGCTTTTAGACATTGGGGAACGGCACACTTCAGTTCCGGTATTAAAATTAAGTTTAGAAAAAGGGCTTGAAGTTGATTCGGGTATCATAGATTTAGAAACATTTAAAAATTCAAACAAACTTGTCATTTCGGGAGGTTTTGAGGGCAACCAAGGACATTTACTAGCAATAGAAAATTTGAACGATTCCCAAATTTTAGCATACCCCAATTACTTAAAAGTATTACAATTGGAGCCTGATAGTTATGTGGTAAATACTAAGAAAAGACAACCTCTTTTAAACCTATCGGAACGCGTCGTGTTGTGGTCAACTTCCCAAAAAGTAGACACTGTAGTCATTTTACCCGAAAGGCAAGAATTTCAAGGTATAGAGAGCCACTACACAGAAATTGACAGATTAATCCAACCTGCCAATTGGTTTGCGAGTACTGACAATCCATATTGGCGAAAAATTATAACCAGGCCTGGTAAAAATATTATAGACATCTCACAACTTGTTGATCATGAACCCGAAATGCATACTTCGTTTTTAATGTCCACTAGGAACATGAATGTTCACATTATTAGAAGCTCTAAGGTCTTACTGCAATGAGTTGGCATCACTACATTGTGAAGGATTACCTAGTTTTATCATGCCAAAAAAACATTTGGCAAAACACTTATATGACAAATTCACACAAGAGTTAGTTAATTCTGAAGATTTAAATTCAGCAATTTAGGTTAACTTTTAAAATCAATTAAGTCTCAAATATTTTTCAGGGTCGGATACCCTATCAGCCCATAAGATGAAAGTGATCAGGATTTTAAAGTGATATGAATGTATCTATAGTCATTTTGAATAATTTCTTTACTTGCATACTCTCCACCTTCGTCAATGATCGGGTAATTAAAAGAGGGGAGAGCTGTGAGGATTTCTGCCTCTTTCGTAACTGAGAGAAAGTCGTGAGGTTCTTTGCCGTAGCCACTGACATGGAAATGGCGTAAACGATCTGAAAACGCACTAAAGAAGTTAGCCGTGAGTTTCATAGTTGGGTCCAAAGTATAAATATGATTCAAGTCAAGCACAAATCCGAGTGAGGGAGCTTGAGAAAATATATCATTAAGATTTTCAACTGTCGTTCCGAACATTTTAGTTTTATCCATATTTTCAATTGCTGCCTTGCCTTTGAAACGCTTTGCTGTTTCCGACCAGTCAAAAGGAGTATCTGGGTGAAAGACAATTGTATTTATATTTAGTTCGGAAGACAAATTTTCTAACCGTTTTAATATCCATTCCGCCTCATCTGTACTGCCATAATATCCGTTGCTCGGTGCATGGATCGAGATGTACGAAAACTTTTTCATTAAGACCTTTAACTCATCAGTAATGAATTCTTTAAGCCGCCCGGGAAGTCCGAGATTTAGTTCAATTGTGTCAGTAGTTATTGAGGAAATAGAGGAAACTCTTTCAAAAAGTGAAATAGATTGATTACCGAAACAGCCGGTAGAGAAGCCAACTTGAGGGTTTGAAACCATAAAACAAGTATATGATTTACAAGCAGTTAATACCAGTTGAACTACAAACCCTTACTTTTATTTACTTTATATCGGTTCATTTTTTGCTGTCCCTGTGCAAAAAGACCTTGAGCTAGATTTGCAGCAATAACAGGAATGGTCTTGCCCAGATAAACAGTTAATACTTCATCATTCAGTTCTCCTGATACTTGAGACAGAGCAAAAGCAGCTGTATCAGATACCACAAAAAAGCCAAGAATTGTCGTATATAGTTCCCGCATTTCTTCTTTTGTGGGTTCTCTTTTGAGGGTTCCAGCAATGATCCCTAAAAGTGCTGTAGTGAACACATTTGTGGAGAACTTCGAATCCGGATCAAAAAAAAGATCTTTATTGGCTTTAACGTTATAAAGAATTACAGAGTATTTCAGGGCGATACTTCCAAGCATTGCTAAGGCTGTGTGGTGGAGAGGTAGTTCTGTATCAAAAGTTGAGAACTTATTATTGATAGCTGCAATCATAAAAGGGGAGGTGGCAAGAGCAGCTGCTTCAAACCCCAGTGTCCACAGACCTGAACGGGCAACTTCAAAATTATAATCCTTTAATTCCGCAGGATTTATTCCTGAAAAAAGGGCGATCCTTCGTTTTTGTTCCTTTAGGTTGCCGGAAAATTTCTGTTGTCTATAAGCTTCAATGTTATATGCTAATTTCAGGACAAGATTGGACTGCATACCATCGTGCCACGCTTGATCGATCTTTTCTAAATGTGATTCGTACCAATGCTGCAAATTAATGCCAGATTCACCCCAACTTTCCAAGGAGGTAGTATCTTTATCAAAAAATGCTTGTTCATAAGTTAAAGCCACAGCTTCCCAATGAGGAATAACCATTCCAGGTCTGTTACGTTTTTCTTGTACTTTTACGAATTCCTGAGCAAGATCATGAATCTCACGGCGGGCTTTAAAATAAGCACGAACTTTGTTTTCAGAATGGGGATCATAAAAAAAATTATCAACTGCTCCGCTTGCTGAACGTTCTGCCATCACTTAGAGAAGTATAACCTGTTTTACATTATGCGCATACTTATAAACATAAGCTCTGATTTTTAAGTTTGAATAAGCCAGTAAAGTGGCCATAAGCTTGTTTAAAAACAATTTAAATATTTACGTCTTTCAGGAGTGCTATCACTTTCTCCAAATTCCCATCAATAATTGCTTCCAGATTTCCAAATGACTTATTTATCCTGTGATCAGTTACACGGTCTTGGGGAAAATTATAAGTCCTTATTTTTTCCGACCGCATTCCGCGACCAATAACTGATCGGTAGTCCGCAACTTCACGCATCTTTCGCTCTTCTTCCTGTTCCCAAAGTTTAGAACGCAAAAGTTCCATAGCGATTTGCCTGTTTGCTTCCTGAAACCGCTCTTCGGATGCGGTAACTACAATGCTTGAGGGTTTGTGGACCAATCTGACAGCTGTAGAAACTTTATTTACGTTTTGACCGCCATGACCACCTGAGCGGTAAAATGAGATCTCCAGGTCATTAGGGTTTACTTGCACTTCGTTGTCTTTGATTTCAGGAAGTACAGCAACAGTTGCTGTTGAAGTGTGAATCCGTCCCCGTTTTTCCGTTCCCGGAACTCTTTGAACCCGATGTACACCGGATTCGTTTTTCATTTCATCAAACACCCCCGCACCTTTAATGAGAATTGTTTGATCGTCGATAGGAGCGACTTTCCAATTCTTTTTCTGAGCATAACGGATGTACATCCGCATCAGATCAGAAGCCCATATCTTTGCTTCATCTCCGCCGGTTGCACCCCGGATTTCCATGTAAGCCTTTTGGATCGGGTTACCAGTAATGTTTTGATACTGAGTGTAGTCGTTCATGTAAAAATATGCAGTACTTAGAATGTAGTAAGGAAGCACAAAATGCCTGTTACTAGTTGTCAGCTACTAAAAAAAGGCTACTTTTTGCCTTTTTTAACCTCTTTACGAAGTTCTTCGAGGGTATCAGGCCTATCCAATTCACGTTCAATTTTTTGAGCTCTTTTGATTTTACGTTTTTCTACTTTAGATAAAACTTTTTTGTGGGCACCAGCTAATCGGTTTTTAAAAGCATCCACACGGCCTGCTGTATCCACATATTTCATCTGTCCTGTGTAAAAAGGATGACAGGCAGCGCAAACCTCAACAGTTAATTCGGGAACTGTTGCTCCAATGGTAAAAGAGTTACCGCAAGAACAAGTAACTTTTGCTTCACTAAACCACTTAGGATGAATTTGAGCTTTCATACAGAAGGTATTGTAACAGAAAACCTATCAATTTTGAATTATGAATTTTGAATTTCGAAAACCGCTACAATTTTTCTAAATAGCATCGTTTTTCTTTATGCTTGATATTATTTTCCCAAATATGAGAGTTAATTCTTCCGCCTCTTGCTTCATACTTATCAAAGTTTTTGATGAATCTCCTAAAGCTACTTCCAACATTCTTAACCAATGTTTGGTTTCTTGAGTTTCTTTTTTGCAAATATGTATTTTATTCCTAAAATCTTTTTTAGAACTCGCTGCATTTGCTTCCATATAATTAGCACCAATACTTGTGGCAGAACGGACCAACTGACTTACTAAAGGGTGAACGATCGGCGTGAATTTAATACTTTTACAATAAATAATCACATTCTCACCGAACTGTGCGGTTCTTTCTTCTAATTTATAAATAGTCATTCAAAATTCAAAATTAGAAATTCACAATTGTTTTCTCGTTTTTGTTTCAGCAATATAAACACCTGCAGCAATTACAAGTGCTCCGAAAAGAAAAGGAAGCGTAATATGTTCACGAAGAACCAGTAATGCAAGTGGAGCAGAAATTACAGGATTTAAGTAGGCAAAAAGCGCAGCCTCCGATACTTCAATAGTTTTTTGTGCCTGCGCCCGTAAAATGTAGGCTACAGTACCGGATAATAATGCCATATACCAAACCCCTGCATGGTAAGGAAGCGGTAAAGAAACTATCAGATTTACTATACTTGTACCATAAACAGCTAACGCAACAGGTAGAATGGTTATAAAACCGACAACAAAAGAGAAGTGTGTTAATTCTGCAGGATTAATTTGTTTCTGCAACATTTTCTTTAATATGATTACCGACGAAACATCCCCCAGTATATAGAGGAGAATTAAAATATTTCCTTCCAGCTGACCGAATTGGGCACCGCTTTCCATTATCGGTTCAACAACTGTCAGAAGTGTTCCGCTAAATGCAATCAGAGAACCGGTCTTTTCGCGTTTCGTAATGTGTTCATTTAAAAAGATTACTCCTGCAAATTCTACCAGTAAGGGTATCGTAAGCGTGATAAGAGAAAGGTTTAAAACTGTTGTTCGGTCTAATCCCAAAAATAAGAAGCCGAGCGCAAATGTTGTAGACAAAAACGAATAAAGAAGTATGCCCACTAGAACCCTGGAGGGCTTTTTGAGAAAAGAAAATAAAGATCCTCTTAATACTATTACTGCAATAAGAGCTGAAAGTAAGAATCGATATGTTAAAAAGGGAAGCGGAGTAATTCCTTCAAGTGTTAATTTAATAACTATTGAAGCTGCACCCCAAATTCCGGCAACTGCTAAAAGTTTTAGATAAGCGCTTAACCGAGGTCCCCGCATGTAAATAGTGTACAGGGAAGAGGAATATTTGCCAATTTCCTTTTAGAGAATTCAAATGAGAAATGCGGGATATATTAAATGGAATTAGGAACAAAGAATAAGGAATAAGGGGTAATACGCAATTCGGGATATGGAACAAATTACAAATTTTTAAGTTTGGTGACAATTTCTGAAAGCTTCACATCTTCCTGGTGTCCGGTTGCAAGGTCTTTAAGTATAACTGTATTTTTTTCAACCTCTTCCGGACCGATTACAATGAGCCATTTGATTCCTTTTTTGTCAGCGTACTTTAGTTGTTTTTCAAGTTTTACATTGTCATCAGGATAAATCTCAACATGGATACCGTTTTCCCTTAAATTAGCGACCAATGCAGTTGACTGAGAAAGTGTTTCAGGTGAGAAAACGGTTACCAAAGCGGCGGTAACGCTCCGGCTTTTAGGAAATAAATCAAACTGTTCCATGGCTCCAATAGTTCTGTCAAAACCTACTGCAAATCCAATGGCGGGAATTGAAACTCCGGATAATTGTTCAATTAAATTATCATATCTTCCGCCGCCCAAAACGGATCCTGCACCGTAGCCTTTAATTTTTATTTCAAAAATGGTACTGGTGTAATAGTCGAGGCCCCTCGCAAGACCTGGTAAAAACTTCAAATGGTCTTTATCTACACCAAGAGTTTCAGCGTGCGCCAGCACTTCCGCTAAACGTGTGGTTGGTTTTGCAGTTTCAAGATGGTTAAAAAGATGTTTAATGGTAGTTTCATCTAATCCTTTAGTAATTAACTCTGCCGCCACCTCATCTTGTGAGCGACGGTCTAATTTATCAATTGATTGAATAACTGAAAAATGCAAGTCTTTGGGAATTGATACGAAGGTCATAATATCAAATAGAATTGAGCGGTCATTTAAGAAAATTGAAATATCGGAAAAACCTAAGTTTTTGTAAATACCGGAACTTAATGCAATAACTTCTGCATCGGCCAGTGTGGAAGTGCTGCCAAAAATATCTCCGTCACACTGTAAAAATTCTCTGAAGCGACCTTTTTGGGGATTTTCTGCACGCCATACGGGTTGTATTTGGTATCTTCTCCACGGAAGCGCGAGTTCCTGATTATACATTGCCAGGATACGTGCAGTGGGTACAGTTTGGTCGTATCGCATTGCGACGTCCCGATCGCCACGGTCTTTGAATGAATAAATTAATTTATCCGCTTCGTCACCGTATTTACCCGTAAGCAGTTCTTTATATTCAAGAGCAGGAGTCTCAAGTGGTTCAAAACCAAATTGCTCAAAAGTTTCGCGTATTATTGCTAATGCATAATTTCGTTTTCTCGCGTCGGTGGGCAAAAAGTCCCGAAAACCTTTAAGAGGTTGTAATTTTTGCTTGTCCATAGTTGTAATATTAACACTTGCTTAGCTTTTGAACAATTATTCTAGTTTGATTGACTGTATATTTGTTTTCTAACTTACTCAGAAAGCAAAGGAGTAGGAGTGGAGGGGATTTCTTCAATAATTTCGTCTTCTGGCGGAAGAATTAAGTGAATACGGGTTGCGGTAATTTCATCATCCTCTAGTGTTCCCACAACTACAACTTCTCCGTCTTCTTCCAGAGCGCTTAGTCTAATTTGTACCCTGTCGTCTCCCGCCCCTTCAGTCAGGAGCGCGTTTCTTTCCGGTGTTACTGTAAAAAAAGCACCGGTTTTTCTGTCTTCAAATTCAAATCCCGTGCGGGTGGTACCCCGTATGATTCCGAGAAATGCTTTTCGTTCAATTTTTTCTGGTTCTGTAGTTACCAAGACCCGTGTTGCGTCTAAAACTTCATTGCCGTTTCGGAAACCCATAGCTGCAACAAAGTCTCCGATTGCAACGTCCGTGAACTTGATAGTCGTTGAGGATTTGCCCAGTCTCACAAAAGCCGTCACATCCGGAAGTATTGAAATTTGTTCAATTTCTCCGCTTTCCGTTTTAATCTCCAACCCTGTTTCGGTTTTGTCTGATATGACACCCAAATAAGCTTTAGGGTCTTTTTTGGCTGCTTCCACGCGCTCTCTCACTTTCTCCCTCAATCTCTCAGCTTCGCTTGTAGCGGTGTTTTGTGCCAAAACACCAACAGGCAATAACAGTAATATGGCGGTTACTTTGCATATAGCCAGTAATAATTTAGTTTTCACTTATTTCCTCCCTAATACTTGACAAAAATTCGCTTGAGTAAACAACGTTAACCTGTTTTTCAGTTGTTTCTTTTCCGTCTATTGCTGTAATTAAAATTTTATTAATTCCGGCGTTTAAATCAACATCCAGACTAAACTCACCGGCGTTATCGGCCTGTGCAACATAATCGTCTCCCTCTGTAGAAACCGTAATCCATGCGTTATGGCGGGTAACTCCGGTTATGGTCAATGGTAGTTCAAGAACCACATGATTATCTTCAGGAGTAAGAAGTGCAATGGAAAAACTTTCATTTTGTTCCGCGTCGTCATTGTCTGAAAGTGAAGCCTGCGCTGTTTCCGAAGAGGGTACTGATTCTGTAAAAGCATTATTGGTACGCCAAACCGCAAAAGCTATTACGAGCCCGAAAAGTACTCCTGCGACAATTGCTATTGTTATTTCTTTGCGCATTTTCTGACCCCCTGAGTATAACGGTAGTTGCATTTAAAAGCTAGACCGGTTGACTGAATACGTTTGTAATTAACTTTCCTGCTTCTTGTCAAGCGATGAGCTATTTGTTAGGATGAAGTCGCAAAAATGGATATTACATATTTAGGTCACTCTTCATTCCGAATGCGCGGTAAAGATGCTTCTGTAGTAACTGATCCGTTTGATCCAAAAATGGTTGGCTTGAAATTTTCTGGAGTTAAAGCGGACATTGTAACTGTTTCCCACGACCATAAAGATCACAATTACGTTGACGGGGTAAAAGAAGCCGAAAAAGTTGTAAACGGACCCGGAGAATATGAGATTAAAGGCGTGTCTATTCTTGGTTATGGTACTTTCCATGATAGCGAAAAAGGCGAAAAAAGGGGCAAAAACACCGTATATGTGTACGAGTTTGATAATTTACGAATTGCTCATTTAGGAGATCTTGGCCACAAACTTCCCGAAGATTTGCTTGAAGAGATCGGGGATATTGACATACTTCTTATCCCGGTTGGAGGGGTGTTTACAATAGACTCAGCACTTGCAATCGAAACAGTCCAGGCAATTGAGCCTTCTATTGTTATTCCCATGCATTATCAACAAAAAGGGTTAAATCAGGCAACGTTTTCTGAACTTGCACCCGTTGAAAGCTTTTTACAGGACATCGGACTTCCGGTAGAGAAAATGGGAAAACTTTCGATTAAACAATCTGACTTTATTGAAGAAACAAAGCGTGTTGTTGTTCTTGATATAAGTTAATTTGCTTCACTTTTAAAATATGGCTAATTTAGCACACGTCAGGATCCCTCCTCACTCTCCTGAGGCAGAAGAATCTGTCTTGGGTGCGATATTGCTGGATAAAGATGCAATTATTGAAATTGCTGAATTTCTTCGTCCTGAAGACTTTTACGATGAAAGGAATAGGGAAATTTATGACTGTGCATTGGAATTGTTTGAAAACAGGATTCCGATTGATGTCTTAACTATATCGGAGCGTCTCAAAAAACATAAATTTCTTAAAAAAATAGGGGGAGTTAGCTATCTGGCTACAATTGCAAACGCAGTACCCACTGCTGCCCATGTTGACCAATATGCAAAGATTGTTAAAGAATCGGCAACTAAAAGGGCCTTAATGCGTGCTGCAAGTACTTTAGTTGAATTGGCAACTGATGATAGCTTGCCTGCAAATGAACTATTAGACAGGGCAGAATCGGAAGTCTTTTCGTTGACACAAAAGCAACTAACAGGTGTTTTTACACCGGTAAAAGATGCATTGGCTGAGTCTTTTGATCGGTTGGATGAACTTCACAAACAAGGTGAAGGCCTTCGGGGAATGTCTACCGGATTTAAGGATTTAGACGATACGCTTGCAGGTATGCAGCGGTCAAACCTTATCATCTTAGCTGCCCGTCCCGGAGTCGGGAAAACATCTTTTGCTCTGAATATAGCGCAGCATTTAGCAGTAAAGGAAAAGCGTTCCGTCGGGATGTTTTCTCTGGAAATGAGCAAGGAAGAATTGGTGGATAGGTTATTGGTTGCTCAGGCGGATATTGATGCTTGGAAATTAAAAGCCGGTAAGTTGTCAGAGGATGATTTTACCAAACTGTCAATTGCAATGGGACAGTTGGCAGAAGCTCCGATTTATATAGATGACACTCCGGCGCTTTCGGTTCTTGAGATGCGTACTAAAGCAAGAAGACTTCAGGTGGAACATGGAATTGATTTACTGATAATAGACTACTTACAGCTTGCGCGAAGCAGGAATTTGGAAAACAGAGTTCAGGAAGTCTCCGAAATTTCCCAAGGGTTCAAAAACATAGCCCGTGAATTGAAAATTCCAGTTCTGGCGCTTTCTCAACTGTCCCGCTCGGTTGAACAACGGAACGAAAAAAAACCGCAGCTTTCGGATTTGAGAGACTCTGGAAGTATTGAGCAGGATGCAGACGTGGTGATGTTTTTGTTCCGCGATGAAGAAGAAGGGGCGGGAGGGGGTATAAATATTAATTTAGATATTTCAAAACACAGAAACGGACCTTTAGCTTCGATAAAACTCTTTTTCAAAGGAGATCGCATCAGATTTTATCCTAGGGATACCAAACACTAACTTCAATTTAAGCAACATCAGCATATGTTGGAAATAGCGAAACTAACAAGCAATTGTTTATTAAACACCACTGAGGGTTTATGTTAACGGATGTTACATGTGTGGCCAAGGTGGGAGTTGAACCCACACGAGCTTAAGGCTCACACGATTTTGAGTCGTGCGCGTCTGCCAATTCCGCCACTCGGCCGTGTACAGTCTTGCTAATTCTGTCTGCTTTATTCTACTTTTAAACAAGTTCGGTTGAAACCAGTTTTTTGTCTACCTGGCTATTTTTAACTTGAGCTTGCATATTTTACCAAAAACTATGCCAAAAAGGCAGAGGGTGCTTGTCAAAATGTATACTCAGCAGTAAAATAGCTTCAGGCAGTAAGCAGTCTGCCTTTTTTTGTAAAATAATTTCGAAAGTTAATATGGCAATTGCAGCAACTAGTCTAAAAAACGGAACAACATTTTTGTCAAATGACAAACCGTACGTAGTAATTAAATATAATCATATTAAAGTCGGGCGAGGTGGTGCTGTTGTTCGGGTCACCGCGAGAAACCTGGAGACCGGCGCAATAGAAGAAAAAACCTATTCTGCGAATGTTAAAGTTGAAGATATAAATACCAGTAAACGAAAACTTCAGTACCTTTATAATGATAATGTTAACGCAGTATTCATGGACCCTCAAAGTTATGAGCAAATTGAAATTCCTGTGACTGTATTGTCGAGTGAACTTAATTTTATCAAAGAAGGAGAAGATGCAAATGTTTTATTCTGGGACGACAAAGCGCTTTCAGTTGAAATTCCGCCAAAAGTGACATTGAAAATTAAAGAAACTTCACCGGGTGTAAAAGGGAACTCTGCAACTAATATGTTTAAACCCGCGACACTGGAAAACGGTTTGGAAGTAAAGGTGCCGTTATTTATTAAAGTTGGTGACTCGGTCAGGGTAGATACACGAACAGGGGAATACGTTGAAAGGGCTTCAGGGAAAGAGTAGAGTTGGTAGCAGGTAGATTCTTCTTATCAGTCATCAGCAGTCAGTAAACGGTTAAACAATTCAGCAGTTAATCGAATCAGATGTTAATCAATTTACTTTACTGATAAATCCACCACAATGCGGCAAGGATGGTAATAAATTGAGTTGCAAGTCCCGGTAGAGGGGTTGTGTCCACCTGAAGTGATTTCTGAAAAGCAATCCATTTTTCTATGGCTTTTGTTTTCCAATTTAAGAAAAAATAAGGTCCTTCTATTACGTCAGGAAGTACCGCAAAAAAGCAGGATACGAATATCGTCGCAGCCAGACCTACATTGGGAAGAGCGCGTGCAGCAAGTATACTGCCGATTCCTAAAGACAACAGTACGTCAAATGCAACTATTAATGTACTTTGTTTTGTTATTTTACCGTGTTTTTTTATTTCGGTATTTAAGTGGGGGTTCCAGTGCGGGACTTTCTCGAGAACAAAATGGCTCAAAAAAGATAAAGGGATAGCAAGATAGGGATTTATGACTTTGGTCGCAATTGCAGCTCCTACAACTACATGTGGTGTTTCTAGCACAGTACTCATCATAGTAGCTTCCTATTTTCCTGAAGTCAACGCTGAAAATTAAGTAAAAAAGCTGGTATAGTTAACGGAAGAACCGTATTATGCTGACTCTTATTTTAATATCATTTATAGCAAGTTACTTCTTTTTGTTCCTTTTTTGGTATCGTTTGCGTGATGACTATATGCGGCATCAAATTTTCACTACCGGATTCTATACCCTGACAGGACTACTTTGTGGAATAGCTTTAGCTTTTTATATTAAGCCTGAATTCTGGTTTTGGACTGGTTTGGCTAGTTCGCTTGCCGGACTTGGTATCGGAATATACCGCTTTAAATTACGGTTACTTGAAGTTTTTGAAGCCTATGAAATCGGTATGCTGTTTTTGTTGCAATGTGCCTTTTTTTACCACGCGATAAACCAGAAAAACATCCTGTCTCTTTTTGGTGTAGCAGTAATCTTAGTCTTATTTATTCTTTTTATATTTTTCCACAAAAGATATAAAAGAATTCAGTGGTACCGTTCCGGAAAAGTCGGGTTTGCAGGTATCGTAATCGCCGGGCTTTTCTTTCTTATTCGTGCCGTCATTGCGCTTACACCTCTTCCTATGTTATCCTTAGGCGGAGCTTTAGATGCAATATTATCAGCATTTCTAGCATTTCTCTTTTTTCTCCGGTTGTTTACTCTTGCCCGAGAGAAAATATGAAAAACACTAAATCATTCGCACACAAGACTAAAAAAGTTAGTAAGGACATCATTACATTTCCTGCTAAACTGCTGGCTCCGGTTGCTTCATTTTTACAGGATAGCATTAAAAATTTGGAGAGACGCAAAAGGACTCTCAGTCAGGATGACCCTTTTCGTGACGGACAAAGGATTCTGGACAATGCTGCGCCTGATGCAGACGCTGCTGAACAATTCGGTCACATTAAAACCGCTGCAGTAAAAGAACAGCTTGATAAGAAATTGAAACAAACTAAACGCGCACTTGAAAGGATTAAATTAGGCAAATACGGTATTTGCGAAGATTGCGGAAGAATGATCGATACAGACCGTTTATCAATTTATCCTGAAGCAACCCTCTGTGTAACTTGCGAAAGAAAACGGGAATAACAGCTTCTATATCCAAATGATGTTACAATTGACCATGATCCAACCTGAGATTTTGTGGGAAGACCCCTATTTTTTATTAATACAAAAACCTTCAGGTTGGATTGTCAACGAAGCGTCTACGACAAAAGATAATCCCGTAGTGCAATCTTGGCTGAATAGTTTCGATTTTCCGATAGCTCAAAACAGCGAGTTTCGGTCTGGTATTGTCCACCGCTTGGACAAAGAAACAAGCGGGGTACTGTTGGTGGCAAAAACTGAAGAGATGTTTTATGCACTTCAAAAGCTGTTTAAAGACAGAAAGGTTGTTAAAACATATCTTGCATTAGTACACGGCGAAGTTAACCCTTCTACAGGATCAATTAAAACAACTGTCGGCAGACTGCCTTGGAACAGAGAGCGTTTCGGCGTTTTGGCCGGGGGGCGAGATAGCGAAACGTCCTATAAAGTTTTGGAGTATTATAAAAACGATAAAGAAATACTTTCGTTGACTGAATTTTATCCAAAAACAGGGCGTACCCACCAAATTAGAATTCATGCTAAGTATCTAAAACATCCATTGGTTGCCGACCGTTTTTACGGAGGCAGAAAAACTTCAAGAAAAGATCTTAAATGGTGCCCCAGACTTTTTTTACATGCTAAAAAACTGGAGTTTATTCATCCCATCACAAATAAAAAAGTATCAGTTGAAGCGCCGATTCCGACTGACCTTGCTAGAGTATTGTCAAAGCTTGAAAAGTACTCCAAAACAACCTAAGCTTAGATTGGTATTATGGACTTTGCTCAACTTTCTCTTCTGTTGGTTATTGCATCAGTTTTCGGACTTGTCGCCCGATATCTCAAACAGCCGCTTCTGGTGGGATTTTTAGTTGCAGGAATAGTAATAGGATCCGTCCTGAAAGGTTTTCATTTTGAATCTTTGGATGTATTAGGAAAAGTAGGTGTAACCTTACTTTTGTTTCTTTTAGGTTTGGAAATAAGGATTAGTGATCTCAAATCGGTAGGTAAAATTTCACTGATCACAGGCCTTGGCCAAATATTGTTTACTTCATTTTTTGGCTTTCTCATCACAACTCTTTTAGGCTTTCCTTTACTGACTGCTGTTTATGTTTCTATAGCTCTATCTTTTTCTTCGACAATTATCATAGTAAAACTCCTTTCAGAAAAACAAGACCTGGGAAGCCTTTATGGCAAAATCTCTATAGGATTTTTATTGGTTCAGGATTTCGTGGCAATAGCAATTCTTATATTTTTATCGGGACTGCGGGGAGATGT
This sequence comes from uncultured Gammaproteobacteria bacterium, assembly GCA_964458085.1. Taxonomy (GTDB): domain Bacteria; phylum Patescibacteriota; class Microgenomatia; order UBA8517; family UBA8517; genus CAYWFF01. The sequence continues at coordinate 20,371 of CAYWFF010000009.1, forward strand.
CGGATTTGAAGCTTATTTGCTATTATCTGCAAAAGCAATCGGTCTTTTTGTCGGGACAGGAATTTTGGCAAAGTTTGTGTTGCTGATTGTATTTGAAAAGTGGGCAGCCAGTTCGTCCGAACTTTTATTTATCGTCAGTATGGGTTGGGCATTGGGGCTTGCAAGTTTTGTATCGGGTCCTTTAGGGTTTTCACCTGAAATCGGTGGTTTTTTGGCTGGAATTTCTCTCTCAAGTTTACCTGAGCACCTGCAAATTGCATCCAGAGTAAAACCGCTTAGGGATTTTTTTCTGACCCTTTTCTTTTTGTACCTGGGAACTGAATTGACTATCGGGGGAGAACTGCTAATGGTACTTCCGAAAGCGTTGTTTTTAGCCATTTTTGTTTTATTTGGAAATCCGTTAATAGTATTAACTATTTTAGGTTTTCTGGGTTATAAATCACGAACTGCGTTTCTGTCGGGACTGACAGTTGCTCAAATTTCAGAGTTTTCTTTTGTACTGATGGCAATGGGACTAACTTTGGGGCATGTTGGCCAAAATGACGTTTCAATGATAGTTATTGTCGGAGTAATAACAATGACGACTTCAACTTACCTGATACTTAAAGGAGAAAAGCTATATAACTATTTAAAACCATTTCTAAATAAATTTGAAAGAGAAAAAACGCACGAGGTGTATTCTGCGCAGAGTAGTGAATTTGATTTAAAAAACCACATAGTTTTAGTGGGTTGTGATAGGACGGGAAATACTCTTGCAAATTATTTTTTACAAAAAAAATTACCCTTTACGGTTATTGATTACAACCCTGAAATTATCAGTTCTCTTAATAAGAGGAATATGTCTACAATTTTTGTAGATGTGAGTGATGTGGAGACTTTATCATCAGCCGGAATTGAGAATGCCAGTCTGCTAATATCTACAGCTCCACAACTGGAAGACAATTTAACGCTTTTAGAATATCTTGGAACTCATGCTCAAAAAGTGCCGAGCGTAATTGTTTCACGAACATCCCGCGAAGCTGATAACTTATATAAAGCAGGTGCTTCTTATGTTGTAATTCCGGAACAAGTTACAGGAGACCATCTGAAACATATGATCGCATATCATGGTATAAAAATTAAAAATATTGAGAAACAAGGCGAAGTTGCAAGAAAAAAGTTAGTAGTAGTTTAAACAAACATGACTAGAAATAGACGCGAAAGAAGGCAAAGAAATGAATACCTACCCAGGTTTTTAGATAAGTTATGGTTGTCTATGGGAATTGTGATAATCGTTTTAATCATAATGATTTTCGGAATAGTTTTGCAAAGCAAATGGGATGGTAAGACAAAAGTATCACTTGTTTTTCCTGAAGATAACGGTAATGTGGGAATAGTTGTGTTTGATCCCGGGCATAAGGAAATGCTTTTGCTGACAATTCCAGGCAACACGGAAGTGTCTGTCGCGCATAATATGGGAGTATGGAAACTTCAGAGCGTTTGGCAACTGGCAGAACAAAATAATCTTTCTGGAGGGGAACTATTGGCCGGTACTATTACAAAAAACTTTACTACACCTGTATATTTCTGGTCTGACGTAAATGGTAAAAATCTGGGAGACTCAAGTATAGTGAGTGGTTTGAAGGCTGCGTTTATAATGCGGAAAACAAACTTGCCTTTAGCCGATCGTATCAGGCTTGCTTTTTTTGCCAACCAACTAGACAATGCTTCGCGTATTACTTATTCACTCGATGAAACCGGATTTTTGCAAAAGACAACCCTTATAGATGGGGCAACGGGTTATAAATTAACCGTCGAAAAACCTCCGCATGTGCTTGCGTATTTTACTGAAATTGAGACGGAAGGGGAGAACTTGAAAGTGATAATAGAAGATGCGGGCGGAGGCAGTCAAATTGAAACGGTGAGCGGGATTCTGGAAACAATGGGTATGAAAGTTGCTGCAGTAATTAGAAAAGAAAGTGATAATTTAGGGTGTAAAGTTTCGGGTAAAGCTAAAAAGCTGACTGAAAAAGTTTCTACACTTTTTAGTTGCGAACAAGTTTTTGAAAGTACGGAAGACGCGGATATCAGAATTACCTTAGGGACTAAATTTATAGAAACTTACTGACAATTTTATTAATTAGAAATTGTTCAGAAATACTATAAGCTTGTGGTTTATTCTTCTTCATCTGTTTCAACAGTCTGAACAATATCATCCTTGTCGTGAATTAATTCAGGAGGCGTAAATGAAATATATTCAATTTTTTCAGATGTAAACGAAGGAATGTCCGCTAATTTTTTGGCTCGTTTTGTTTCACGGATGAATACTTTAACTTCTTTTGTATCGACCGATTTAATATACAATTTATATTCATTCCCGTGCTTTGAAAGTTCTCGGATGCGGGACGAAAGATCGTCGGGCAACCTTCCTACATATTTATTGTCATGTGTACAAACAGTAGCTCTGTGTGCTGATAAATTAAGTGTCATTTCGTCACCTGAATCGAGTTTGCAAAGGAGATTCGTGTCACCCAGATGAATAAGTGAAATTATTTTTGTTTTTCCAGGTTCTTCAATAAAAGAGTGGTTTGAAGACGTGTGGTTGCCGGCAGAATCACCATCTTTCATGCTTTTCCATTTACCGACGGCTTTTTGGGCGATGGAGTTGAAAGGATCAATTGTAAGAACTGATGAAGAAGCTTCAATAGCTTTTTTAACATCTCCGGTTTCTGCATAGGCACGGGCAAGCCGATTGAGACAATCGACATCGTTTTCGTTTTCAGAAAGGAGAGTTTTGTTTAGCTCAATTGCTTCCTGCCATTTACCGCTTAACGCGGCATTAATTGCTTTTTGGGCAAGATCAGTGTTCATGGCTTTTTATAATTTTTTGCTGGTTTTGAGTATAGTTAACTGTAGGTGGTTGTCAAGTAATACTTCTTAAAAACAAGAAAGCTGCAGTTTAAAGAATCGTCGGCACGTAGTATAATCATTGGGAAGTTATATGCTTCATGAATTATGTCAGGACACTCTCATTTTTCAACTATAAAACGCCAAAAAGAAGCAAAGGACCAAGCAAGAGGTAAAATATTTTCCAAAATGGGCCGTGCAATTACTATTGCTGTAAAAACAGGCGGCGGACCAGATCCGGAATCAAATTACAAGCTCCGTATGGCTGTTGACTTAGCACGGGCAGCAAATATGCCCAAAGACAACATTGAACGCGCCATATCAAAAGGACAGGGTGCGGGAAAGAGCATGGAAGAAGTTGTATATGAAGGTTTCGGGCCTGAAGGAATTGGAGTTATTGCAGAAGTGACTACTGATAACAGAAATAGAACTGCTCAGGAAATGAAGAACTTGTTTGAAAGAAGCGGGGGGAATTTGGGGGGACCCGGATCTGTATCGTTTAATTTTCAAAAATACGGGTTTCTGTTTATTGAAAAAAGTGAAAACACGGAGGAACAGATGCTTAAACTGATTGACCTGGGAATCGAAGATATGGAGGAGACCTCTGATGGAATTGAAATTTATCTTTCTCCAGACAAACTGCGAGAGGTTAGAAAAAAGCTGGATGAAGCACAGGTCCCAGTTAGGTCGGTGGAGCTTATTATGAAGCCAACAACTTTACAATCAGTCTCATCCGGTTCAGCCGCAAAAGTGTTAGCGTTTTTGGAAAAACTGGATGAACATGAAGATGTTCAGAATGTATTTACGAATGCCGATATTCCTGAAGAGGCTCTTACACAACAAAACGCTTCTTAACCTGTTATTTTAATAAAGATGAGAAAAAGGAAACGCTTTATACTGACATCTGTACTTTTGGCTTTAGGATTTGCCGGAATTCAATTTCTTCCCAACCAATACCGCTTTATAAGTATCGGTTCTTTGGGGCTTATGACTATGTTGTTGTTTTCGTGGTCTTTGCGGGAAGGTTTGGGTAAAAACACTGCACTGATGACTCTTGTGTTGCCGTTTTTTTATACGGTCGGTGTCGGACTTTTCTGGTTTTTGCTCCCCACCACATTGGTTGCACGTCTTCCGGTAATTTTACTTTATGGTATTGGTATATATGCACTTTGCCTTACGATGAACATTTATACCGTTGCTGCAATCCGCACCATAGCATTACTGCGAGCGGCGAGGGGAGTGGGGTTTGTAATTACATTGCTAACAATGTTTTTGATATTTGATACAATAATGTCTCTGAAGTCTCCTTTGTATATAACGACAGGACTTGTATTCGTTTCTGCATTTCCGCTTTTTATGCAAAGCTTTTGGTCTATACCTCTTACAAAAAACTTTACATTTGAAGTAGTAAGCATATCTTTTATATCCACTTTAGTACTCACACAACTCGCTCTAATACTTTTCTTCTGGCCAGTTACTGTTGTTGTAGGCTCGTTGTCTCTTACTGCAGCTTCTTATATTCTTTTGGGTTTAGGTCAAGCCAGACTCGAAGGGAGGTTATTTACTCAAACTGTCAGGGAATACCTTTTGGTGGGTTTGGCAGTATTCATAGGGATGTTTCTTGCCACACGTTGGGGAGGCTAAATTATCTAATAATTATTAGATATATTTTTTAAAAAAGCCACATCTACTCAGGGAGGGGAGGGGGAACAATACAAGTCTGTAAACAATATTATAGGACTATATTGTGTGTACTTTCACGGTAATATTATAGGTTTTTCACGAGTGGATTCTAAACAAGGTATTTTTTAAATAATAACAAATACGGTTTGATATAGTTAAGTCAACTAAACACTTCGGAGTAGTGGGTCTGTGTACTCTTACTTTACCTTTGCTTCTTACAAATTAAAATGAAACTCACAAGTATGGCGGCAATAGAGTATCAACTAAATATAAACTGTAATGTTTTTAATAGCCTTTCTTTTTTGAGTTGCTTCGCAGGAAGCATTATATTTATGCACAGAACCGGGAATTAAATTTATGTTAAAAATACATAGTCGCACAATATAACTTTTGCGACATATCATAATATGCCGGAGGAGTGAGTAGATTTTTGTACATGACGATTATTTAACAAACCTCAAACGATAAAAGTTATTATTAATATTTAAATATTGTCTTATGTACTCCCGGTAAAACTTAATCGTTGCTTTTTTTGCTTATCCGTGCTGTTTGAACCTGAATATTTATTGCTCTCCCCTTTATATAAACTACAACGGAGTAGTCGTTAGGATAGTAGATAAATGACCGTATAATAGGAACATTACAAAGATGACTAGTTATATATCTTTTTATTGAAACACCCCTTAGAATCGATTTGGTGGAACGGTATTTTGAGCCTATAAACATATATTAATGTTTCTTAACAAATTAGACTTTACACACTAAATTAACTTATAAACCATAAAAATATACATATTTATTAGCAGCAATAAAATTAAAAAGAAATCAACAAATAATACTGGCAGTATTATTAAAAGAAACGCAATGTCATTTACAAAATTCTTAAACTCAATAAGCAAATTGCAATTTTAAAAAATTCTCATACGGTTGCCAGAATTTTAATTTTATAACGTCGCACAATAAAATGATTAATTCATATAAGTTTTACGTGTCACTAGCCTTAAAGTGTTTATGTATTATTTCAAATTCGGGACTGGTGAATTTTTGTTTGTACTAATTTATATGTAAAACTCACACTTCTCTACTCCGGACAGGGGAGTAGGCATAATAAGTTAAAACTAGTATAAGTCGCACAATATTGACCTCTGCACTTTCGGTTGTTATACTTACTAATTAGATGGCTGCCCTGCCCACTGCTCCGGCAACAGAAATTGAGAAAAAAATTAAAGAGTACTTGGAATACCTTGAGGTTGAAAAAGGATGCTCTCCCCTTACGCTTCGGAATTACAATCATTATTTATCCCGTTTTTCTGCCTGGCTTAAAAACGAAAAAAGGGCTCAGACAGTCGGTTCCATAGACCCCTTGACCATTAGGAGCTTCAGAGTCTATTTATCAAGACTTCCGGGAGGTAGCGGCAATGGTGTAATGTCCCGGAAAACCCAAAGTTATCATGCAATTGCCATAAGATCGTTCCTGCGTTTTTTAACCAAAAATGACTATGATGTTATGTCACCCGATAAAATAGAACTACCTAAAATTTCTGAACGGCAAGTCAAGTTTTTGAATCACGAACAAGTTCACCGCCTTTTAAACGCCCCCGCAATTAGTACTTTAAACGGAAAGCGCGATAAAGCAATTCTGGAAACTTTATATTCTACAGGCCTTCGTGTGTCTGAATTAGTTAAATTAGATCGTGATAAAATTGATATGGTAAGACGGGAATTTGGTGTTGTGGGTAAAGGAGGCCGGGCTAGAGTGGTGTTTTTGTCAGCTGGAGCTTGCGATTGGATTTCTGCCTACTTAAAGGCAAGAACAGACCATTTTGCACCTCTTTTTATCAGACATAAGGGTAAAGTTGATCCCTCAGCCGATGATGAAGATATGCGTCTTACCAGCAGGTCTGTGCAAAGACTCCTCAAAAAATACGTCCAGAAAATAAAACTTCCGGTTGATGCAACACCGCATGTTTTAAGACATTCTTTTGCAACTGATTTGCTGATGGCAGGAGCAGACCTCAGAAGCGTACAGGAGATGCTTGGCCATAAAAATGTCCAGACTACGCAAATCTATACTCATGTCACACACCGCCACTTACGTGACATTCACGCAGCATTTCACGGCAAGGGCGGCAATTAATAATTGCAAGTTAGCAGTGCAATTTTAAAATCTGAGAATTGTAAAAATTCACTTATTAAGAAGCGTTTACTTCAGGTGCGTCAGAATTTTCATCTCCGTTTTTTTCGAGTTTTGCAACTGCGGCTACGCCATCATTTTTGTCTGCAAAACGCATCAGGATAACTCCTTGAGTTGCTCTTCCCATTTGGGGAATATTTTTTAAAGGTAATTTAATAACCTGTCCGTGACGACTGGTTACCACTACTTGCTCAACTGTTTGCGTCACAAGCGAAGCTGCAGCTAAATCGCCAGTTTTTGCATTCACTATAGACGTTTTGACTCCTTTTCCGGCTCTTTTTTGCAGGGGGAATAGTTTGACCGGCGTGCGTTTGCCTAAACCTTTCTCAGAAATGGTTAAAATATCACAGAAAAATTTCAAACGCTTATCTTTTGGTTCCTCAATTTTGCTGGGTACAACTTCCATACCTATAACTTCATCTCCGGCACTGAGTGTTATGCCGCGCATGCCGCTTGTTGCACGGCCCATAGGACGGACATTGCTTTCCGGGAACTTTATACCTTTACCTTGGTTTGTGACAATTAAAATATGGTCGTCCCCGTTAGTAGCTCTGACTCCTACCAGTGCATCTTCCCAGTCCAGTCTTATTGCAATTAAACCTGAAGCGCGCATGTTTTTAAATTCTTCAACAGCTGTTTTTTTAACCTGCCCTTTAGCTGTGGCCATAATTAGATGTTTGCCTCCTTCAAGCATGGGTAAAATTGACATCACCCTCTCATCCTGTTCTACATTTATTAAATTAACCAATGCCTGACCTTTTGCCTGACGGCTTGATTCCGGGATTTCCCAGACACGCGTACCGAAAACCTTTCCTTTATTAGTGAAGAAAAGAAGCGTATCGTGGGTGGTTGCGGTCAGAAGATGTTCAATTTCATCCTCCTCTTTCGTAGTCATCCCCACAACCCCTTTTCCCCCTCTGCGCTGAGCTTTATATGTGCTTATCGCAACCCGTTTTACATATCCGGTTTTTGTCACTGTTATAATTGTTTCTTCTTTCGGAATGAGATCTTCGTCCGAAAAGTCACCGATTTTTTGTTTGTAGATTTTAGTTTTCCTATCGTCACCGAACTTATCTTTTAGTTCTCCAAGTTCGTCAACAATAATATTTAAAATCTTTTGCGGATCTTTCAGAATTGCCACCAATCTATCAATCAGTTTTTTAATTTCAGCATATTCTTTTTCAATTTTTTCTCTCTCAAGGGCTGCGAGGCGCCTGAGTTGCATGTCCAGAATTGCGGTTGCCTGAATCTCAGAAAATTTGAATTTTTCTATTAAGTTTTTTTTGGCATCATCCTGAGTCCGGCTTGCTCTGATGGTTGCAATAACTTCATCCAAATGATCAAGTGCGATTTTCAATCCTTCCAAAATATGCGCTCTGCGTTTTGCCTGGGTTAATTCAAAAATTGTTCTTCTGGAAATAATTATTTGCCGATGTTTGACATATTCAACCAAAATCTGCTTTAAATTCAGAGTGTGGGGTGTGTTGTCAACCAAAGCAACAAAATTTGCCGGGAAAGAACTTTGAAGTTTGGTGTGTTTGTATAAATTATTTAAAATAGCTTTCGGCCTGCCGTCGCGTTTAAGTTCAACTACGACCCGCATACCGTCTTTGTCAGACTCATCCCTTAAGTCAGCGATTCCGGTTATTTTCTTGTCCTTTACAAGTTCTGCAATTTTTTTGACCAGTTCGGCTTTATTAACCTGATAAGGAATTTCGGAGATTATGATCATTTGCTTACCCTTACTCCCCTCTTTAATTTCTGCAATACCGCGTACAACAATTCTTCCGCGCCCTGTAGCATATACTTCTTTCAAAGAAAGAGAGTCGTAAATTGCACTGCCCGTCGGAAAATCCGGACCCGGCACAATGTCGGTTAATTCATCTATTGTTATGTCTGATTCAAAACTGACGTTGGCAGGTGTAAAATCCTCATTTACAATTTTCTTTTCTTCACCTGAAGCAATTAAATTTATTTTATGGATAACAAAGTCGGTCCGTTCATCATTTTCCTTTGCTTCAACAATAACTCTGCCTTTAGAAATCATTGCGACAGTTGCATTGATAACTTCCGTAATGTTGTGAGGAGGAATTTTAGTCGCCATACCTACAGCTATACCCTCAGAACCCATCAAAAGAAGGTTCGGAAGAAGCGCCGGAAGATATTCCGGTTCTTTCAGTGTAGAGTCGAAATTGTCAACATATGTAACGGTTTCTTTCTCAATGTCCTTTAAAACATACTCAGAAATTGGAGCAAGTTTTACTTCTGTGTACCTCATGGCAGCAGCAGAGTCACCGTCTACGGAACCGAAATTTCCCTGGCCTCGGATTAGGGGGTATCTGAGAGAAAAATCCTGTGCCATTCGGACCAATGCATCGTAGCCCGCCATG
>CAYWFF010000010.1:0-28345 GCA_964458085.1 uncultured Gammaproteobacteria bacterium
CCTGATGTGGCTGCAATTACTTCACCGTCAGTTCCGTTAGGGGAGAGGACTCCTGCCAAAGCTGTCCAATAATTGGCGATACCGCCGGACGTGTCAAGATTGGTAATTGTTCCGTCCTCACATTTTTTCAAGCTATTATCAGTACTTGAGGCAAAGAGAAAATAATCACCTGCATTACATGAAGGATCGGTTGCTTCTTCGGTGAATGCTAAATAATCATTTCCGGAGCCGTCACCCACAGTCAAGACCCCCGAAGTTGAAAGTGTAGTAAAACTGCCAGTAGATGCTGAATTGGCTCCGATTGCAGTACCGTCAATTGAACCGCCGTTAATATCGGCAGTTCCGACGACTAATGTAACATTATTTCCTATTGTAAAATCAAGCGCGCTGCTGGCAGAAATGGTAGTTGCTGCATCAAGAGTTAAAGCATCCGCAAGCTCAGTGAAATTAAGTATGTCATCAGCAATGGAAACATTCGCCTCATTTGCAGGTGAAGCAGTAAGAAGGAAGTCGGAAGAAAAATCAACTGTATCTACGTTGGTACCAACGGCTACATCATTATTTTGGACATTAATAATTGCACTGGTTGCGCCTGTGTCCGTGCTACATTCCCAAGAGTCATTAGACTCGTTCCATTTAAGTACCTCACCGTCTGCACAACCTTGCAAGAGTCCTATCCCGCTTGAAAATACTTCAAGCCCTGATCCGTTTGTGATAGTTGATGAAAGTCCATCCAGAGCATCTAATGTATTAATAGTTAAAGAGCCGGAGGAAAGTTCCAATCCGTTTCCTGTAAAATCTGAAACCGTGTCTGAATTAACAGTGAAGGATCCGCTTAGTGTTAAATTTCCTGAATTATCTAACGAAAAAAGATCGCTTCCTCCGGAATTTTCAAATACAATTAAGTTTGAGGTTTGTGTTCCGTTACCTTGAACTAAAAGTTGTATCTCATCATCATCACCGTCTACTGAAAGTTTAGCCAGTTCTGAAACACCCCCTATTGATACACTATCTGTAGAATTTGTAAGATAAACAAATCCGGTATCCTGTGTCCATTTTGAACTTCCGGCTCCGATAGCCGCATCCAGGTCGTCCAAGGTGTCCTGCAGAGTAGTTGCGCTTGAATTGATAAACTCATCGTAAACTCCGATTAATGAAGCACCTGAAGTTATATTGGAGGTTCCGATATCGTTTAATCCGATGCTTCCGATTGACAAATCCTGGCCTGCAACTATAGCAACTCCACCGGTGTCTGTTGAAAGGGAATTCACTGTAAGATCGTCCTGAATATCTACATTTCCGCCTGCATTTATAACTAATGTGGCGCCGTCGGCCGTAATTAGATCGCCATTAACTGCCAAATTTCCGCCTATGGTAGTGTTTCCGCTGTTAGTAATGGTAAAAACGTTCGTTCCGTCCGATTGCTCAAAGACAACTAAGTCTGCAGTTTGTGTACTATTACCCTGTACTAATAGTTGAGTTTCGTCAGCATCACCATCTACCGAAAGTTTAGCAAGCTCTGTGGCGGAACCGATAGTCAAACTATCAGCGGTATCTGTCAAATAGGTGAGTGTTCCGCTATCCGTAAACAAAGACCCTGAAGAATTAGCAACCCAAGTAAATCCTCCTGTAGAAGAATCGTAGGAAAGAATATAACCACCTGTGCCATCGTTTGTTACATTTAAGTCAACTTCTGATATGGTACCGTCTGCGATTTCAGCTGACTCTATAGTTGTTCCGACTGTAGCTTCTAAAGCTCCATTTGATATTGAAAGTCCCGATCCGGTTAAATCAGTAAAAGCTTCACCATTAATCGAAAGTGTAGGGATATACGCGATACCGTCAACTTCCAAGTCATCAGTCACAAACAAATCGCCGTCTGCCAGATCAATTGTTTCTTGTTCACCCGAACCAATCAGGACACCACCTCCGGTAGGATTGATTGTTAAATCTCCCGTTGCTGTTAACGTATTACCGCTAAGGTTTAATGTGCCTGCGATATCATTGTCTTCGCCTTCTACAACAAGATTATTTGAAATTGTTGTTGAACCTGCATCTGCGCCAATCGAAATTGTAGTAGCAGCACCGCCGATACTTAATGTAGTGGCATTTTCATTAAATAATGTTGCATCCGCAGATGAAGTCGTTAATATGCCGGATCCTACTGTAAGCGTTTGTGCAACGCTGGCCGATCCGTCAATTGAAACGTTTCCGTTAAACAACGAGTCGACGTTTACCTTAAAGCTAATATTATCAAATGAGGTTGCAGCTAAAACATTTTTAAGAGAATCTGACTTTTGTGAAGTAGATATATTACTATTTTGATACTTTGGCTGAATTATGTTTGCAATTTTTAAACCTGAAACAATTTGTTTAAAAGTATTGGTTTTTAAGCCTAACGCCGATATTGTAACAAGTAAACTTACAAATGAAAGTTGGACAATTAGCCTTGTAGGAGCTAAAGGCAACGTAGGATTATGCGGTTTATCTGCGTTATTAGTATATGTATAACCTGTTGGCTTTTTGACATTTGTTTGTGAGTCATGAATGAGGGTGAGAAGGTCTTCTTTGCTGGCTTGTACCTTGTAATTATCCATAACAGACTCGGACACATCTTGATAAGCGGAACCTTCCGATTCATTTACTATATTTTCTGAATATTTTGAAGTAATTGGCAGGCTTGTGTTTTCAGGATATGTTTCAGAAGCGGTATTTACGACATCTTGAAGGTGTTGTTTAATTTTTTTCTTACCTCCGCGCAATATCGCTTGCAAATGCGATAAAACATATCGGCGATGACCACCGGAAGTTCTGATGGGAATTAATAAACCTTTCTCTTCCCAGCGACGGAGAGTCTTGGTGGAAACTTTTAGCCGTTTTGCAGCATCTTGAATGGTAAGAAATTGGTTGGCATCTTTTGTCATTTGGGCGGGCGTAAGTCATTTTTAAACTTGGACAATAAAGTTGTAAGTTTAGCTACAAAATGACCAATTTCATTAACGCATGTTTAGAATAAGGTGTCAAGGCTGTTTTTGTTTACATTGTTTAGCTTTTGGATTACGAGTATTTGTTAATGTAGCGTTAAAAGGATTTTGTAAATTATATTGACCATATTAATCGCGTGGAGAGCAGTTTTTGTCTATTAAACGCTTAAAACTTACGGAAATGGTTAAATTTATGATTAATTAAAGCGGAGGGAAAGTACGGAGTTTAATTGAAAATATTATTTTTAATAAATTAACTCTTATAAATTCTATGTATAATAAGGTACGAATAATTCTATAAGTATGCAATATACTATGCGTTAATATTATTTGTATATTTTACTAGTCTTTGCGGTAAATAAGCATGTATACATATCCGCAGTAAATTGCATAGTAATAACATAATAAAGCTGCGGAAAATGTAATAGGGAGACGATGTGATTTAAATAGTATTGTTATATATTTTTAAGAATTCTCAAATTTCGAAAAACAAAAATATTAAAAATAATAGATAACTAAAAACTCTTTATTAAGCCACGATAAACGCATAAATACTGCAAAATATTTCTTTGAATTATAAGATATTTTTAAATATTAACGATTATATTTTAAATTATTAAAGGTGTTAGTTTAGGTACTTTATACATACCTCGAATGATATTTAAACCCTCTTTAAAACAAACATTATGTAGATAGGTAGTACGTAATTATTAAAGATCTGTATTAACTTTTATACATGCCTAGTTACGCCTTGTTTTGCTTCGTTTCGGTATACGATAGGTTACTATTATAAAAATAATTGCTTTAGATAAGGGATTTTATGTATTTAAAAAGCTGATTTAACCGGATATTTTAAATTATCCGGAACCGGTCACCATTATTAAAAGATCGATATGTATTGTGCGACGTATAAGGTTTTACCTTTTGCACATTATGTAAAAGGTAATACCACATTTGAAAAAGTTGGACAAATGAAGCTAATAAATAAGAAATATGTTTTTACTTATATTATCATTCAAACTTAAGTGTTGATTTTATAAGCACAAACTTCTAGGATAGTAGTATCACATACTGATTTACTTTATTGTATTGAACTGCCGATATGAAACGAAGCTATTTATCTAAACTAATTATCCTTTTCTTCCTGCTTTTTTTAGTCCCTTCAATTGTTTTAAAAGACGCGAAGGCTCAGGTGTCCTCAACGGGGATGGGGGTTAGTTTACCAATTACTGGTGATGCAGAAGACGGTGACTTAATTTGTTCACTAGCTGAGGGCAACATCCGCTGTAACTACGAATATGACCCGGCTATGATGGGGGTAGTAAGCAGTAATGCTGCTGTAGTGGTTGAAGACAATGAATTGGATAACCGGAAAACAGTTGTAGCAAACGGAATAGCTCGGGTGAAAGTGAGTGCTGTAAACGGAGGTATTTCCGAAGGAGATTTTATTACAAGTTCACTCACTCCAGGAGTCGCCCAAAAAGCTACAAGAAACGGTTATGTTGTAGGAACGGCAACAGAAAGCTATTCTCCTGAGGATCCCAATGCGGTAGGCCAAATACAAATAGCCCTTAATATTCATCCGGCTGCAGGTGTCAGCGGACCGAGAGGTAATTTGATTCAGTATATTAGAGAAGGTATTGCCGTGCCCTTATTTGAACCTTTAGAATCACTGAGGTATCTTTTGGCTATACTAATTGTGATTGTTTCATTTACTTTCGGCCTCATCTTTTTCGGAAGAATAGCCAGAGCAGGTGTTGAAGCTGTCGGAAGGAACCCTCTGGCTCAGAAGATGATTCAGTTTAACGTAATTTTGCACATCATTTTGACACTGGCTATTATAGGTGCCGGTCTTGCGATAGCTTATCTGATATTAGTTTTATAAAACATTATGTTCAAACTGCCTTTTATTAAAAAACAAACTGCAGACTCTGTCCATCCGGTAGCGTTAATAATTTTAGACGGTTTCGGAATTGCGCCGCCTTCAGAGGGAAACGCAGTCACGCTTGCTAAATTACCGTATTATAACCGCATTTCCCAAGAATATCCTCATACTGAACTGATAGCTTCCGGCGAGTCTGTGGGTTTACCTGCAAACGAGGTGGGAAACACGGAGGTCGGACATTTAACGATGGGAACCGGTCGGGTAATTTTTCAGGATCTGAAAAGAATAAACGTTGCAATTGAAAAAGGTCATTTTTACAATAATAGAGCGCTTCTGCAGGCAGTCGGGCATGTCAAAAGAAATAATTCAGTTTTCCATGTAATGGGTTTGGCCAGTTCAGGTAACGTTCATTCTTCATTACCTCATCTTTTTGCAATTATTGATTTTTGTAAGAGGGAGGAAGTGCAAAAAGTTGCGCTGCATTTGTTTACCGACGGGAGAGATGCTGCTCCCGATGACGGTATTAATATTATAAAGCAAGTTTTAGGGAAAATTAAAACAGATCACAACATATCTATCTCTACCATTTCAGGCAGATATTATGCAATGGACAGGGATAAAAGGTGGGATAGGACCGAGAAGGCTTATAAAGCAATTGTATTGGGCAGGGGACCTTCCAGCAGTGACGTTTTGAAATCAATAGAAGAATCATATGCTGCAGGGAAGACTGATGAATTTATTGAACCGACAGTTATATTGAAAGACGAAAAACCTTTGACTGTAAATGATAATGACGCTGTAATGTTTTTTAACTTTCGTATTGACAGGCCGAAACAGCTTGCCATGCCATTTGTTTTGCCTGAATTTGAAAAACTTCGCGAATTTGATTTTGGGTACGATCCTGCAATAAGCAGAGATCAGGGAGTGGTTGAAATAGGTACTCCATTTAAGCGGGAAAAAGTACTGCAAAATCTCTTTTTCGTGACTATGACTGAGTACCAAAAAGGTTTGCCTGTAAGCGCGGTTGCGTTCGGACCTGAAGAAGTGCCAAACACGTTAGCAACCGTAATTTCTCAATCGGGAGCTGCACAGCTTCATATGTCTGAATCGGAAAAACAGCGTTTTGTAACTTATTACTTTGACGGTATGCGCGACGATCCCATACCGGGTGAAGAAGCTATTATCATACCTTCGCCAAAAGTTGCAACTTATGATAAAAAACCGGAAATGTCGTTGCCAAAACTGGCGAAAGAATTTATTCGCCAAGTCAGGAAAAACAAGTATAAATTCATTGTTGTAAACATTGCAAATCCCGATATGGTTGCCCACAGCGGCAACCTTCCTGCTACGATAAAAGCAGTACAGTATGTAGACCAGTACCTGTCCGATATGTGTGAAGAAATATTGCGGTGGAACGGCACTGTGTGTCTGACGGCAGATCATGGTAACGCAGAGGAGTTGATTACATATCCTACCACCAGCTTTTTCTTTACCTCAAAAGTAGGCAGTACAAATACCGATCACTCAAACAACCCGGTTCCGTTTATTGTTATACATCAAAGTCTGCAGGGTAGAGCGGTAAGTCTTAATAAAGGTTCATTAAGCGACGTTGCACCTACTATTCTTGCGATTTTGGATCTCAAGCAGCCTGCAGAGATGACCGGCAGGAATTTATTGTCACCTTGATGTCCGGTCTGAGAAACTTAGAAAGACTTTATATTTATGCTTAATTTAGATACAACAACTCTTTACATATTAATGCTTTTAGTTTCAGCATTGGGACTACTTCTTTTGAGTATGGTGGTTATGTATGTACGTTTAATTAAAAAACACACCGACTTGCTTTCTGATTTTACGAGCACTAAAAGAAAAGAAAAAGAACTACAGGATAAACTTCATTTTGAGGCACAGGTAAAAGCTCAGGAAATAATTGAAGTTGCCCGAAAACAAGCTCAAAAACTTCTTGAGGATGCTACTACTTTTTCTGAAGCGGATGAAAAATCGCTTGATGTATTAATCGAACAAACCAAAAAACAGTATGCTGATAAATATTCGCAATTGCTTGCTTCATTCGAAAAGAAATCCGATCAGGCATTCGTACATTTATCGGACGATGTTAAGCAATACATTATAAAAGAAATGGATCATTTTCAGGAACTTCTCGGGCAGGAACTTAAAAACTTCCACTCGGTTGCTCAGGAGAGGTTTGTAGGAGCATATACCAAGATGGAACAGGAGATAGATCTAATTAAAGAGCAGCGCCTGAGGCGACTGGACGAGCGTATTCTGACGATTGTCGAGGGAATATCACAAGACGTACTTGGGAAAGAGATAAGTATTGACGAACACGAAAAATTAATCTTAAAAAGTTTGGAGGAGGCAAAAAAACAGCATGTTTTCTAAAATAACTTCACTACTGCGATCGAGTTCAGACGTTGAGGATCTTAAAAATGAAATTAAAATTCTTAATGATGCTCAATATCGTTTGGGAGACGAATCTTTTGAAGCGATGCTTGTAAGTAGGGTGCGGATATCTATTGCCACAATTATGCGTGAGGAAATAGAAAATACAAAGATGTCCGTTAAGGATTATCTTGCCAAGCTTGAAGCGGAAATTGATAAATTAGAAACTCTCGAGCTAACTATAGCTTTCGAGCCTCCGGCTGCAACAGTTGACAGGATATATAACCACGTTAATAAAGGACGAGAGATGCCGCTTCTGCTTCGCTTTCGGATTAATAAATACATAATCGGTGGCGTTATTGTTGCCTACAAAGGCACTTTTAGGGATTATAGTTTGGCAAGGGTATTGGAGGAGGAGTTGTTTGAGAAAAGGGAACGTATAGCGAAAATGTTGTTCACATCTATGGACTAGATCTAAATGCTACTTAAAGATTTCAAAGAGTATCTAACTATAACTAATGAATTTGGCTATGTTGATCAGCTAAAGCATTCTATTTGTTTGGTTTCAGGTCTGCCGAATGTGACTGCTGATGAAGTAGTCATGTTTGAAAACGGCGAATTGGGAAAAGTTCTTTCTTTGTCCCGCGACTATGCGGAAGTTTTACTATTATCAAATTCTAGTCTTCCTATAGGTAGCCGTGTTGTTCGTACCGAAAGCATGCTTACTGCACCTGTCGGCAAAGAACTTCTGGGCAGAATCATAAACCCGTTAGGTAAACCGATGGATGGTAAACACGCAATTAAATCAGAGGTTGAACGTCCGGTAGATGTATTGCCGCCCGGAATTATGATGCGTAAGCCAATAGAAAAACCTTTACCCACAGGAGTTCCAATGGTTGATGTTATCGTCCCGCTTGCTAAGGGGCAGCGTCAATTGATAATCGGAGATAGAAAAACAGGGAAAACTCAGTTTTTATTACAAACTATAGTAACCCAGGCGAGTCAGGGTACTATTTGTATTTATGCAGTAATCGGCCAACGCCAAATTGAAATAAAGAGATTGTTTGAAAATTTTCAGGCTTTAGGCCTTACGAGTAAAACTATTCTGGTTGCAACCAGTTCTTCCGATCCCGCAGGGTTAATTTTTATGACCCCGTATACAGCCATGACGGTTGCCGAATATTTTCGGGATGAAGGTTTTGATGTTCTGCTTATTTTAGATGATGTGACAAGCCATGCGCGGTATTATCGAGAAATTTCACTTCTGGCAAAACGGTTCCCGGGCAGAAGCTCATACCCGGGAGATATATTTTATGTTCAGGCTCGTCTTATGGAGAGGGCAGGCAATTTTAACAAAGGTTCCATAACTTGTTTTCCATCAGCAGAAAGCGTATATGGTGACATTTCCGGATACATTCAAACTAATGTTATGTCAATGACTGATGGACACATTTTTTTTGATATTGAACTTTATAATCAGGGCCAAAGGCCCGCAGTCAGCCCTTTTCTCTCGGTTACCCGCGTAGGACATCAGGCACAGACTCCTTTGCTTCGTGAACTAAGTTCGAAAGTAACCAGCTTTATGGTTGAGTACGACAAAGTAAAACAATTTCTCCACTTCGGAGCCGAAATCGGGGAATCTGCCCGGAACGTGCTGGATCAGGGAAAAAAACTGATGATGATATTTGATCAGTCCACGAGCGCCACCGTCCCAATATCAATAACCACAATCGCGATAGGTGCTTTGTGGGCAGGTATTTGGAAAGAAGTACCGGATCAAACCATGCGACTTGAACTGAATAAGCTTTTGAAAAAATATCAGGAAGATGATGCTTATAAAAAAAAGCTCGATACACTTTTGGCTAGTCAAACAAAATTCGGAGATTTTATAACGATTTTGCGTGAACAGGATGATCTCGTAAGATAAAAACATGGTACAAGATAAAGATATATCTCAAGAATTGGACCAGCTTATGTCTCTTAAAGCGTTGGTGGAAGTGTATGGAGAAATTGCCTCGGTCCGAATGCACAAGATCCGGCAATTCGTACTTCATAACCGTTCGTTTCTAAGTTCAATTCACGATATTTTTACTGATGTTCTCGCAGGATATGTGGCTACTTTAAGTAAAAATATTAACGCAACGCAAAACGGCAGAGTAACATTTCTTGCACATAATGGTAAAAATGTAGCAGTTTTTCTGTCCGCAAACACCGGTTTTTACGGTGATGTTATAAAACGGACATTTAATAAGTTCATTGCTGATGTGCGTTCAAAAAATTTGGAAGTAACGATAGTGGGCAAATCGGGTCTAAACTTATTTACAGCTTCGGAACCCTCAAGGCCTCATACATATTTCAGCTTACCTGATTATGGAATTGATAAAGCCCGTCTTGACGAAATTATCCGGCATTTAGTCCAGTATGATGAGATTTATGTGTATTATGGAGAGTATGTTTCAATAATAAATATGCGGCCTAACGTTTTAAAAATATCATCCGGGGCAAGTATTTCAGCAGAAAACAAACCTAAGACTAGTTATATTTTTGAGCCCAGCGTAGAGAAAATTCTTATGTTTTTTGAAACCGAAATTTTTGCGTCTTTATTTGACCAGTCCGTTCGGGAATCCCAACTTGCCAAATTTGCTTCACGAATATTAGCTATGGATACCGCTTCACAAAATATTCAGCACAAGCTCTCGTCCGTTAAGCTTGATAAACTGAAACTTGACCACCGGAAAATGAACCAGAAACAAGTTAATATGTTAAGTTCTGTAATATATCAATGAACACACAAACTGAACCGGAGGGAATAGTGGTAAGCGTAAAAGGGCAGGTGGTTGAAGTGGAGTTTCCTAACGACAAACCTGAAATAAAACACATAATTATATTAAGGAATAAACCTGAGGTTAAAATGGAGGTATATGCGTCTTCCGGTGCATCCACATTTTATTGCTTATCACTAACTCCTACAAACAATATTAAAAGAGGGGAGAGGGCATTGAATACCGGCAAGCAATTAGAATTCCCGGTGAGTTCGGCGATGTTGGGGCGTGTAGTGAATTTGTTTGGTGAGCCTATTGACGAAAAAGGCGATATACAAAAGAAAGATTTAGCACCCATCCACCATCCGCATCCGTCTTATGCCAAGCTTGTTACCGAACAAAAAACTTTAGAAACCGGAATTAAAGTAATTGATGTTTTTGCGCCGCTTCTGAGAGGTGGTAAAATGGGTTTGTTTGGTGGGGCAGGGGTAGGAAAGACCCTTCTTCTTACAGAAATACTGCACAATGTCGTTGGTAAAGCGAAAGACACATCCGTGTCTGTCTTTGCCGGAGTGGGCGAGAGGTCTCGTGAAGGTTTAGAGCTATATCAGTCTTTAATGAAGAGCGGAGTTGCGGACAGCGCTTCTCTTATTTTCGGGCCTATGGGCGAAAACCCGGCAGTACGCTTCCTGGCTGCATTTTCAGCAGTTACATTAGCTGAGTACTTCCGGGATGAAGAAAAGAAAAACGTATTGTTTTTTATAGATAACGTATACCGGTATGCCCAAGCAGGAAATGAATTATCAGTGATGACCAGTACACTCCCGTCGGAAGACGGTTATCAGCCCACACTCGAATCGGAAATGTCTGATTTCCATGAAAGATTGGTATCTACTGAAGCTGCAGTGATTAGTGCAGTAGAAGCGATATATGTACCTAACGATGACTTGTTGGATCATGGGGTACAGTCTATTCTTCCTTACCTTGATTCGGTAGTTGTACTTTCCCGACATTTGTATCAGGAGGGCTTACTTCCTGCAGTAGACATTCTTTCGTCAAGTTCAACTTCTCTTACAGCTTCAGTTGTCGGAGACGAACATTACAAAACCAGCTTACAAGCTAAAGCGGTTTTGAAAGAAGCGCAGAATTTAGAGCGTATAGTTTCTTTAGTTGGTGAATCAGAACTCTCTGCAGAAGATCAAACTGTATACCACCGCGCAAAAAAAATCAGAAACTATATGACTCAACGTTTTTTTGTTGCGGAAAGTCAAAAAGGCGAACCGGGAACTTTTGTGCCTTTGAAAACTGCACTGCGGGATCTGGATGCTATATTGCAAGGTGAATATGACAATATCGCTGAAGATAAGTTTCTTTTTATCGGTACCTGTGAAGGCTTTAAGAAAGATCTAAAATGACTTCAGATGTAACCTTTAATTTAATTGTCAAGGCGCGGGATAGGACACTCTATGAAGGGAGAGTCATTTCTGTCACTTCATTTAACGCAAAAGGACGTTTTGACATACTCGCAAGGCATGCAAATTTTATTTCTCTCATTATTAACGCAATAATAATCCGCGAGCCTAAAGGGAGCCTGAGAGAACTGCGTATAAAAAGCGGATTATTGAGGACGAAGAACGATCAGGTAGAAATATATGTCGGAGTAGAGCAGATAATGCTTCCTCAATCTGATACGCAAACCCCTCAGGTATCCGTTTCATGATTTACTATGTGTCTTTACATTATTTTTAAAATTTCCGAAACAATATGCTGTGAAACTTAATGCTATATCAAGGTTTACTAAAATTCTCATTATATTTGAAAATATAGCAGTATTAACTGGCGAGCGCTAGCGAATTTAGTAACAATAATATTCCGTAACATAGTCACTTAATGTATTTGTGTGAATGTTCATCAAAATAATTGTAATTGCTGTAAAACTTTTTCTAAGACATCCAACTAATATTATTAAATACAGTATGTGAAAAATATTACTATAATTATTCAATTAGTAAATAATATAGGACTGAAATGGTTATGATATTTACATTTTTCGTTGCTCTTTATCTGTTTTATTATATAATGTATAGCTATCTATGGCTGTAAACACAATGGCTTACGATCATAAAATAATTGAAAAAAAGTGGCAGAAAAAATGGCTTAAAGAAGCTGTAAACCATCCTGACAGTATATTATCAGGTACGAAACCCTTCTATAATTTATGGATGTTTCCATATCCGTCTGCAGAAGGGTTGCACGCAGGTCATGCATTTTCTTCAACAGGCTCCGATATATACGGTAGATTCAAAAGAATGAATGGTCATGAAGTTTTTCAGCCTATCGGGTATGACTCTTTTGGAATTCATTCTGAAAATTATGCACTCAAGATAGGCGAACACCCTGAAAAAATGCTTGTCAGAACTACGCAAAACTATGCACAACAGCTACAAAGCTTAGGCCACGGATATGACTGGACTAGAACCGTAACCACATCTGATGCGGAATATTATAAATGGACTCAGTGGTTGTTTATAGAACTCTTTAAAGCGGGTTTGGCTTATCGTAAAAAAGCTAGTGTAAATTGGTGCCCATCCTGTAAAACAGTTTTATCTGATGAACAGGTAGTGACTCCGGCTCAGGCAGGCAAAGATCCTAAAAATACTCAAGGCGAAGTTGTGGCTGTTGTAGATGGTATGCAAGTATGTGAACGCTGCGGAACATTAATTGAACATAAAGATCTAGAACAATGGTTTTTTAGGATTACCGCATATGCTGATAAATTACTGGAAAACCTAAGCAAGTTAGCCTGGCCGGAGAAAATAAAAACCGCACAGCATAATTGGATAGGTAAAAAAGAGGGTATAACTATTTCATACCCTGTAAAATACCACGAAAACTTAAGTTTGGATGTTTGGACATCCCGTCCTGATACCAATTTTGGAGCTACGTTTATAGTTATTGCTCCCGAGCATCCTTTGGCACTAAAACTTACGGAAAAGGAACATATACAAAACGTAAAAAAGTATATTAAAAAGATACAAAGTATATCAAAAGATGAGAGAATTAGTGAAGGCAAAGAAAAAACCGGTGTATTTACCGGAAGTTACGCAGTAAATAAATTAAACGGTAGAGAACTACCAATTTGGATCTCGGATTTTGTTTTGATGAGTGTCGGAACCGGTGCGGTTGTTGGTGTACCCGGACATGACAAACGTGATTTTGAATTTGCTTCAAATTTTAAATTACCTATTGTGCGGGTAGTTACTGGTGAATATGGTGATATGTCTGAGATAACTGATATAAGTAAGGTCCAGGAAGAGACAGGTAAGATGATCAATTCGGATTTTTTAAACGGACTCGAGCCTGACGAAGCAATCTTAAAAATGATGGATTTTATGGAAGAAAAAGGGTGGGGAAAAAGAGAAAATAACTACCACCTCCGTGATTGGTTAATCAGTAGACAACGATATTGGGGACCTCCAATTCCAATGATTTACTGTGAGAAATGCGCTAATGCCGGAAAGAGTTGGTTTGAGTCTGAAGAAGCAGATCGCGATGAAGACAAGGTCGGTAACAAAAAACTGGAAACCGTAAATTTGTCAGACTGGTCAGCTGCAGGCTGGTACCCTGATGACAATTTACCGATTACACTTCCTCATTTGGATGATTATAAACCGGAAGGCGACGGCAGGGGACCTTTGGCAAAGCTACCGGAATTTTACAAGACAAAATGTCCCTCCTGCGGTGGGGAAGCGACCCGGGAAACTGATGTTTCAGACACTTTCCTCGATTCCTCCTGGTATTTTTTACGCTATCCGTCTGTAGGTTCCGAGAGTGCTAGTAAGATGCCTTTTGATAGGGAAATTACAAATGCGTGGTTACCGGTTAACTTGTATTTTGGCGGAGCAGAGCATGCAGTGCTACACCTTATGTATGCCCGTTTTATTACCATGGTTTTGGCTGATTTGGGATATATAAGTTTTGAAGAACCGTTTCCAAGGTTTTTTGCCCATGGTTTGATGATTAAAGACGGTGCAAAGATGAGCAAATCACGTGGTAATGTAGTAAACCCAGACGAGTATATTAGAAAATTCGGCGCAGATACAATGCGTTTATACCTCATGTTTATGGGACCAATGGACGGTTTTCCCGACTTTAGGGATACGGGAATTGAAGGAATGAAGCGTTTTACTGAGCGTGTGTGGAACCTATTAACCGAAAATAAAGAGCCAAATTTAGATAAGAAAGATAGTGATGAAGTTGAAACCGTTATGCATAAAACAATTAAAAAGGTAACGGAAGATATTTCTGACTTCCGTTACAACACGGCAATAGCTGCTCTGATGGAGTTTGTAAATCTTCTTAGGGAAAAAGCGAATTCCAAGGGAACTAATTTAAAAAACAATTCAGATGTTTGGAAATCAGCACTGAAAAATTTGACACTTATGATTGCTCCGTTTGCACCGCATTTAGCAGAAGAAGTTTGGGTGTCACATCTGAAAAAAGACTTTTCTATACATCGGCATGCCTGGCCGTCATTTGACCTGCAAAAAACCGTAGAATCAACCGTAATTACTGCAGTTCAAGTAAACGGGAAGCTTCGGGGCACTTTGGAGTTGGAAACCAGTATTGCAAGCACTAAAACTGCTGTAGTAAATGCTGCCAAAAATGAACCCGTTGTCGCGAAATGGTTGGAGGGGCAGGAGATAGTTAATACAATCTTTGTACCGTTGAAATTGATTAATTTTGTTTTGAAGTAAGTTAACAAACAAAGCCACAGCGACTTACTCTTAATGTCCCGAAAATACCCTTCTTTACACTTGCTAAAGTTTTTTACAATGAATTATGGCAGAATTTGAGGACGATCTTCAAACTGGAAATTCTGATAATAATTTCGTTTCTGTTTTTACTTCCTTTATTTCCCAAAATTATATTTTAGTAATACTCTTTTTAATAGGAATTACCTCCATTGGGGCAGGTTTGTTTTTCCTGAAGGACAGTGATGCAGGAGAAAGTAGAGTTGAAGTTCTCGGAGAAGAACAGGATTTAAACAGTTCGTCAGTGACCATCGATATCCAGGGGGCCGTTGCAAAACCCGGATTATATGAGTTGCCAGATGGTTCAAGAATTGCTGACGCCTTAACGCTCGCCGGAGGATTAACGGAAAATGCCGACTCGGCGTGGACGCAAAAAACTATAAACCGTGCAGCAAAATTGACGGATGGACAAAAGATATATATTCCGTCAAACGATGAGCAAATTAACGTCCCGAGTGCTAAAAATATAACAGAGGGTTTTGCGGAAAACGAAACTGGTGAAGAGACTTATAGTAGTATGATCAACATTAACACCGCCAGCTCAAAAGAACTGGAGAGTCTGTGGGGAATAGGCGAAAAAATAGCCCAATATATAATTGAACAAAGACCGTACTCATCTCCGGAAGAGCTTGTAGAAAAGAAACTTATAACTAGTAAAGTGTTTGAGCGGATAAAAAACCAAATTACGGTTTACTGACATGCCACCTACTCCAAAATCGTTTGTACGAAGCCCTTTTTCTCCCGGACAGTACCTCACTTTTTTTATTACTGACGATAGTTATCGTTCGCTACGTACTGTCTATGGAAAAGTTTGAAGATGGCACTCACCTAAAAATTACAACGAGAATTACATCTGAACCACTCATATACGATCAGGTACAAAGGCTTGCAGTAAACGGTATGAAAGTCTATCTCCCTCGTTTTCCTGAAGTGGGGTATGGTGATACTGCAACTATTGAAGGTACGGTACGGGAAGGAGAGCTGGTAGACGTCCGGTTGGTCAAATTAGAAGATAAGTCATATTTTTTTTCGTTTCGTGATAGGATGCTTTCCCTATATACACGTATGCTTCCTGAACCGCAAGCTTCATTGGTTTCCGGAATGACTTTTGGAGCAAAAGCAAACTTACCAAAAGATTTTTGGGAATCGCTTAAAATTAGCGGTACAGCACACATAGTTGTTGCAAGCGGAATGAATGTAACACTTGTCGCCGGTTTTTTAGTCAAAAGTTTTGTCCATTTTTTCTCCCGTAGACGAGCGGTACTGGCTGCTTTGGTGGGTGTATGGTTATACACCTTACTTGCCGGACTCGATGCACCTCTGATAAGAGCTGCAGTAATGGGTACCTTAGCATTGGTGGCTCAGGAAAGCGGACGGATTTATAGCGGTTGGTGGGCAATGGCTTTATCGGCATTGGGAATGCTAATTGTCTGGCCCAATTGGATAACGGATGTGGGCTTTATGTTGTCGTTTTGTGCAACCGCAGGGCTTTTGGCGTTTCAGCGACCGATTGTAAACCGATTGAAACATGTACCGGTGATACTCCGTGAGGATCTTTCAACAACACTTGCTGCCCAAATAGCAGTGAGCCCCATCATGATTCTTGCGTTTGGACGAATCAACTTATTATCTCCTTTAATAAACATTTTAGTTTTGTGGACAGTTGTTCCCATAACCGTAATCGGCATGATTGCAGGTTTGGTTAGTTTTGTATTTGAACCGTTAGCCAGAATATTTTTGTTTTTACTTTATCCGCTTTTGACTTGGTTTATTTTTATAGTCCGAGCATTTGGACAATGATGTTTAATGCGAAAGAAACTATTTCTTGGGTTCTTGATTTTATTATCTCTGACAATCTGGATAGGCGTATTAACGTATCCGGATGATAAGTTGCATATTATTGCCTGCGAAGTTGGCCAGGGGGATGCAATTCTTGTAACACATAAAACAGTACAGGTTTTAATTGATGGAGGACCGACCAATAAAGTTATCAACTGTTTATCTGACTTTATGCCGTTTTGGGACAGGACTATAGAAATAGTATTATTGACACATCCTCAAGCAGATCATATGACCGGGCTTGTAGAAGTACTAAGAAGATATAATGTAGTTACTTTTATAACTTCGGATCTTTCAGATGGCACTCCGGAATATCGAGTGCTGGAAGAACAAGTGGGGGGTAGTGATACTGATGTTGTGCTAGCCCGGAAGGGACAGAGGATCAGGTCGGGTATGATACAGTTAGATATACTCAATCCGACAGAAGAATTTTTTTCTCGAAATACTACTGCATATCCAAACGTTTCTAAGGCTAAAGTAATGGGTAAATCATCTTCAGAAAGAGACCCGAACGACTTTTCCGTTGTAGCACTTTTAACTTTTAAATCATTCAAGGCGCTCATGACTGGTGACTTGGGTTTAACACAATTGGAAAAACTGGTTGAAGCTAATGAATTACCCGACATAGACTATATCAAAATACCTCATCATGGTTCGAAAAACGGTTTAGTTGAATCGTTACTTAAGGAAACCGATCCGGAAGTTGCGGTTATATCTGCGGGAAAAAATAATTCTTACGGACATCCGCATGTGGAGATACTGGAAATGCTAGAGAAATATCAAATTAAAACTTTTCGAACAGATGAAATGGGTGAAGTTGTAATAATAACTGACGGAATACATATTTTTACACCTTAATACCGTTACATCAAATATACATAGTTGCAAATTATTCTATAGGTCTTACATAATTATTATTAACCTTAAGTATGGGTGGTGAAATTTAAACTTCATATAGAGTATAATTGCAAAATTATGGCTAATATTAACCGAAAAGAATTTTTAGCTTTAGTGAGTTTAAGCGGCTTTGCGGTGGGGTTAGTTCCGTTGGCGGACAAATTACTTAATCAAGAAACAGCCGTTGTACCGGGACAGGACCTCCAACATACTCCGATCGAGCTTAATGGGCTTGAAAATCCTGAAAACACCCAATTTATAAGAAAAATCCACCTTCCTACGATATCCGGAATTCCGGATAGTGCCAGAGCAGATCGCATGCAAGAACTCTTTCTAAGTCCGGAGAATTCAAACAAAATTGCAAAAGAAATTAATAGCGGTTTTGAAGTGATTAGCTCAAATTCGAGAAGAGATTTAGAAGACTACTCAAAGACACTTAATACCTTATTAAGTAATGAAGTGTCTGTTGAGGGACTCTTACTTTATATTCCCAATACTTCTATTGATGATGATTCGCTAGCTAAAGTATTAGTTAGGGGAGAAATACCAAAAGAAGGAGAAGATCTTTGGAGCGAAAAAGTCACCACCCGTTGTATACTTGAAATCCACTCAAAAGATCTTGAAAAATTGCTTAACCAAACTCCCACTGATACCCACAAGTTGCTTGCAGGTATAGTAGAGTCAAGCGGTTTACCAAGAAGAGACGGGATAATATTTAAGCAAGACTCACCGCTTGAGGCTTTTAAAGAAAATCCAAGATTGGGTTTTGAAGTTGAACAAACTTCAAAGAATCATGCTTTGAATACTAATAGTACATTTGTAAAAGGTTGGGAATATGATACGCAAGACAAAGATAAAAAGATTGGTACAGCTGTTGCGATTCCCACCGGAATGGAGATAGGACACATTGCAAGGTTCGTCCATACCACTAAAGGAGATTATTGCATAGTAAGTTTTGAAGGCAAAGCAGTATATTCAGGCAGTTCAAATGAAGAGTTGAAAAAAATAAATGATGAGATTGCATATGGGCTACGAGGTTGGTATTTGGTACCGGCAAACTCGGTAATTCCACAAAGCATTTTAGAAAAAAATAATGAGCCCGCGCTTGAGTAAAATTATTGTTGTGTTTAGAGTATTCGGTGGAACTCGAATAAAATCATCAGAATTTAACTAGTTTAGAAATGAAGCCTTTTGTCTTAATGGAGTTTATTTAATTAATGCAGATAGTATAATATTAAACTTCCTAGTTACACGATATAGAGAGAAAATGGAATTAATAGAAAAATAAGCTTATCTTTTCCCTCGAATTAAACTCAATGCTTTTCGCCTCCAGCCTTGTTGCGCAACAATGTTAGTTTGGTGAGAAGAAGTTGCGTTTGAACTTTGTTCTTCACCACGACTTCTTATATCACATTTAACAAGTGGTGCTGAACAACCCGGAACTTGATTTCCACCTTTGGGTAAAAATCCGTTTTTAAATTTAATTAGCGTACATTCAGATAAACCGCATGGATATATAATATCTGGTGTCATATAGTTATTCTAATTGTTTTATTTATTTTTTTACAGCTGTTATATATTTAATTGCCTGTGTTATAATTTAGTTTCCGTTATCAAGACTTCTTTCCAGTTTACTTTAATCCTGTCTTCGCGTTAGTTTTCCGGTATTTGAAATCTGGTACTGACTTCGAGAAAAGTATACAATTACGGCAGATTATGGATACTAGGCAAACAATTATAAATTCAATTAAAAAAATTACCGGTGCGAATGAAATCAAGTTGGAAGTGCCGGAAAGGGAGGAATTTGGAGAGTTCAGCACAAACATCGCGATGCAACTTTCGGCGAGTGCAAAGGAAAAAGGGCAAAGTACAAACATCAATAAAAATTTAGTTATTCAACAATACAACAGTCCTCGCGAACTAGCAGAAGCGATTGTAAAACAACTTCAGAAAGATAAAGCACTGATGAAACAAGTAGACCGCATCGACATTGCCGGATTCGGGTTTATCAATTTTTATCTTAAAGACGATGTGCTGTTGCAAAATATGCAAAAAGTTCTAGATTCAAATGAAAAATACGGATCTTCATCTCTGGGAAAGTCGAAAAAAGTTGTTATTGATTATTCGGCGCCTAATATTGCAAAACGTTTTTCAATCGGACATTTGCGCTCAACAGTTATTGGCCAATCACTCTATAATTTATATAGTTTTTTGGGTTATGAGGTAATTGGTGATAACCATTTAGGAGATTGGGGGACTCAGTTCGGTACGCTTTTGCATCAAATTACCGCTAAAAATTTAGTTGCAGAAAATTTATCAATTGACGAGCTTGAAAAATTATACGTTGACTTCAATAAAGAAACGGAAGAAAAACCGGACCTCAGAGATGAGGCTCGGAAGTGGTTTAAAAAATTAGAAGACGGCGACTCTAAAGCACGTGAGATTTGGAAGATATTAATTACCAAATCCATGGAGGAATTTAATCGAGTCTATGAACTTTTAAATGTTCATATAGATGAAGTGTATGGAGAGAGTTCTTATGAAGACATAATGCCTGAGGTAATCTTTGACGCAACAGAAAAAGGTTTGGCAAAAGAAAGTGAAGGAGCAGTTATCATCGAAATACCCGGTCTAAGTGTACCGTTGATATTAGTGAAACGGGACGGGGCAACTACTTATGCTACTAGAGATCTGGCAACTTTGAAGTTTAGGAAAGAGAAGTGGGATCCTGAGATTATTGTATATGAAGTTAGTGTGGAACAAACTCTCCATTTTCAGCAAGTTTTTGCTGCAGCGAGGTTGCTGGGGTATGTTAACCCGACTACTGAATTAATTCATACTAAGCACGGCTGGTATCTGGGCGAGGACGGAAAAAAGTTTTCAACCCGAAAAGGTAAAACGGTGAAGCTTGATGATATTTTGGAAGAAGCGGTAGAAAGAGCAAAAAAGCTTTCAGGGGGCGATGGTGATTTGGCAAAAAAGGTGGGTGTAGGAGCAATTAAGTATTTTGATCTATCACACAACGTTCAGTCAGATATAGTATTTAGCTGGGAAAAAATGTTTTTAATGGAAGGGAACTCAGGTCCTTATTTGCAATATACTTACGCACGGACACAAAGCGTTTTGCGAAAAGCGAATATCCAAATTTCCAGTTTTCAATTTCCATTTAATAATTCAAAAGATTCTAAACAAGAATCTGCAGGAATAGGGAAATTGGAAATTAATTCAGAGGAGCACTCGGTTCTTCGCACCTTATCCCAATTTCCTGAAGTAGTTGAAACTGCGGCAAAAACTTACTCTCCCAATTTAGTGTGTAACTATCTCTATTTACTGGCACAAAAATACAATTCATTTTATAACGATTACAGAATTTTGAGTGACAACAAGGAAGAATTGCCTGAAGATACCAGTAATTTCAGAATAGCTTTAACTTACGCAACGGGCCAGGTTCTAAAAAACGGGCTGGGTTTACTAGGCATCGAAGCTCCGGAGAGAATGTAAAAACTTAAAAATTTTACTATTTTTTCAGGCCAACTTTCTCAGCAACTTCATTTACGACTTGAGTGGTAATGGTTTCATTCGTTTTATTTAGTTGTCTTTCAAGCTCACGTTCAATGTATGAAGTGTCCATTTGGGTAAGCATTTCATCGACCTCCGGGTCATTTATGACAATTCCTTGTTTTTCAGCAATTTGTTTCAGAATGCTTAACACTTTGGTAATTTCCTTCTCTGTAATTAGCTCAACCTGAAGTTCTAATTCCTCCCTCAGAGTACTAATGTGGCTTTGTCTATTTTGGCTCATCAAAACAATGATCGTTAATACAATAGCCTCAAGTGAGACAAGGGTAATTAATAGTACAAAAGGGAAAGGGTCAAAGGTTTCAAAACCTGAAACTTTTCCGGTATTAATTAATATCCAGCCGGTAAAAAAGATTACATTTGCCAGAAAAAACCAAATGCTTCCAAAAAGTGTTGTCAGACTATCCGCAAAACGAATTGCAAAACTGCGCTTTTTTTGCGTTTTAGCCTCAAAACTTTTAATGATGTGCCCGGTGCGATGCCGGTCTTTAATTGCCATTATTTATTGTATGTTTTACAAATCAGCTTGTTAAGAGCGAAACTTAAAGTAAATAGGATGCAATCTGAAAGTAGATCAAAACACTGAAAAGATCTTGGATAACTGTGCTAAAAGGACCGCTGCCGACCGCGGGATCGATTTTGAACCTTAATAATATAAAGGGAATTGAAAGTGAGAAAAATGTTGCAACTATGATCGCAAAAAACATAGCAAAACCTACAACAAAGCCAAGATAAATTGACCCCCATAAAATAACTGCCAGAAAGAGTACCGCTGCAGCACACGATATCGAGATAAGTGTTGAAACGAGAATTTGTTTAAGCATATAGCTTGCCGGAGAGAAAAATTGACGCCTTGCTAAATCACGGATAAAAATCGTTTGAGTTTGGGTTCCCACAGCGTTTGCAATATAGGCAATTAACGGGATGAATGAAGCAAGTATGATGTTTTTTGTCAAAATACCTTGAAACTGGTTAATCACACCTGCAGTTCCGATGCCTCCCAGAAGCCCTAATAATATCCAAGGAAGGCGTCTTACAAGTGAACTAAAAACAGTCAATTCATGAAGTTCTTTGGTGTGTTCTTTACCCAGAACAATACCGGTAGATTTCAGTAAGTCCTCTTCAAATTCCTGGTCAATGATATCCAGCATAGTGTCAGGAGTAATCGTGCCAAGAAACGTTTCATCTTCAGAAACCACGGGTACGGCTTTTATACCGTGTTTAATTGCCAAATGTGCGGCTTTTTCCTGATCAGTTTTGGGGTGCACTTTAACAATTTCTTTCTCCATAACATCACGCACTAATGTATCCGGTGGATGGCTGAAAACGTTGCGGATTGAAAGAACTCCAGCTAAATGCTTGTGTTTGGTAACAACATAAATATATGAAATGGTGTCAAATTCTCTGGTGTGTTCAGTTATTAATTTCTTAGCCTCAAGTATTGTTGATTTTGTTGATATAACCGGGACCCGGGTAGCCATTCTGCGTCCTGCAGTATTGGAGTCAAACGGAAAGGAGTTGTGAGACATAACTAATTGTAGCAAGAAAGGGAGAACGGCACTAGGGAGTAGGCATTAGGAATAAGGTATAAAGAATAAGGAAGTATGAATCAGAAGTCAGAATTTTACGTTTTCATTATAGTGGAGAAGTGGGACATAATTTTTCATAATTCATGATTCCAGATTCATTATTCCCACTTTCTAATATTTTTCACTTTCTCATCCATACTACCTGCTACTATCTACTTGTTACTTTACCCAATTCCCATTGGCAATTTAATTAGTTGCCGTCTATAATGCCAAAGGTATGGACTACATTGAGAATACTCTTCCGAACGGACTCCGTGTCATAACTGTTCCGCTACCCAATCTTGCTTCTGCAACTCTCACAGTTTGGGTAAAAGTCGGATCGCGTTATGAATCAGCCAAATTAGCAGGTATCAGTCATTTTCTGGAACATATGACTTTCAAAGGATCCCAAAAAAGGCCGACTGCAAAGGAAATTTCTGAAACCGTAGACGCCTTGGGGGCAGACTATAACGCAGGTACATCTCGAGAGTGGACCAACTTTTACATTAAAGCCCGTTCTGAATTAATCGGTAAAGCGTTTGATGTGTTATCCGACATGGTTTTAAATCCTTTGTTGAAAACCGAAGATATCGAAAGGGAAAAAGGAGTTATTGTTGAAGAAATAGCCATGCAGGAGGATACGCCGGGAGAACATATAGGCGACCTTTTTGTGGAAACCATGTTTAAAGGAAACTCTCTAGCCCGCGACATTGCAGGAACAAAAAAAAGCGTCAAAGGATTGACACAGAAAGACTTCGTACGATATAGAGATACACATTATGGTAGTGATAGTATTATTATCACAGTTGCCGGAGGAGTTGAAGCCAAGAGCGTAGAAGAACTATCTCAGGAGTTTTTCGGAAACTTAAAAGAAACTAAAAGAGAGCTTCCTGAAAAATTTACTGATTTGCAAAAATCCCCCAAGGTACATTTGCAGTACAAAAAATCCGAACAGGCTCACTTTATACTTGGGTTTTTAGGTTTTCCAAAAAATCATCCTGAACGTTTTGCTGAAAGCGTGATGGGCACAATTTTGGGTCGCGGTATGAGCTCAAGGCTCTTTACTGAAGTGCGAGAAAAAAGGGGACTGGCGTACGCAGTTAATTCCTCGTCTTCCCGCTTTACCGATACAGGAATTATTGCGACTTACGCAGGAGTAGATGTCAAACGGATAGAGGAAGCTATTTCAGTAGTCTTAGAGCAAACTTACGGTTTAGCTTCAGCAAAATATCCGATAACCCAAATTGAACTTGGGAAAGCGAAAGAATATATTAAGGGGCGAACCGCTCTAGCGCTTGAAGATACTACAGTGGTTAACGATTTTTTTGGCCAAAGAGCACTTTTTTCCGAACGAATTGAAACTCCGGAAGATATTTTTGCAGCTATTGATAAAGTTACCATTGAAGATGTGTTGAGAGTTGCTAACACTCTTTTTGATAAAAATAAACTTAGTTTGGCCGTCATTGGACCATACAAAGACCAAAAAGTGTTTGAAAAGCTAGTTAAATGATTGCAAAAAACAAGTAAACATTCTACAATGCATAAGACCAGAGCATAAGCTTTGGTTATTTTTTAAAGTATGAAGACTCATTACCACGAAAGAACTCTTGTAATCCTGAAACCAGATGCTGTACAAAGGGGACTTATCGGAGAAATTCTAACTAAGTTCGAAAAAAAGGGTTTAAAAATTGTTGCCATGAAGATGGCTTGGCCTACTGAAAAATTAGCAAAGGATCATTACTTCTGGTCGGATGAAGAAAAAGAAGCCTCAGGTTACCGCACAATCGAAGCATACAAAGCTAAAGGACTTAAAATTACCAAATCTGCTAAAGAATATGCTGAAGACGTACAAAGGCGTCTTTATCATTATTTACAATCGGGACCGGTAATAGTCATGGTTATAGAAGGAGCTCATGCGATTGAACATGTTCGGAAAATTGTGGGGCACGGAAACCCGCTGACAGCAGATGTAGGTACCATTCGGGCTGACCTTACTATTGATTCTTACGTTGTCGCTGATGAAGTTGATAGGGCTGCACGGAATTTAGTGCACGCTTCCGGAAATTTAGGTGAGGCTGAAAGAGAAATTAAAGTTTGGTTTACAGAGAGTGAAATGGTAGACTATGATTTAGCAATTGAAAAGATACTTTATGATAAAGTCTGGGAAGATACCAGAGAAAAATTAGTTGAGAGTTAACTTCTAAACGATCTCCAATAATAATTAAGTTATAAAATTCTAATTATATAGAAAGTTACAATAATTATTCACTGACAGTCGTAATTATTAATTTCGGAGATGAAAATCCGCTTTCTCTGGAGTAAAGCTCAAGAGTACTAGCTGAATTTGATTGAAGCGTGAGGGATACAAATCCGGATTGCTGGTTTTGAACATATTCGGTAATATCCAGCTCAACCCAATTATCTTTTCCAATATTTGAAAACGAACTCAATTCAGAAGTTACACTAGGCTTAGTTTCGAAGTTAACCTGATATTCATTCCAAAAAGGTTCAGCGCCGGAAACAGTTACTGCTGAAGTTGTATTAGAGTATATTTTGAGCCGCAGCTTTACATTGTCAATTAGGCTTAGATTAAATTTTGCAAGATCAAATTGGATGATGCTCTCCGCTCCCGACGCTCCGCCTACCAGTAAAAGCTCACCCCTACTGTCATTCTCGAAAGGTCCTGTTTTGTATATTGTCGCGTCTCCTGTAGCGTTAACTGTACTTTTTTGCGATTTGTTTTGAAAAAATTGGATTTGATTAAGCTCGTGTGTGTTCAGTTGAGTTTTCGGCAGGTTGGAAGCAGCTGAGCTTTGCTTAAATTGAACCCGGTTTACTTGCTTTACAGTTAAGGGAACGGCTGAGAGTACAATGACTGCTGAGAGTAGGGTTAGGAGATGAAAATCTTTTCTGGAAACATGCATTACTCATTATGGGGATAAAAAGAGGAGCGAGTCAAGGGTAATGATAAAATTACCGTTACATCCACAGCAACCTCGGAACTATTTTAAAAAGGAAATTTCAAATTAGACGGATAGAAATAGAGCTTGGTTTGTGTTACGTTAAACTAACAATTTTCCAAGAACCGTGTGCGTAGGTTGATAGTGAGATAAAGTTATAGTAAAATAGCATCTCCTATAGTATTTTTAATAATTTATGTCAATAGAAAACAGTTCAATTTACGGATATTACGAAACAGGTGGAAACTTTCTTCCCGGTGAAGAAATGCCAAAAGTTTTAGTGACTAAAATTAATATGGCGATGGACTTAGAGGGTTTGGATAAGGTAACGAGAGAACTTTTAGATGTTGAATTTTTAGAAAGTCAGAACAACACAAATGGAATGGGTATGAGTAATGTGGGTTCCGAACCATACCAAAGTTCTGGCTACACATGTGTATTTTACAATAATAACAACGACCCAATTGCATTAAAAGTATTGTTGCCAGCTGATACTGACGGTGATGGCCAGCCTGAAAGTCACATACCATTTAACAAAGCTCAAGTTACGGGTATTTTCTCCAATGCTAATGGTAAATCAGGTAGAGATTGTGAAGTTGTAACTGATGGTCCAACTACAAAAGTTAAATGCGATGGCCAATTAAATGCGGCAGAAGTAGTGGGTGGTCTCGAAACTTACTTTAACTTGACAGAACAAGAAGCAAATTCTGCCCTAGCAGAAAGCTGTCAAGGTGATATTGATTTTACTCAAAACTCCGAACAGCCTTCCCTGATGGAGGAAGCACCTATTTTTCCACAGGAACCGCAAATTCAGGCAACCCAATCATTAGAGGGCGGAGAAAGTAATAATCGGGATGAACAATTGGAGATGGCTCCCGGGGAGCTTGATCGCAGTGTTCCTAATCAAACAGTTGGAGAAATCAGAGAAATTCTTAATGAAAAGAATATTGGAATGAACGATATGAATACATGTGCAGGGATTATTGTCACTTTGGGGTGGGTGGCGGCATTGGCAGCAAGGCCATTTAAAAACGGCATGAATATGAGGAAGGATAAAAAAGCGCTTCGAGAGGCGATAGATGACCGAAACAATACAGTAGATAGAATTCTAGATTCATCTATTAGTGGAGGATATGACGATAGGTATGGAAAAGTTATTTTAGTTGATGAAAGAGCATTAAAGGTGCCTGGGTTAAAAAAAGTGTTTGATAGAATGCAAGCTGAAAACGAAAATCAACTGTTACTCATAGGAAAAGCTGGGGACGGGAAACTTATGTATTGCTCAAAGAGAGAACAAGTAACCAGGAGTCACCTTGAACTTCTTCGGGCACTTGTTGATGGTAGAGGAGAAGTTTCAGGAGATGGGGAAAATGTAGTAGCAGGACCAGAATCCAGACAAGAATTAAGAAGAATAATTAAAGAAAGCCTTAGGGGTTAATAGGTAGTTTTGAAAAACCTTTTGGTAAAATCTTCACTTATTTATCGTTTCTAAGTCGTTTAACGAAATATTAATTGAGAGTTTTATCGCAAGTATGTAGTGAGTCGAGAATCAGAAAATTATCACGAACTTTACAACCATATTATAGAACATCTGGACTGGTTGAGTGTAACCAAAGAGGAAATTGAGGCTATTTCAGCCAAGGAAGCTGAGATGCAAAAGTCACCACTATTTATTACCTACTGACATTGGCTATAATAAAAGCATGGACAAAGTTAAAAAAGACAATCTAACAGATCTGATAGGAGATGTAACCAAACCTCAAGAATCTACGCCTCCCGAGCCGGATGCAAACCCAAAGCCTCAACTTGGATTAGATGACTATCAAGTAACTACTCCTGATGGTGAAGTCATAGATTTAGCCTTGCTTACAGTTGATAAAAGCCAGAATATAAATCAAACTTTGATGCGAGGAACAGATCAAAAAGGAAATCACTACATCCTCATAGTACAGAGGAAAACTCCATAAATTACACTAGCTCGAATCCTCCCGAACTTAGTATATGTAGTGGTATTGGTAAATGAATCATCAATGATGGAAATGATAGACGGGGGTGGTTATTTTAGCTGTTGAACTTTTGTTACAATTGGTTAGTAGCCTCTAAAATCTCTGGCTCTTTTTGAAATTGAGTTTTTAAGGCTAAATAGTCTTAGTTTAAGTCTTTCAGAATTAAGTTTTTAGTATGAGTAAAACTATCAAACTCTTAACAAAATCAAATGGCACAAAATTTAATCTCAAATTCAAGGCGGGATCGGTTACTAAGGCAGTGCGAGAGCCTCATGTTGCGTGGCATAGATTCTCCAACTGACATATCCGATACACTCAACATCTCCTACAACACAGCAAAATCCTACATTTCCCTTATCAGGGAGAGATGGGCTTGTTTGTCTACAGTTGATGAATTACAGGCCAAAAGGCAGGAATTGATACGCAAGACTGAGGAGATCGTCAAAGAGTCATGGGAGCTAAAAAAGACTGCTAGAAACAACCTAGAGGCTGTAGGTGCATTGAGAACCGCCTTGATGGCCATAGAAAGGCTTGAGAGGCTACAGGGGATTAGTTCTTTACCCTTGCCAATAGAAAAGCCAAGGGAGCAACAAATATCCGAACTTGCTCATAAGATCAATCAATTACCATCAGAGGAGAAACAAAAAT
>CAYWFF010000011.1:0-26273 GCA_964458085.1 uncultured Gammaproteobacteria bacterium
TTCAATAATTACAAAGTCACCAGTTATAAACGTGCCTATTAGCGGGAGCCAATTAGAACGATCATTGCAAATTAAGAAAGTATTAAACGGTTCTACCGCATTGTACTGCACTTTTTCCTCATTTAATTGTAGGTTCTGAAGTACCAAATTTACAAGTAACCTTTTTTCTTCAACTTCCGAACTAACAAAAAGCTCATGTGCTCTATTTGCTAGATTAAGCAAGGTCTTTGCGCTTAGGTAATAGTTCTCTTCAGCATCTTCAAGAAGGGCTAGTTTTGAATCTATCTCTAGTACTTTGTTTCTAAAGTCACATTGATATTTGTCATATTCATCTTCAGTAATCCTCCGGAAAAATGTATATTCATCGAAATATATTTTAAGGGATACAAACTCAACATGGACTACGAACGGGCCCACTACTACTTTGATATATATAACTCCACAGAACAAATTGAATCCTTACTTTAAATATTTGAGTGTTCTGGATAACGTTTCATACGCAACAGGTTGTGAAACTCCTACAGTTACAAACATGTCCACTATGCGGAGCCATGATACTATAGGTTGAACATATTCCCTTTTCTTGTTATAATTACAGCATTAACAACCCAATCCGTGTTAATTCTTTCACGGAAATAAACTATTGCCGAGATGGCAAAAAGGAGTAGACGAGATGTCTATCAATATTGTTCTGAACACCTCAGGTATTGCCGACGCTCTTGCTGTATCCACTGCTGAACATGCTTTTGGAACCCTAAAAGGTGACGAAGCAAAAAACTTTTTCTTCAGCTCTATGAACCTCATTAGGACTGAGAATCTGGGTACACGCAGGGACTATGAAGCCGTTTTCCAAAGTTTGCTGAACCGCAAACAAAAGGTGGTTGTCACCATCTGTATTTGGAAAGATTGCCGAATAGTCAAGGGTGAACTTGAATACGCATCCAACTGGAAAACCGTCCTGGTGGAAATAGTGGATGAAAATGACGAGTGGAAACACATCATCCGTGGTCTGATTGACTGGCAGGAAACCGTCCCCACCCTTAGGTTTGGCGACTTGAGGGATAAAAACCCAACCCAGAGTTGGCTTGAGAGGGAGGCATGTAAAGTACATCACTGGTGGCGAGAGGACGGTGGTCTTCGCACTGCTGTGTTTTGTCCTGACCAAATGCACCCGCATTATCGGGTTGCATGCTTTGGCAACCAGGTGCTTGCAAAGGTTTTCATCAGACTGACAGACCCAGACGGCTCTTTACGCAGGTCTTTGAGCTTTCCTGATGCATGTCCTCATTGCGGAAATGAATATGATGCAATTGGGGAATGCGGGAACGAATGCTCAATCTATGCGGATGAACCTGCCGAACAGGAGTCCTGGTTGTAGTAGAACATGCACTCCAGAGGGCGTCTTTCATTAGCGAAAGCTGTGGGAGACGCCTTCTTCTTTTTTATACCCTTACTAGGCTTTCTAGTGAGCTCACTCTAATATCCATATAATCAATTTCGTAGTTAAGAAACATGCCCACTAGTGGGAGCCATGATACTATAGGTTGACTTAATCTCTATTTCACGCTATAATAATCATGTTAACTTTGAAACCGTCACACTGCCAAAATTCAGCAGAATTAAATATTATAGGAGGAAATGAATGAAAAACGAAGTCCGTTACAACGTTTATTGCATGTCGTGTGGTCAAGTATGGGTACCCGGTGTTCTCACACATCTATGGTGGAAAGCTCAAAAGAGAGCACAGGAAGGTTTTCTTGACGCTCTGCCAGTATCTTCTCACGAATGTGGTTGCAAGCCCGAACGAGTTCATCCCGATGCTCCGTTCAGAGTTGTCGGCTATGACGATATGTGCAGAGACTTTGATATCCCCTTCTATTCCATAGTGCCTGCATTAAGACAGTACTTGGAATTAGCACGCGACGGTATGAACATAGTGTTCTTTATAGGTGGGTCAGAGAAACTGCAAGAGCGTCTGAAGGAACTTGAGTGGGCTTAGCTTATTTTGTTCGTGAAGTGAAGCATCCCGATAAACCGCCGTAAGGTAGTGAGAAAGTCATCAGACATTTTCACAACCCCAAGGCGGTTTTCTATTTTAAATTTATACAATTACCCACATACTTAGGTTTC
This sequence comes from uncultured Gammaproteobacteria bacterium, assembly GCA_964458085.1. Lineage (GTDB taxonomy): Bacteria > Patescibacteriota > Microgenomatia > UBA8517 > UBA8517 > CAYWFF01. The sequence continues at coordinate 2,131 of CAYWFF010000011.1, forward strand.
TCAAATTCACGGCTATTTCAATTTCGTGCTTCAAAAACATGTCTACCAGGGGGAGCCATGATACTATAGGTTGACTTAAATCTGATAATTTACTATAATCACAACATTAACAACAAAATAATAGGAGGGTAATTCCCATGAAAGTGATGCAAGTCTTGCGTAGCCTGATACCGTCTGAACACGAATCCTTCGCAATTGCAAAAGAGCTGGCTCAAATTTTACTAACCCATGGAGCTGAGGCTATATACCTTTTTGGTAGTGTGGCACGTCAAGGAGGAAGTAACAAGGATATTGACATTATTGCTATCGTTTCTGATGACATAGCAACGGAGTTTCTTAAAACACTACTCAGTGAAAGTAGAAAACTTCGTCTACGAAGAATTGATGGGTATTTTAACGCGGTAGAAACTCGTCTCCGCTCTGCCGGAGAACTTATTGGAATCTCTAAGTATGTCAATGAGTTCAACCGCACATATGGAGACACCCGCTACGGAGTTGATATCTTTCTGTTTCCACCTGACTGGAGAACAAACCCTCTAGTGTGGGATGCCATCTCCTCCAGCGATTCTGCTTTCAAGGATAACGTCATTCGAGATGTACGCCTTTACAATCCAAGCAGAAATGCCTTTAATGGTATAGGTCTTAAGAGGCTATTTGCAAAGTACTCTCTTGCATACAAGTCTTATATGTACCGAACAAGCTTTCGAAGAGTGAACATGTGGTTGAAGTTATACAAACTTCCCGTTGTAGGAACCCACATAAAAAAATGGGACAACAGGCGCTTCTGGAAGCACCTTGACGCAAAGTTAATGAAACAAGGACTCGAGGGAGGACACCCAATGAGCCCCTACTATAACAAACAGGATTAAAAAGTTGTTCGATATAGAGACCGCTCGTGGAAATTGAGAGTATCATCGTGGTTACACTACACCCTCTCATTCCTAGGCGGTCTTTTTCATTCCCACACCCACACTGTAATTTCTATCAAACTCACCTCTACCACGACTTCTCTATTCAGAAACATGTCCACTAGTGGGAGCCATGACCTACAACCCAAATTTTATTTACCTGTAATTAGAACCATGCTACTATTCTAGTATGGAATCTACATCACAAAGACTAGCTCAATTAGAGGGCGATATAGAAAGAGAAGCACAAGAAGCAGAGGCAGATAGACTGTATCAATTAGCTATTCAAGAAGGACTCTTCGGGAAAGAAGATACAGAATCATATTCTGATGTTTATAACTATATAGTGCAAGGTATTGAGCCTGCGGATGAAGGCTTATTAAAAAAACTCCAAGATATTCAGCAAAGGGATAAAGCTGGTGAATGGGTAAAAGAACATCAACTAGGTTTTGACATTGAAAAAGCTGAACAAAACACAAACTAATAGTAACCATTCTACTTTATGGTATACATAATTTAGCAACATAATAAGCTTAAAACTAGGAACTTATAATTTCATAAATCTCTAGAGGAGTTAAAGTACTGTCTACTAACGAAAAACCTCTTTGTCTAGCTTTCTTTTTCATTTCTTCAGCAGAAGATAAAATAAGCTCCCTCTGTTCAATAGTGCTCCCCATAGGATTCTCTCTACTACTGGTTTGAAATCGAGATAAAAGAACATTGTTTAACGTAACCAAATAAAACTTTTTGTCAAATAATTCAACTGCTTCAAAAATATTATCAGAAAGGCCAAACAAATAGATTGTTTTGTATTTAGATAAATACTGTTTTAGAAAGTCCAGATCCCATAAAAACGTATGTTCATTGAAAAAAGTCGCATTAGCATTTGCAGGAAACTCTACTTTATTTCCTGAAAAATCAAACCACCCAGTTAATCCTTCTAAAGTATCAGCATCCGCTACGGGTAATCCTTCTTCAGCTAACTTTGAAGAAACATAGGTCTTACCAGAACCTGAGGGACCTGTTACTAAGACTTTCATGAATTAATTATACAAAATATATAGTGAGTGGGCTGTAGTGTATATGAATCAACCTAGCGAGCCAATAATTTTTTTCCTTGTCATAACGGCAAAAACATTTTTGACTTTCTGATACATATTATATAATCCAGTTATGATAGACAACTCAATAAGTTTAGAAAAAAACGAAGATATACAAAAAGTTCTTGAGTATATCAGTAACCTCTTGGACAAAAGCGACACACCTATACTTGTAGCTTTAGATGGCAGGAGCGGTACAGGTAAGTCCACTATAGCCAAACATATTGCTAAAAAACTAAATGGTAAAGAAATTGTTTCGGATGACTTCTGGATAGGTGGAGATAACAAATATTGGGACTCTTTAGAACCTAAAGATAGAGCAGACAGAGCTATTGACTGGAAAAGAATAAGAACAGAAGTATTAGAACCGTTACTAGCAGGAAAATCAGCTAAGTGGCATCCGTTTAATTGGCAAGAAGGGGAAGGGCTTGCACCTCACTTTATAACTTGCGAACCAACAAGATTAATAGTCCTCGACGGTGCATATTCTTCAAGACCGGAGCTGTTGGATATTATAGATATTATTGTTCTAGTAAGAGTATCCGATGACCAAAAAAGACGAAATAGACTTATAAAAAGAGAAGGCGAAGAATACATGAACGACTGGCATAATAGATGGGACCCCGCTGAGATTTACTACTTCAATAAAATAAGACCTGAATCATCTTTTGATTTGATAGTTCACAACTAATATATACTGAGAATATGAACAAAAAACTTTTGCAAGATAAATATCCAGAACTATTAAACATAGTGGAGAAATATGCTGATCAGCTTTCTGCCCTTTTGGGTGATAATTTTATAGGACTGTATTTACAAGGATCTCTGGCTATTGGTGATTTTGACCTTACCAGTGATGTGGACTTTATTGTAATAACAAAAAAGGACCTAGATGAAAAAGAGGTTAAGGTTATTCAAGACGCTCACCTGAAAATTTACAATCAAGATAATCGCTGGGTAAAAAGGCTTGAATACTCCTTTTTTCCATATGATAAATTAACCCAACTTTCTTCACCTGCTAAAGATGGTAAATTTACAAATGAAGATGAAAGAAAACTTTGGTATTTTGACAACGGAAGCAAAAGTATAGAACGATCTGACCATTGCAATACAATAGTAACTAGATGGACCCTTAGAGAGAAGGGTGTCACAATAAAAGGCCCTGAAATAAATAACTTAATACCGCCTATACCAACCGAAGAATTAAGAAAGGAGATCAAGAACACTATGATTACTTGGGCAGAGGATATTAAGAAAAGACCAGACTATTTGATAAATCGCTTCTATCAATCTTTTATGGTACTAAACTATTCACGAATGCTGCAAGATTTATACGAAGGAAAAGTAACTTCAAAATATGAAGGCATTCAATGGGCAAAATATAACCTAGATAAAAAATGGACACCTTTAATAGATTTCTGCTGGGAAGAAAGAAAAGATACAGGTATTTCAATTAAACAACCAATAAATCAAAAAATCTTCGAAAAAGCATTAGATTTTGTTGAATATGCAACAGACCTAGCAGTTAAATATGAGGTTTAACTAACTTGGGTTACTAATACACTGTTAATGTGACTTAAGTCAATTTCGTTGATAAGAAACGTGTCAACCAGCCAGAGCCATTAATTGTAAATCCATTTCAAACATCTTAAACTAGATAATAATGACTCCAAAAGTGAAAAATTCCAAAGGTATAGCACACTTAAAGTTAATAATTGTGGCAGTTATAACTTTAGCCATATTAATAGTGATAATCTTACCTTTTATACATAAAACACAAAATAAACCATCTTCTGCTCCTGATATACAAAGCAACGAACCACAAAATAAACCATCTTCTGCTCCTGATATACAAAGCAACGAACCACAAAATATAGGAATATATGAAGGAGTTCCTATAGGAATTGATGTAAAAGAAGAATGGGAAACCTATGTTAGTCCGGAATACAATTACATAATCTCTAATCCTGGAGATTGGATTCTATATATAAATGATTTTGCTAATTCTGACATAAGTTTGCGCTTAAAATCTGATTCTACTCCCACAAGACACGGGTTTAGCATAGCCGTATTTGAAAGACCTAAATATACCACAATGAAAGAAATGTGTGACAACGGTGAAATAAATGAAAGCACAGGAATACTTTGTAGTAAAGAAATCTCAACAAGTTTAACTAAAATTGGTACCACATCATGGGAAAGAATTAGTGATGACAGCATTGGAGTAGTTCCAAATTTTAACATAGTTCTCAGTACTTTTCATGACAATAAAATTTTCTATGTTGTGTCTGAAGGGTATAGTATTGAACAGATTTCCGAGGTATTAGAGTCTTTTCGTTTTATAAAATAAATTATTTTTTACCCTATAAAACACACTTCTATTTCAAAGTTCAGTTACATATCAGATAGCAGGAATTTATCACTATAGGTTGACTTTTAGCCGTTGTCCCATTACACTTAACAAGCCAAGTGCAACAACCTTGACGGAGGTAAATAAGGAGAGAACAGCATGTATCAAGATGCATTAGCTCTACAGGTCTTGCAGCAAGTTCAACTTGCCAGATTGCCAAACGGATATGCATTGGAACCAATCATTGATGAAGCTTCTCTAGCTAAATTAACCGACACATTCGGCATTTATGCTAAGGACTACAGAGCCAGAAACCAACGAGAAGATGGCTTTGGCTCAGTCTTTGAAGGACTCGCATTTGAACCAGGAACCGTAAGAAGCCAAACTGTTGCAGTGTGCTATGAAGCTACACCAATTGCGACTATGTCTATTGTGATTGCACCATGTAAGTGGATTGCAAGACAAAGATATTTTCAACAATCTGTTGGCGGTATCATTGTTAGAGATTTCCAAACCTACGCAGGAGCGATGCCAAATTTTGTAATCATCCCTGCATGGACTATGGTTTATCCGCAGTATAGCAAAGATTTGGCAGTAGCTGGTTTCAGAGTATTTTATCGTGCTATCAATCTACTCAAAGAGAACGCTCCCTGCTTAACATACATTGAAGCTATTGCACAAGGCGTTGGTATTCGGAAACGAAGCTTTTATGAGGAACTTTCTAACCGAGAAGTTGGAAGCTTTATAAAGGCAGAAGAATTTGACACGCCACTTGAGCATATTGGTATACCTTACGCAGGAAGCATACCTAGTGTAAAAATGGCAAAAGTTCTCGGACTGATCAGGGTTGATGGATACGGTTCATCGGTCTCACTTGGCCCAGTGTTCTATGCACGAGTGCGGTAATGACCTGCAAAGCATTACAACGAGGTGTTCTCGGTTTGCAAATTAGCGACTTAGAACACCTCTTTGGTTTTTATAACTAGCATGATATAAATGCTGGAATATACTCTAACACTTCAACATTAATAGTTCTCAACTCGTCAACCAGCCAGAGTCAATTACTATAGGTTGACTATTACACTATATATTGTTATAATCCATTACACAGGAACGATAAAAATCAAACCCAGAAGGAGAGGTCATGAACGCTTATTTTACAGAACTTCCCGTCGATGAATTTGGTAATCGCGGGCATACCAATTCAAAACCACGTGTAATTGAAGGCACGATTGAAGGTGAACTCATCAGAGTCATAAGCCCAAAAAACTATCCTTGGACAACTCTAGAACTCAGTCTTTTCGTTGAGGTGGAAGGACCGGCTCGAGAATTGACTGAGGAAGAATACATTAAAGCTCTCGAAAAAGCCGGGGTCGATCCCGCCCACATCACGTCTGCTAAACGCAGGATCGGTCTATAAGTAGCTTCGTTGCAAATATTATTTTGATGAATCGCCGCAAGGAATAAAAACCAAGAGGCGATCGCCGCATGGAGTGTAAAGCACCACCAGCGAGGGTCGCCTTTTGTCTTTTTACAAGCTAATTAGGCTTTCAACTAAACTCTTATTTATATAGTTCAAATTTATTTCGCGGTTAATAAAACATTCCTTGCCATGACAACATACAACAAGTTCTATCTTTGAATATCTGAGGGCTGATTGCTTTCTCTTTGTTTTTTCTCTTCTTCTATTTTAGTAATTTTATCCTGCAAAGAACTCGTCATAGTCGATACTATTTTGGTTAACACAGATAATCGCAATTTTAAAAAAAAGACACTTACTACTACCATGGGAAACCAATATAAAAGAAAGAAATTATACTCCCCAAGTCCAAAAGCTATTAAAGAAACCAAAGTTCCGCCGAAAAGATACAACTTCTCCCTATTATCTAAAACCAAAGACTTAAACAAAAGAGAGATTAAATTCCAAATACCTGCCATTGAACCTGAAACTGCAAAAACCATAGCTAAAAATTCAAAAGAATCAAAAACGCTAGACAAAATTAGTAAGACAAGTGACATAACACCTAGACTTAGTGTAAATAATACTTTTTTGTTCATAGAAAAATTATAAACTTTTTATTAAAACACTCCAATACTGCAACTTAATATAGTTTCTACCCTATCTGGGAGCTTTAATTTTAGGCTTTGGCTATTACTTAGGAAAAAATTATAATTACTGCTAAAGAGGCAAAAAATCGAGAAATTGAAAATCAAATGATAGTTCACTTCTCAAAGCGGTTTTTTGTTTACCACAATTCAATAGTATTATTAATAATACATCTTGAGATATTCTTAACTTTACAAAACCTCAACAGCTAATTAAACTAAAATAAATGAAAAAAATCACCTTATCACTGCTCTTTATTACTCTATTTTCAATGGTATCGTTACGAAATGTATACGCAGATTTGGTTGTGCCACTTCCCGGATTCGAAGATTCCGGTGTAAGTACAAATGATAAAATAAATCATCAACTTTTACTTGCTTCTATCTTCTCCTACATTCTCATAAATATCACTATTGAATCTTTTGTGTTTATATTAATGTCTTTAAGAAATAGAAGGCACATACTCGCGCTTGTTATTGCAAACTTAATTTCAGTACCAATTGCTCTTTACATGATAAACTCCATAAACCTTATTTTGGTTGAAATACTTGTTGTAATATTTGAAACCTTGGTTTTTAAAACCCTTATCAAAGATTTAACTTTTACCAAAGCATTTAAAGCTGCTCTGTTTGCAAATGCAGTCTCTCTTTTCTTGGGACTTTTTGTGAGTATATTTGTTGGTTCTATATTTTATTTTTTAATTGATTCTAACTTACCCACCCCACAACCAAACTTTGATCCTAACAATTTCTAAACTACGAGAGTTTTTAAAGTCGGATTTGTTGTATTACTTTTGTTTATAACTATAGTGAGTTTGACTGGCAGTGATAATACAATTCGCGATGAAATACTAAAAAGCTGTCAAAATTCAAATGCTGTATACGAATGTATCAGAAGTTATTCTATCAATAGTGTAAAAAACAACCCAAATAACACACCAGCAGCGGTTCATATAGACAATATCAACCAAACTCAGAATCTTTTGAAGAAAGTTACATCTATTGCGCAACTAAAGCATATCCCTATACAAAAGAATGTATGTCAGCCCTTTCTGAAAGATTAATGATTTCAAATGGCAAAAGTATATCTAACACATTAAAAGTATGCAGTAATCTAGATACCACACAAATCCAAATTAAATGCATATTAATCCTAAAAGGCTATTTCACAAAATAAGCCCCACTAAAATCAATTCGCTTTATCTCAACATTTAGCCCTTTTTTCACCAAAAAACTCATTGACAACGTTTCTACAGCCATCCCAATAAAAATAATCATCAATAATCACGTATCCTCCGGGTACAACTAAATCATAAAGGTTTTCAAGTGCTACCATAGTTGAATCATACCAGTCACCATAAAGTCTTAAGAAAAGGATTTTATCAATTTTTTTGCATATTGGGGCAGTGTGTTTTGAAACCAGCCTTTTATTATATGAACATTGTGAAAGTGGGGTTTATATTGCGGCACGCATGATAGTCCGGCGCAAAATTGCGGAGTGTAATACTTATATTAGACTGTGTCATAGGCTTAATAAATAAAAACGTCGCTAAATAAAATGTTTCGTCAAAAGACTTAACAATCACCTAGCGACGTATACAACAACTTTGGCTTACATCTTAGTTACTTTCAAGCCATTCAGCCAAAGTTATTTCTGAATTCATAATTTCACGGGCAGCCTCAACAGGAATACCGCAACGATAATGCCATGGTTCCCACAAAAGACCCGTGACTTCTTGTTTACCTTTGGGATACTCGAGTACACAGCCGTAATCGGCAATGTTCTCCAGCAACCATGCGTAGGTCTGAGTCTCAGACTGAGGGTGACCAAACCCCTCCTCATAACCATTTTCGGCAAACAGCAAATCTACCGCTGTACCTAAATGGTGAGTTGAGGATCCACACCGAAAAGTATACTGGTGCGCCAGATTTTGATCTCCCTGAAAGCGCTCAACAAAGTTGGTAAAGACCAGCTCTTGCGAGGCACAATCTCGCCAACCTTGCGAAACGAGCACCGGATAACCGGCTTCTTCTGCAGCATCTGCCAAAGCTGCAATGTCATCAACGACCATTCGTGAAACCTGCACACCATCAAAAGCCGGAATTCCATGCTCCTGAAGAAAAACTAGGTCTTGTTGACACTCGTCAACAGGCAACAAGTTCTCACGGCTGACTACTGCAAGTGGATTATTACACTCGCTTGACAGCAAAACTACAGGCTCATCCGGCGTGACAGCCCACTGAGGCAACTCACTCCACATTGCCTGTGGCAGATGCGTTGGCGTAACTGGCATTTGATTTGCCTGGGAACATGCCACTAGAAAAAGAACGAGCCCAACAGCCAAAACAACAAGAACTCTGAGCCTCATCGCTACTCCTTTTGCTCATATGATTTTTTTATTTTCAACAACACTATTATACAACCTATAGCACATTTTAGTAAAAGCTGTCATTAACATGAATAAATAAGGAATTTTATGTAAAATTAATATATGAATAAAATGCCAAACGTCCCGACCGGTACAAATATAGAATCCTCACAAGAAATAAGACCAAACCCCGAGCAACAAAGACAAGCATTTGAAGTACTAAAAGAAATATTCAAAGACGAAAACAATGAGTCACCATTTGATGGAATGGCAGGTTTTGTAATGCCCCATGAACAGCATATAATAACAGATGATGGTCAAATTCACCCGGCCACCATTGTAGAAACACAAAATAAAGATGGTGAAACTTATCCTCGCTTAATTGTTTTTTTCCAAATGGAGTGAATGATGGCGATTTTATTTGCAAACTCGAACAAAGAAGCATTCATGAAAACCATCCCCCATTAAGAACAGTCTCAATTGTATCTGTAAATGGGCAGGTTTACTTTGGTATAAGTCTAGATACGCAACTTCAAGAAACTTCTCAATTACCTCCACACGAAACTCCAATTCATGGTTCGGGGGAAATCCTCTTTGATTTACAGGGTAATCCGGTTGAAGCCACAATTTATCACCATCACAAGAATGGAGACACCGTTACATTTATGAGATCTGAGCTCCATCCCGAAAATGCAGACACTAATAATTTAATACTGGCATCACACGCTGACTTATACGCAAAGAAATTGCTTGAACGCTGGGAAGAATATGGAATAACAATTCCGTATCATACAGCGAACCAAACCGAAATTGCAGTAGATATAGAACCCTTCGCATACATGAAAGAGTCACTCGACCAATGGAGAACTTGAAGAAATGTTATCTAATACTAAATCCTAAATCTGCACACTCGGGTCATCCACTTTTCTAATAATTTCATCTTTACTTGCAGGTTTTGACAGCTGAAGCACTTTTACAATACCCAAAGCAATTAACCAATAAATAAGCATGGCAAATGCTGTTGACCATTCAAGCACACTTCCTCCTACATCCGTATTACCAAATAATGTCAAAAACGGTGCTGCAAATATGTAACTCACGTTATAAACAAAATCAGCAAAAGGACTGTTTGGATTTGCACCCATAAACCTTAATAATAGCCTTAACCCCAAAAAAACTTCAATAACACCTAATATGTACCAAATCACCTGGTATGTTCTAAATAAGTTCTTTTTCTTTTCTAATTCAACCGGTGAATTATTTACATCACTTGTAACCATATATTTTTCACCTCCTTATTAACCTAAAGAAAGTGTAGATAAAATTTGTAAATAGATTGTGATAAAAAAGTAAGAAAAATGTTTGTGGAGTTAAGTCAAAAAAGAGATATAAATAAAAAAATGCTCCGGCAAAGTTGTCTGGGAAGACACTCGGCCGGAGCATCACTAATTGTACAGAACTGTTGGTCGATACGGAGCAGGATTCTTGGAAAAAGCTACCATCACAGGATGGAAATCAAACCATACACTCTTGGCGGCTTCTACCAAATTCTGCCAAGCCTGGTCAACGGTGTATGCGTTGTAGGTCGGCTCGATTATGCACCGCACCAACTGCCGGGGTTTTATCAAGCCGGGCATTTTCGTCGCTGATGCATCTACATCATGCTCGCCCGGCAAACCCATTGACATAAACTCAAGAAATCGAATCGTTTCTGTCGAACGACGAGGTCTTGTGAATAGCCGGCTCCATACAATTAAGTTTTCATCGCGTTGGCCGCTCATGTACTTTGCCACGCCCAGCAGAAAAACTGCTTGAACATAGCTAGTACCCCTAAACTGGCCGCCTTCAGCTTGGTGCAAACGAAGAATCGCCTCGTGCGCAATATCTGCCACATGTTGCACCTCCTGAGGCGACGACTCTCTCTTAGTCCAAAAAATATCCGTCAGTAATTGGGCTATATCATTTGCACCAATTTCTTCGGGATGTTGAAGAATACTGAAAAATTTCTCAACGTTCATTTTCTACCTCAATTTCCTAGGGATCCTAATCCCTTCGGGTCAATAACTTTTACAGCCTCAAACGGATCCATGAAGTATGTGCATCCGCACGCCTCCAAAAAATCGGTACCCAACCGGGTCTTACTTGCGTGGGTGGCCAGCGCAAACCTACGCACATAAGACTGACCAGTTGTTTTTGCCCAATTAAAAAGCAGGTGATCTTCCACTTGCGATAATCGAGCGCCAAACCCGGGAATTGCATCATAGTTGTCGATGAAAGACACTATGACCTTTCCAAATTCCATGTCGTCCATGAGCATAAACTGCACTTCTGCGGCCACATGCCCATCAACTGAATCCAGAACGTGGACAATTCCAAGTTCTCCCACGCTATTTTCTGCCACTACCACTTTGTATGCCTGTCCGTTGTGGACAAACATATCCGATGGAATGGCGTCCAATTGCCCATTACTTACTGCATCAAGCGTGGGGCTTGTAGGACGACCCGGGTTTAAAACATCTCTGGCCTCTCCGGTGCCGCTGTGCCTCATAACCATGTCTGGGTCATTCAACAAAGCATCACCATCTGATGTTAGACCACAAACACTGGCAACAGCCACTTGAACCATGTCAAATGTTGTGGCTCCGGATGTCACCCCAATGCTTACTTCACGCGCAGCATTCAACAGGCATGAAGTGCTGGATGGGGGCTGGGGCTGATAGCTATAGCTCGAACTCACCTTGTGAGGAATTATTCCAAACTCTTCCGAGCTCAGATTCCCCAAAGCTACCAACGAAGGCACCAAGCGGGGTCCAAGCAAAGCGCCAGATGCCAATACAAATAAAACTATCAAAACGCCTAAACCGTTCCCTCTCGACTCCATTTTGCACCTTCCTTATATTGTTGTTAATACGCAATATTATAGCACACTATAGGTCGTTGTACAAATGCGGCGAGCTTTTTTGCTTGCTTTTCAACCCGCAAGAAAAGAAAATCAATTTCTTTTTGACGCGTCGGCTTTTTTATATAATAAATACATGGAATTTGAAATTCTTTTAGCTATTTTAATGCTTTTAGTTTCACTTTTAACCACTGTCGGATTACCTGGACCTCTTATTATAAGCCTCATCGTTTTAGGATACGCATATACTTCTGACTTTCAATCAATAAGCCTGGCTTTTACGATTTTTTATTTATTTTTAGGGGTGGCAGGAATTGTAATCGATAACCTTTTTTCTATTTTCGGAGCAAAAAAATTCGGCGCGAGTAAGTACGGATTTATGGGAGCATTCTTTGGTACATTAAGCATTTTTGTCTTAGGCCCCATTGGCATAATTGTAGGGCCTTTTGCAGGTGCGTTTATTGGTGAAACTATATTTGCGCGTAAAAATTTGAATAAAGCAGTAATTTCTTCATTTGGCGCAGTAGTGGGAATGTTAACAGGAATTATGGCAAAGGTATTGCTTGCATTGCTCATGACCTTAGGATTTACAGCAGCAATTTTTTACTTTTAAATAACTATTTTTCAATTAACTTGCTATAGGTTGCCTTGTTAAAATTTTTGTTGTAATATTTACGGAATTAACAACTAAAAAGGAGAGTGAAATGACCCGCCAGGAGTACATTAAGTTATTAAGTAGGTTGATTGAGTTTTTGTAACGAATAACTGATCCTTCTCATCCACCGGCAGGGGTGGAATATCATACATACAGTAACTCAACAGATTTCCCGGGAATTTGTGAAGTATGTGCTTGGATAAACCCACAAATGGTTGTCACGCTTGAATGTGGCCATACAATGTTGGATCATGCCCATTCACAACTTATGCTTTGCAAGCTTCGTTTGAAATCCGCAAAAGAAATGGATGACAAGCAGTTTCAAAAAATGGTAAATCTAGCTGAAATTCTTTATGAATCACAGGGTTCACTAATAAGATATCTGTTAGATTTAGACTAAAATTCTCAACACTGTTCAAAAGCCCTAAGTCGTGCATCGATTTGGGGCTTTTTCTCTTCTACTTAACTGTTACTTTATCACTATCTCATCTAATGTTCTATTACTAATTTCTAACATTAATGTATCTTTGCTTTAATTTACTTTTTTTATATTAACCTCATGGATTTAAAGGGGGTGACTTTTAATGGCTAACAGAAATAATAATCAAGGAAACAACAATAAAAATAAGAAAGGTGGTCAAACTCGAAGAGGGGGAGATAACAGAGGCGGTAATAATCAATCAGACGATGAATAGTACCGCGCTTGTGTAATGTTTTAAACGGGCAGGTGGGATATTCTCGCCTGCTTTGTTTTTTTACTTACTTTTGAACTTAAAATCTCACTTAAAATACCAACAGACTTGTTGCAGCTTTCTTCAATAATATCCAAATCCTCACTTGTGGCACTTATAGTTACATGAAAAACACCTTTTTCATCTGCAGTCCAGTCCCAAGCGGTTTCGCCGGAATAATCTTTGTAATTTCCTTGAGCATTCCTAGCATCAGCTAATTCTTGAATTAAAATGTGTTCAAACAAATGAGCAAGTTCTGTATTTTTGACTTCTTCACAAAAAGGCAAATTTAAATCATTGTGGCAAATCGTTTCTAAAACACCAGGAATTTGTGCTTTTAGCACATTCACCGTATTAAAAAATTCTAAAGTTGAAAATTCTTCGGTAAAAAACTTTGTATAAATATAAGTTTCAGTATCGCCAATATGAACACGAATAACAAAATCGCTTGAAGAATAAATAATATTTGGGCGTGTGTCAGTAATAGTAGGCTTCACAGGCAGACTCCTATAAAATTTTCTACGGGCTTAGAAGCATGACTATTTAATCTTAAAATTTGGATTTTGTAAAGTGTTATATTTACAAACATTTGGCCTATAGTATTGATAATTTTGCTAAATTCCTGTATAATATGCGATACACAAACAATAAAAGGAGTGTAAAGTGGGTGCGATTTGTGGTAGTAGTCTAATGATGTTAGGTATGATAGTGGGTCTAGTTGGATGGAGTTGTTATATGAGTCATAACTACATACAACCTGATCCCGAGACCAGAGATATCGGCATTAAAATAATGTGGGTAAGTTTGGGGTTCACGGCTGTAGGATTAATTCTCCTATATCCACTTTTGGCACCCTACCTATAACCATCTACGCGATTCATGCATTGGCGAGTTTTACTCAACAATCGTGGGTCGCATTTTTTTTGTAAACCTTTTGTAAAGGTTAATTTCCTAAAACAACTGTAATTGTATGCGTCTCACCATCATCAACAAAATTAATCTTTTTGTCACTTACACTTTTATCATCAAGCTTAATTTCCTTAACTCCTGTACTTACACCATCGGGATTTTCAACCGTTACTTCATAAAGTGTGGATTTATACCTGTAAGTCATCTGAAATCCGTCCCATTTATGCGGAATACAAGGCTCAAAAGTAAAACTGTCACCGCTAACTTTTAGTCCTAAAATATCTTCTATACCAACTCTATACATCCACCCGGCAGATCCAGTGTACCAGCTCCATCCCCCGCGTCCGTAGTGTTGCGGATTTGAATACACATCAGCGGGCATGACATAAGGCTCTGTTTTATAATTATTTACATGTTCCGTGGTTTTTGTGTGATTTATCGGATTTAGCATCTTATACATTTCTATGGCTTTATCACCGTTTTTTAGCTTTGTATACGCCTGTACAACCCAAATTACTCCATGTGTGTACTGACCGCCGTTTTCCCTTATTCCTGCCGGATAACCCTGTATATATCCGGGATGTGGCTTTGTGTTTTGAAACGGCGGAGTAAGCAATAGAATCATTTGTTCGTCTTTATCCACCAAATGTTTGTCTACGGATTCCATTATGGTATCGCCCTTGTCCCCGTCGACTGCTCCTGAAATTATTGCCCATGATTGTGAGATGGAATCAATAAAGCATTCCTGGTTTTCTTTTGAGCCAACCGGTTTTCCGTTATCAAAATATGCACGCCTAAACCATTCACCATCCCATCCGTTTTCAATGTTTGCTCGTCTAATGTTTTCAGCATGTTTTAAATATGTATCTTTTAATTCAATATTTCCTTTTGACTCACAAATGTCTGCAAAAGAATTGAGAACACTATATAAAAACCACCCAAGCCAAATACTTTCACCTTGACCGTTCGCGCCAATGTTGTTCATGCCATCATTCCAATCACCTGTGCCTATTAACGGTATTTCATGCGAACCAAACCTTAATGAAAGATCTATTGCTCTTTTGCAGTGTTCATAAATACTTGCCATTTCACCCGTTACTTGCGGTTGACCAAACATTTCATGCTGGTCGGGTTCAAGTTGAGCCATAGCCAAAAACGAAACTTCCTCATTAAGTATCGATCTATCGCCGGTTACTTGAATGTAATAAGAAACAACAAAAGGCAGCCACAGTAAATCATCAGTTATTCTTGTTCGAACGCCTTTTCCTGAAGGATAATGCCACCAGTGCTGAACATCTCCCTCAACAAATTGGTGTGATGCTGCGCGCAAAATATGCTCCCTCATAATTTCAGGTTTTGAAAATGCAAGTGCCATAACGTCCTGCAATTGATCTCTAAAGCCATAAGCACCTCCTGCCTGATAAAATGATGTTCTTGCAAAATACCTGCACGAAAGTGTTTGGTAAAGCAACCAGCCGTTTAATAAAATATTCATTTCTTCATCGGGAGTCTTAACTTGAACTGTGGTTAAAAGCTGTTCCCAGTAGGTTTGAGCATTTACCCTTGAACTATCCACAACATCAATATCCTGATATTTTTCTACAAGCGCACGTGCGTCTACTTCAGTTGGAGCCTGGCCTAAAACAAATACAACTTCTTTTTCTTCACCCGGCCCAAGACTTATGCGAGTTTGCAAAACTCCACACGGATCTGTTCGAGGACCAAAATCGGTAGAAACTGTTGTTTTGTTTTTTTCATAAAGTGCTTGAGGATATTCTTTGCTGCCGTTTCTACCCAAAAATCTGGTTCTGTTTCCCGAAGCCCACACCACCGAATTACTACACCCAATAAATGCCACTCTATTACTAAATTCTTCGTTATACGTATTTTTTGCAAATATGGCCTCAGTGTCACGATTTAACGAAACATTGATAAAGTGCTTTGTAGACTCTCTTTGCACCCCTAAAACCCACTCGGCATAAAAAGTGACCGAAAGGCTTCTTTTATGTCTTGAACGGTTTTTTAGCGTTAAAAGCATAACTTTCACCGGATCGTTCTTTGGTACAAAAACTTCAAGCTGCTGCTTTATTCCATGACTTTCATGATGATAAGAAGTTGCTCCGGGCTTATGTTTAATTGTATAAGGGTCACGTTCGCGAGCAGGCAAGGGAGTGGGATTCCAGACTTCTTCAGTTTCTTCATCTTTTATATAAATTATTTCTCCTTGTTTATCACTTACAGGGTCATTAGACCAGGGAGTTAATTTATTTGACTGGCTATTTACCGCCCACGAATATCCAAGCCCGGATTCCGTTACAACAGTACCAAATTCCTGATTTGCAATAACATTTGACCACGGCAATGGAGTATTATTAAAGTCGTTTAAATTTATGGTGTACTCATTGCCGTTCTCTGAAAATCCTCCGTAGCCATTGGCATAAAGCAGTTCAGAAGCTGATGATGATTTTTTGGATTGCCTTCGGCTTTGTAAAGGTTTAATTCTGGGCACAGTTCCTACATGTACAATGCCCGGAGCTTCATGTAATTGTTCCGTTCTTGAAAGTAATCCCAAGTGATCTGCCAAAGATCCATAGTCACTATCAATAATTACCTGAGCTACAGTGTTTAATAAAACAAGGTCTTCCGTAGACAAATGGGTTGTTTTTCGCAAAAAAACTCCTCCCGATTTGTCCATATAAGGATGAGAAAGTGAAGACTCAATAAGTACCTGAATTTGATTAAAAAGTTCGTTTTCATAACCAACAGGCCCGTCTTCAAGTATAACCAAGTCAAAGGCAAAATTACGCATTCTAAAAAACTCATGTGCCGACAAAAGATTTTTAACAAGACTTAATCCGTGTTTTGACCTTACTCTTAACAAAACAATTTTGTTATCACCTGAAATGCCATGAGGAAATAATCCCGACTGCCCTTTAACATTTTGCATTCTAACTTCTTTTGTGGCTTGAAGTGCCGGGTCAGGATAAATTATTCGTGAACCAAGCTTTTGAAACATGTTAGCCTGTTCTTCGGTAATTCCAAGATGTTGAAATTCGATTTGGCTGTGAACTTTTGAAAGATCAGACATTCTTTCAATCTCACGTGTGTTTTTGTACTTTCGCGCAAGTTCCATAGCTTCCGATGAGCTTTCAGAACCGCCTGTAATATATGAAACCGTAACCGATTCTCCCGATGTGACCTTAAATGAAGTTCTCATGCTCATAATCGGGTCAAGAACTGTTCCGGTTGTGTTTGAGAGTTCAGTGTATAAGGCTTGGGGATCTTTTGTACTTCTCCCGCGACCGATAAACTCGTATCTGTCTGTTTCGTATTCTTTTATATCAATACCCACGTCATTGCTGAATACAGTATGAAATGCAAATTTCGGCTCTTGCTCGTCAGATCTGGTTCTGCGCTTAAACAACAAAGTTTGGTCATGATTATTAAACGATGTTTCTACAAATAATTTGTTAAAAGCAGGATGCGCAATACCTGCACCATGTGTGTCTAATACTACTTCGGCATAGCTTGTTAATTGAATATGACGTACTTCTTCAGAGTTGTTTGTAATGGTAATTTGCCTAATTTCCACGTCATCGTCGGGAGATACAAATACTTCTGTTCGTGTGGTAATTTCGCTATCTACTCTTCGATAACGCACTTTGTTTGGAAAATATACTACTTCATAATCTTTTGGTTCTTTTAATGTAGGCTGGTAGGCCGACGACCAAATTTGGTTTGTATCCAAATCTTTTATATAAATAAAAAGGCCTTTATCATCCAAAGTTGCATCTTCCTCAAAACGGGTAATTTCAAGGTCGTTCCACTTGCTGTAACCTCCACCACCATTACTTAATGTGGTTGTATATCTTCCGTTTGATAATATGTGCATTCTCGGTAATGTAGTGTGCGGAGACCTGTATGTTCTTAAAAAGGATGTGTCTTCTTCTGTTTTGTCGGGTTTTGTTAGCAACCTATGCTCCTTTGGCGTTTCAAAAGCTACCGCCATACTTGGAATCCTTTCCTGAAGTAATAATTCGGCCGAAGCAACAGCCGAATCTCGATGAAATCTTTGAGGATTAATATTTTGGTTCAAATAGTTATTTACTGCCAAAAAGCTCATGCCCTGGTGATGTGCCATGTATGACTGAACGACTCCAATTGTATTTCCTTTTGGAATACGTGACGGGGTAAAGTCTATTGCCTCATAAAAACCATATCGAGCCGAACCTCCCATTGAACCAAGTTTTTTAAGATTATTCCACGCCTGTTGCGGAACAATAGGCAATGCTAAAAATGTCGCGTACGGTGCCACAACAAGGTTTCTCACCATTTCGGTTTTTAAACCTAAATCAGGAACTCCAAATAACCTGTATTGGTAATTGAATTGAAAGTCAAAAGCATAAAAACCGGATTCCGAAATGCCCCATGGTACACCTTGTGATTTTCCGTAATCAATTTGTCTATTAACTATGGATTTATTTGTTTCTGCAATAAGAGTATTATCATAATCATTCATTAAGAGGCTGGGCATTAGGTACTCAAACATTGTGCCGCCCCAAGACAAAAGCCCCAAACCATCACGAATGCGTGTTATCGGACGACCCAGCTTAAACCAGTGGTCAGGTTCAACCTGTTTTTTTGAAATAGCAAAAAAACTTGCAATACGTGCTTCTGAAGCGAGCAAATCATAATAACTGTTATCAAGTACATGTGTATCAAGGTTAAACCCAATCGAAAATAATCCTCTGTCTTCATCAAGTAAAAAGCTAAAATCCATTTTTGAAGCCATTCTTTCAAGCCTATTTGATAAATCATAAAGTCGTTTATTTTCTTCGTTTAACTGTTCGCGCGTCTTATTTTCTTCAGACAAGCATAACTCATACAAATAAGTACTTTTTTTAAGCCAATAATCTATATCTGAGTTTCCCGAAATTTTGCTTATTTCTTCTGATATTTTATTTAGCCTAAACTCAAAATGTTCAACGCCTAACATTTCTCCGGTACTAAAATGGTCATCAAGACTGTTGAGCATGTCCTTTAAATCTTTTGTAATGGTATCAACCTGTTTCTCCTCCAAATAAGACACCAAGTTAGCCAAAGAATCTCTAAAACCATACAAAAGATTTTCATTGCCTAATTTATCCATAAGTTCTAAACACCCTTGTTTAACACATATATAGCTTGCTGCCAGATTTCCGCTGTCAACAGTTGAGATGTAATGCATTATGGGTTCTAAAGACTGAGTGTTATACCAGTTATATAAGTGACCTTTATGGGTTCTCAACCTTGTCACTGAATCAAGTGTTTTCTCTAACCTCTCAATCACGTCTTTTTTACCCAGGTAGCCATAGTCATATGCAGAAATAACAGACAGCAAGTATAATCCTATGTTTGTAGGCGAGGTTCTATGTGCAACTACTTCTTTTGGCACTAGTTGATAATTATCAGGTGGAAGGTGGCTTTCTTTTTCATCAACAAATTCTTCAAAAAATCTCCAAACTCTTGCGGTATACGTTCGTAATTCCTGGCGTTGTGTAAATGATAAATGGTCTACTTTTTCTTTAATGGGACGACTAATGTAAAAAGATACAATAGGTGAAATGAGCCACAATAATACAAAAGGCGCGGCTAAATAAATTGCCCCCGGATTTAATATCTGAACTGCAGGAAAAATAATTAAACTAAATACAACCGGTACCCACATTCGTTTAATATAATCATCCAAAAATTTAGGTTGACCTTTTTCGGCATCAGAATGTGAAGTCCATTCAAGGAGGTTCTTTTTAGAAATAAACTTTCGATAAAACGTCCTTAAAATTGCATCGAGCTTTTGAAATGACTCATGAAACAAAAATACTGTAACCAATAATATCTGTGACGCGGTTTTTAGGGTTTCATTCCATAGCACCCATAAATATCCGGACAAATTCTCTTTTTTAGTAAAAACCCTTAAAACCCCGACTAAACTGCTCATAAGAGGAATCCACAGTATGAGCATTCCAACAACACTCCAATAAAAAGGATTCGAAACCATTCCAAACCAGCTTAAAAGCAATAAAAATAAAACTCCGGGCTGAATTAAACTACGTCTTAAATTATCAAAAATCTTCCACTTTGAACTTAATGAAAGCGGATTCGCAACCAAACGATGAGGCTCGGGAACAAACGGAAGCAGCCATTGTGCAATTTGCCAATCTCCCCGAACCCATCTGTGCTGACGCTGTACATACGTATAATAACTAGACGGAAAATCTTCCAAAAGCTCAATATCAGTTGACAATCCTACCCTCGCATAACAACCTTCAATAAGATCATGGCTTAATAAAGTATTCTCCGGAAACCTTTCCTGAATAGTTTCTTTGATTACATTAACATCATAAATTGCCTTACCTATAAATATTCCTGTACCAAATAAATCCTGATACACATTAGAAACGGCTATCGTGTACTGGTCAAGTCCGCTGTCACGGGTAAAAATGCGTGAAAATAAAGAAACAGCAGCATCAGGAGCGCTTATATCAACTCTTGGCTGAATAATTCCATAACCGTCAACTATTACCCTTTTATTCTTGTCTATAACCGGCTGATTTAGCGGGTGTGCCATAGCTCCTATAAGCTTTTTTGCTGTACCCAAAGGTAATTCAGTATCGGCATCTAAAGTAATAACATATCTTATTTTTTTTAAAATACTCATATCACCGGTTTTTACCGTATACGATGTTTTTTCTGAGCCGGTTAATAATCTGTTAAATTCCATTAATTTTCCGCGTTTTCTTTCCCAGCCCATCCAGAGGTTTTCTTTTTCGTTGTAAAGGCGCTCACGATGAAATGCATAAAATATGTTTTTTTCATCTCGCGCATATTTTTTATTTAAATTTTCTATACCGGTGGTGAGAGTTTTTACCAGACGCGCATCTTCGGGTAGTATTTTTTCGTTTGCATCAGCGTAATCACTTAAAAGCGCAAAATGAAGATTTTCTTCTGAGTTGGCTAAATACCTTCTCTCCAAATGACCAAGTAGGCCTCCAATCTGCTCGGCGTCTTTTATCATGCAGGGAACAACAACCATCGTTCGTAATGATTCAGGAATATCTTTCAATTTTAGTTTTGGCGGTGGCTTAGGAGGCAATAATGAAGTTACTACCCAATTTACAATGTGTATAGCTGGAGAAGTGAGTATAAATAATAAAATTACAAACATTACCCATGGAATACTACTTCCTGAAAAATGTATAAATAAAGCCAAAAGTGATACCGTTGTTAATGCGATAATCGAAAGATATGATGATACCGGGTTTTCCATGATATTGTTTGCAATGCTCTTTTTTAATGTAGGTGAATAGCTGATGTCATACTTTAAATTTTTAAGTCCGTGTGAAATTAAATAATAACCGACGTGGCCTTTTCTTTCATCTCTATAAGGCGCTGCAAGTTTTATTGCTCTTCTTGCTACCTCCTGCTCGGTGTATACGGAATATTTACTCAATTCTTCAATAACATGCCTGTACCTGTCACGGGAAACAAAATCCATTTTAGAATAAAGTCCTGCGGGGTCGGTTTGAAGTATTTTTTCTACTAAACTGACTTTTTCAAAAAAATCAGCCCACGCCAAAAATGAAAGGGTTCTTAGACTGCTAACAATATTTCCAACCGTAATACGGTCAATGGCGCGTTTGCTGGTTTCTGCCCTAATAAACTCATCTAACTTAATATCTTCCTCCAAAACACGATTTTCTACCCATCTAATCACATATGTTGCTGAAGGGTCTGACTCTCTTAAACGGTGTAAAAAGCTAATTATTACTACCGGGTCAAGTTTTTTACTCGAGGGAAACCATGACTCCAGCTGCTTGTTTATTTTTTTTTGGGCAGAAATCTCAACAATAGATTCAGCCATTTGGCGGGCAATTTTTCTTTTGTGCAGATTTTCAAGACCAATTTCGGTGAGTTGTGCCAGATACTCAATTAAACTTACGCGTAAAATAACAGGCATTGCCCAAAGTTCCACGCTGGTCAGCGGTGCAACCTTTTGATATTCGGTTAAAAACGTTTCTAAAGATTCTTCATCAATTCTACCGTCGGTATAAAAGATAAGCTCAAGTGCAAGCCCATAAATTCTGGGATGGCCTGAAAGCGACCCTTTAGACAATCTTGGAAGATGTTCATAAAAATCCTTGGATAGGTCTCTTTTAATTTGTCTGACCTGATTTTGAATTAAATAGTAATTATCTATCAACCATTCTGATGATGAGGGTAGAATTGTGCTGCCTTTTGAAATTTCATCTACAAATTCTCCGTGGGCTTTTACCAAAACTTTATTGTTTTGTTGAAGCCTGATTAACAACGAATAATCTTTTTTCTGCGTCTGTGATACTTCATGGGTATGCGCCAAATTACGGGCAAACGAATTTATATCATCCACTCTATACGACGCAGACCGCAGATGGCTATCAAGAGCTCTGTTTCTTTTAAAAAAATCCACCATTTAGCTTAATGATATCAAGGAAATATAAACATTTGTAATATCATTGTAAATATTAGGTAAGAGCATGAGTTATACCTTAAGCTTTTCCATACTTTTCACCTAACATTTCAAGTCTTTTTCTCAATTCGTCATCACTAAATTGTGATAAATCTATTTTTTCATCTGTTGCTTTCATTAAGCCTAGAATTATTCTTCTTGCTCTAATTGCATCACCTCTTTTTAAATCATTTACAATCCCGGGATTATCTTCATAACCGCTTAATTCAAATTTCATGTTGGCAAGAAGTATTCCGTACGATGCCGTAACAGTTTTAATATCTTTTATAAACATGGGAAACACTCTTTTTGAAAAGAAAAAATAATAGTCAATAATAATTACCTGTGCCTCATCCACAATAATATATGTAGGAAAAAGTTTAAAAGGAAACAAAGTTTTTATCTCTAATATATTTCGATTAAACTTTCGTTCTATTTCTTCAAATTTTTGGCGTGAATGTTTACTTTCGGGAGCATTGCTACTTTCAACCTTTATTTCAATAGGTACATCTTTTCCGTCGGGTGACTTTACATTTGTGTTTATTTTATTGTCTTCTTCAGTTTGAGTATTGGCGTTTACAGGTTGCGTATCTTCAGGGGGTTGAAACGGAGATTTCTCAGGCTCTTCACCTGATTTTGATGTTAAGTCAATTTCTCCTCCGTTTAACATATGTCTATTATACTCAAAATGGCTGTAGTAGTCGAGTTTTCAACATAAATTGTACTTAGATTCGTCTTTTATTTCGAGAAACCAAAGGTAAAAAGAATGCGCTCACTTGAAAGTTTAGGCTCACTTTCAAACCTGCTCAATCTGCTGTGAGATGCAGACTTTACACAATTTAGTATAGAGCTATTAACTAAATCGGAGTTTTTTTCTAAACAGGGTTCTGTGCAGCTAAACTGCAGCAAAAATTCCTGCCAGTCCAAAACAAGTTTACTCCTTTAGAAAGGAGGTGATCCAGCCGCAGATTCCCCTACGGCTACCTTGTTACGCCTTCATCCTCATCACTAATTCCACCTTGGACCCATACTAAATGATGGAACTTCGGGTGGCCTTAGCTTTGCTGACGTGGCGGGCGGTGTGTGCAAGACCCGAGAACGTATTCACCGTAGTATAGCTGACCTACGATTACTAGCGATTCCGGCTTCATGAAGTCGAATTTCAGACTTCAATCCGAACTGGGACACGCTTTAAGGGATTAGCTTCACATCGCTGTGTTGCGTCCCGCTGTACGTGCCATTGTAGCATGCTTCTAGCCCCAGACATAAAGGCAATACCGACTTGACGTCGTCCCCACCTTCCTCCGCCTTGCGACGGCAGTTCCGCTAGAGTGATACAACTAGCAGTAAGGGTTGCGCTCGTTAACCCACTTAAGGGTACGCCTCACGGTACGAGCTGACGACAGCCATGCAACACCTGTGCTACACCTTCAAAAGATCATCCCACTTTCATGAGATTTGCAGTAGCATGTCAAATCTGGGTAAGGTTCTTGGGTTAGCAGCCAATTAAAGAGCATGCTCCACCGCTTGTGCGGGTCCCCGTCAATTCCTTTGAGTTTTAGCCTTGCGACCGTACTCCCCAGGCGGTGCAC
>CAYWFF010000012.1:0-24597 GCA_964458085.1 uncultured Gammaproteobacteria bacterium
TCCTTTCCTGTTGCGATAATTGCCGGAAATGAAACATACGGTATTTCAAATGAAATTCTGAAAGAAGTTGATCTAATAGTTGAACTTCCGATGTTTGGTATCAATAAGTCCTTAAACGTTTGGGGTTCAACAGCAATTGTAACTTATAAGGTTTTGGAGAGCCTGCCAACTGCGTAGGCTTTAACCCTGAAGAGCTTCTTCTATTGTGGTTTTAAGCATGTCGTAAGGATATGCTCCGGAGATAAACCAGGCATCTCCGTTTTTATTAATAATGAAACTTCCGGGAGTTCCTTGTACACCAGCTTTAACTCCACCTTGGAATTGTTCTTCAACCGCTTGAGCATATTTACCGCTGTCAAGACAAGATTTAAATTTTGCTTGATCGATTCCAACCTCTGAGGCAAGTGCAGGAAGCTGCGCTAAATCAAGCCCGTTATTTGTGGGGCTTACTTCGTAAATTTTGTCAGTCAGTTTCCAAAAACCGTCATTTCCGCCAACCTCAGCTGCACATTCTACAGCCTCTGCCTCTTTGTCGGCTTTGGAATGTATTTGGTCAAGCGGATAGTGGCGATAAACCCAAGCTAATTTACCCTCAAATTCATCCATAGCCTGCTGCACAGTAGGATGGAACCTCTTACAAAATGGACACTCCAAGTCTGAGTATTCAATTAAAACAAGCTCTGCATCACGGGAGCCCCTAACATGGTCTTTATCAGTAACTGCCGGAATATTTTTTGCTTGCTCTGCGGTTAGTTTTCCGTTTGGGGGTGCAGCATCGGGAGCGGCTGCTGCGCCGTTATTCTGCACTGTACCTGTTCCTGCGACTGCGGTAGTACCGTTTTCTATATTATTTACCCGCTGCCACAAAACTCCAACCATAAAAGCTAAAGCAATTGATGCAAGAAGCAAGATGGGGACAAATCGTTCAAGTGAGCTGGGGCGTGATGCTTCATTTGCCATAGCTGACATTGTGCAGTCTTAACGGATTTTTGTCAAGCAAGATTTACCAGTTCGGAGTCGGCTTATCTAGAAACTTCAATGTGTCCATTCCTGCCATACATCCGAAGCCTGCAGCGGTAATTGCCTGTCGATAACTATAATCCTGTACATCTCCTGCAACAAAAACGCCGTTTTCAAGACTTGTTTTTGTCCTATCATGAGCCAAAACATACCCCTTTTCGTCCAATTCTAATTTACCGCGAAAAATTTCAGTAGCAGGTGAATGTCCAATCGCAACAAAGAGTCCGTCAATGGGCATCTCCCACCAAATACAGCCTTCTTTTTCTTCGCTCAATATTCCTTTAAACGCAGCAAACTGGGTTTCTCTTAATTCATGTGCCTGTTTTGATTTAGCGTCAGTTTTTAACAATATTTTCTGAACTGCTTGTTCTCCCTTCACTTCGGTAACTTCTGTATTCATAAGTAAATTAATTTTCGGACTTTCGAAAACTCTTTTTTGCATTGCAGCTGAAGCCTTAAATTCTTCCCTCCTGTGAATTAGTGTTACAACTGATGCGTACTTGGTTAACACTAATGCTTCTTCCATTGCAGAATCTCCGCCACCGACAACCGCAACGCTTTTATCTTTAAAAAAAGGAGCATCACAAGGAGCACAGGAAGAAACACCGCGCCCTCTAAATCTATCTTCTCCGGGAATTTCTAACCACTTGGTATCTGCTCCGGTTGCAACAATTACTGTTTTTGCTGTGAACTCTTTTCCTTCGGCAAAAATTCTTTTAAACTCATTCGTAAAGTCCACTTCGGTTACTCTTGCATCAACAACTTCAGCACCGAAACGTTCTGCTTGCACCCGCATATTCTCCATCAAATCCGGTCCCTGTATCCCTTCCGGGAAACCGGGAAAATTATCAACAGTTGTAGTCAACATCAGCTGCCCTCCCCATGCATCTCCTGCAAAAATTATTGTTGAAGCTGCCCCACGGGTAGTATAAATTGCGGCAGTAAGCGCAGCCGGACCGGAACCAATAATAGCTACATCCCACGGCTCTCCGGGTTGAGGATTATCTGTAAATACTATTTTTTCTGCCATATAACCTTTATCCTTTCCAAAGAGAAGACCTGCTCAAAAGCCGGTCTTCGTCTTTATACATTGCGTGCTTACAGAGAAGGTGCACTTGGTGGCGTACCACCGGATTCTTCACCTTCTGGCACTTCCGTTGCTTCAGGAGCGGTTGGTTCTGCCATTCCTGGTGCTACTTGTTCCTCGGTTTCTTCTGCAACTGGTTCAGGCATTGTGGGAGCGCTTACTGGCGGTGCATCAGATACAGGCACTCCTACCGGTAAATCCGTTGCGGGTACATCTCCGGCAACAGGTGCGTCACTAGGGGTAACCTGAGGTGCAGTTGGGTCTTGTGAATTATTATTTGGATCCATTTCTAATCACCTCCGATCAATTACAGGGTACAGATCTATCGAAGTTACAAACCTTTCTTCATTAAATCTTCAAAAGCCTGTTTTCCTGCAAATCCTACTTGTCTATCAACTTCTTCGCCATCTTTAAAAAGTACCGTGGTGGGGATCGACATTACGCCAAGCCTGCCTGCGTGTGCTTGGTTCTCGTCAACATTAATTTTAGCTACAATTACTTTTCCTTCATATTGACCGGATAGTTCTTCCAATACAGGTTCTGCCATTCGGCAAGGTCCGCACCAAGGAGCCCAAAAATCAACTAATACAGGAGTTGGGGATTTAATTACCTTTTCTTCAAAATCATTATCCGTGATATTTACAGTCGCCATACGTTATACACTATAACGGCTATAAAACCTATAAGTCAATAGGCACAGGATGAAATAATTGAAAATTTTGCATCCGTTTCCCCATTTAAAACTGATTTCAATTATTCACCGTCTTCCGTGACGACCTAATTTTACATTGTCTATTGGTGGAGAGCGGAATTAGGCAATTCTGCTTGCAGAATGAAATCGAGACCAGCCTCAATGCGAATGCAATGAGCGGTGAGGGTGGGATTGTTCGTCGCTTACACTCCTCTGCTTTTTCCCACTCTCATCCTTGCTGTCGCTGCGGTGAGGGTGGGATTCGAACCCACGGTAGCACATAAGTACTACATTGGTTTTCAAGACCAACTCCATCGGCCACTCGGACACCTCACCTGATTAGAATTAGCGTTAGTATTTAGTGTAAGTTTTAGTTTCAACTAATTCCAAAACCAATTCTAACACTAAGTCTGGTTTCGTATTATACCAAATCTGAAGCTAATTTATCAGGCTGTCTTTGGCTTTTTCGGCCATACTGCATTGGTCAACAACAAAGACGCAGTTGAAAACGCAATAAGTGCCAATCCTGGGTTAATAAGATTGTTAAATCGCTTGAATATTAGTCCAGCTGTAAGCATAATTCCACCCACAGCTAAACCTATTTTTTCCGGTACATCGATTAGTTCACGAAATCGCTCTTTTGCAGACATGGGAAGAAAGTATACGTTTACCGAAAAGTTGATTACAAGCTGTAAAGCGCTGTGTATTTTTTCCTGAGGTAATCGGTAAAATATTTCGCATTTAATGGTTTGCCTGTAACTTTTTTAACCAATTCTTTTGGCCAATAAAGACCGCCGTACTGATGAATATTGGTCCGAAGCCACGAAAGTACAGTACCCAATTCACCTTTTTCAATTAAGTCATTTAAATTAAACTCTTTTTCCATAGTATCGGTAAACTGTGCGGCATACAAATTCCCCAAAGTATATGTCGGGAAATATCCCATCATACCGTGGCTCCAATGAACATCCTGAAGCACCCCTTCCCTGTCAGTATCCGGTACCACACCTAAATACTTTTCCATTTTTGCTCTCCAAATTTCAGGGAGATCTGCTGCATTCATTTTGTCATTTACAAGTCCTTGTTCAATTTCAAAGCGGAGAGCTATATGCAAGTTGTAAGTCACCTCATCGGCTTCAACTCTGACTAAGCCGGGTTTAACTTGATTAAAAGCGCGGTAAAAAGTTTCTGCTCCGAAATCCGATAGCGCTTCAGGATAAAAAGCATGCAGAATCGGTGTCAAAAACTTTGCAAACGCTTCACTCCTTCCTATTTGATTTTCCCAAAATCTGCTTTGGGATTCGTGAATTCCCAACGAAACACCGCCCTCAAGTGGTGTAACGGAATATTCCGGTTCAATACCCTGCTCATAGAGTGCATGCCCGCCTTCATGCATCGCAACCATAATGGACTCGATGAAGTCGGTAGACTTGTACCTGTTGGTAATCCTGACATCAAAGGCACCTAACGTATCGGTAAATGGGTGTGAGGAAACGTCCATTCTCCCGGCATCAAGGTCGTAATTCATACGTCTGAGCACAAATAAAGAAAGCTGTCTCTGATCATCCACCGGATAGGTTCGGGTACCGTCAATTAAATCAGGGTTTATATTATAAGTTTTTGACTTTTGAATATTTTTTAAAAGCATTGTTAACTCAGGCTGAAGTTCATTAAATACCGCAGCGACTTCTTTAGTCGTCAGCCCTGGTTCAAACAAATCAAGAAGTGCATCATACTTATTTTCTTTGAAACCTAAATGGTCAGCTATAAGCTGATTTAATTTAACAAGTTTTTTTAAATGCGGTTCAAAATCTTTGAAATTGTCCTCCTTTTTAGCTTTTTGCCAAGCCATAAAAGCTTTGGAGGTTTCCTCTGAGAATTCAACGATCACTTTTTGCGGGACTTTGAAATAGAATTTACCTTCATGTTTTAAATTCCTGACCATTGCTCTTTCTTCTTCAGACAATGATTTATCTGACTCATCACTTTCTTCTACCAAATCTTTAAACTCTTCATCCAGCCATTTATCAGAAATAAGTTTTGTAAGGTAAGCTGTCTGCTGAGCTCTTTCCTCCGCTCCTTTTTCAGGAAGATTTACATTTAAGTCCCACCCTAAAAGTGAATTGATCTTGTTTAAAAGAGATATTTCTTTATATGCAGTTAGTAAAGTGTCCATTTCTTTTGATTTTTTAGACATGCATGAAGTTTAAATTATTTTATTGCAATTTACCAATGATTCTAAATAAGTATCCTGTCTTTAAATAAAAAGGGTGTGACGCGGTTTTAGGTAAAGATGTGTATAATAGCCTTATGGAACTATACATCTTCAGACATGGGTTAACAGAACAGGTTAAACAAAATATCAATTACACTATTGAAAATGTCCGTACTGCAGAACTTTTACCGGAAGGACTTCCTGCTATTGAAAAACTGGCATTATACTTGAAAAACATTCCAACGGATTATAATGTTGCTTCTCCTTTTGTTAGATCAGTAAAAACAGTCGAAATAGTTGAAAACATAACCGGAAAGAAGTTTGTATTTGACAACCATTTGGGTGAATACGTCTTTCAGGAAGGTGAAAGCTTTGGACAAATGGCCGGTAGGATAAGAGATTTTCTAAACGATTTGGAGCAAAAACACTACTCTTCTGTTGCCGTTTGCACTCATGGCGCAATCATTTCAGGTTTAAAATATTTAAAAACTAAGGGCGAATTTAAGTTACCGGAACTGACCGACTATCCTCTTCCCGGCGTGTTGACAATTATAAAAGATAAAACAGTTAGTGAAATAGACTTCAACCTCTGAATTTTTTCCCATAACCTGCAAAGAACATTCCGATTGTAATTAACAAAAATGCAGTCAAAGACATAAAAGGAATGGTTATATAGCCGTAACTTGTGGAGAATCTTTCGCTGCAGGAAACTGAAAAACCGACAGTTGAGCAGGGTGTTAATACATTCGGATTAATCTGCATTAAGTAATGATATCCGGCAATTAATGTTCCCGGAAGCGATAAAGAAAGTGCGTAGCGATACACTTTTCGGTCATTAAGAAAGTAGGCAACCCCCAATATAATGCTCAAAGGATACATCAAAATCCGCTGATACCAGCATAAAATGCAAGGCACAAAACCCCGGACTTCAGAAAGATATAAGCTTCCCAAAGTTGCGGTAAGCGCAACAATCCAGGAAAAAAGAAGCGCGTTTTTGGAAAAAAATAAGTTTAACTGACCCCACACCTTTGTAGCGAAACCAAGTAAATGCAGGATAAAAATTAAGATGAAAAGGGTGATTCCGATATCAGAAATTAGTGTTAGAAGCGCCAAAAACGAAACTCCATCCATAATTATTGTTGTTCCAGAACTTGTTCAATTTGTGCTTTGAAGTCATCATAGCCTCTGGGCTGAATTTTGCGACCGTTGAGGTAATATGTCGGTGTCCCCTGAACTCTCAGTTGGTTTCCGGAAACAATATCCTTATTGACTGAGTCTTTTACTTCCTGGCTGGCTAAACGGGTTTTAAACTCCTCTTCGCTAAGCCCCAGCTCCTTCGCGTAAGCTAAAAACATTTCTTCTGTACTTCCTGATTTTGACCATTCTTCCTGTTTTTCATATAAAATATCGTGCATTTCCCAAAATTTCCCCATTCCCCCGGCTGCTTCCGCCGCCCATGCTGCAGTCAGTGCATTTTTATGGATTTGAATTAAAGGATAATGGCGATAAATTACGGCAATTCTGTTACCAAATTCTTCAGCCAGTTTTTTTGTTTCCGGATAGTAAATTGCACAAGCCGGACATTCGAAATCTCCGTATTCAATTAAAACTGCCTTTGCGTCCCGCGATCCTTTTACCCAATCATCTTCCGAAATTTGAATAGGTTCTCCTGAAGTTTGAGTGGGAGTATTGATGATTTGCCAAAATTTATATCCGATAAACCCAAGTAAACCCACTATAACTGCCACTACCATGAATCGCTTAAAGGAACCTTGTTTTTCTACAGATTGCCGTTCTTCCTGCTTTTTCTCTTTTGCAAGTTCCCGTTTTTCTTTTTTAGTTAGTTTAGGAGCGTCATCTTCCATTGCGATAGTGTAGCTTAAGTAAGCCGGTTTTGCCAGTCGTTAGAAGAAAAATCCCAGGATTAGAATTGCAGCAACCATTCCCCAGAAATACCATAGCTTTTGCTTGGTGTCCAAAGTAAAGGGGAGCCCGTAAAACCAGTGGTCAATTGACTTTCTTTCCATCAAATCAATTGCCTGGTCTACAATTAGGTGCAAACTAAAAGCAAGTACTATTCCTTTGCCGAAAAGATTGCCTGAAGTTACGATAAGCAGAGTAAATAAAAGTAAAATGAGCTGAAAACGAACGGAGTGGAAAATCAGTTGCGGTCTGGTTTCAGTTGTAACAACCATGGTGTCCCAGGCGCGAAAATATTGTTTTTGAGCTATATAAGCTTTCATTCTTTGAGAAGATAAATCCTGAGGATGAATGACATATGCATACAACAAGTGATCAATGTCAGGTAAAAGTGTTCCCACAATACCTCCCAACCAAAGCTGTAAATAGTCAAGAGAGAAAAATTGCTTGAAAAGTGAAATGAGGGCAAAAAAAGTAATTAAGAACGAGAAGTGGAAAAGCAAGTCTTTTTTCATAAAATGGTAACTTACCTATTGTTGCACGATACTTAAGATATATACAAGATTATCTTTAGTATAGATTAAGTGGTCAAATTTCGGAAGTTGAAAAAGCTCACATCAGTCTGTAAACACCTGGACAAACATTTTGCCGTAAATTCCGTTATCAATCACTCCGATGCCGACTTTTTTAAACTGCGGATCAAGTATATTTCTTCTATGTCCGGGAGAGTTCATGAGTCCGTTATGGGCGGTGTCAAGAGTTGGTGCCAGCGCCAAATTCTCACCTGCAATTCTGTAGTCTACACCACTTCCGTCAAGTCTATCTCCCACATCCTCTCCGTCAGGTGAAATGTGAGCGAAATATTCCCGCTGCCACATATCCGTTGCATGAGCCCTGGACACAGGCACTATATTTGATGCCCAAGCTAACGCCGCCACGCCTTCTTTCGCCCTCTCTTCATTAACCAGTGAAAGCATTGCTTTTTCTGACACTTCATCGGTCCGTAAGTTTTTAGTAGCAATTCGAAGCTGAACGGACTCATCGCTTTCCGGCTTGATTGTCAGATAAGTTAACGATTCTTCAATGACTCCGCCAAACACTTCTTTGAGCTTGGTTTCAGCGCCTGCAGTTTTTGCGACCAAATTCCCTCCCATACGGGATTCTAAAACAGCGCTCTTAAGGGCAGGAGCTATTGGTAGTGCAATAATTAAAGTCAAAACAAAAGAAATCAGTATAAGCCCTTCCCCGACTGAAGGTATAATTGCCAAAGGCTTTAATAACGGAAGTTTCCAGAGTTTTGAAGGAATCCGTTTTAATATCTGATTAAAGAAAAGAGTAATTATGGTTTCAACTATTACAGCAGTCAGTAAAAACCCTAAAGCGTGAGAAAGAGACGGGGTCAAATTAAAATTAGACTCAAGTAACCTTGAAGCAAAAGTGTAACCCCTTAAAGCTATAAGAAGGGATAAAACAAATGATAAAAAATCTGCCAAGATAACCCAGAAGCCCAACCATAAAGCTTCGGATGCAAAATACAATAAAACTGCAATTATAACCAGGTCCACCCAATTTCCGTTTAAACCATTCATAATTAAAACCTCACGACCGAATAGTATAAGTTAAATTGTAAGGAAAAACAAAGATGATATTTTTTCAATTAGTCCCACTTCCGGAACTTCATGCTTTTTAATATTTTTTATGCGGAAGTTAAACCTTCTTTTATTCTTCCCAACTTCCCCATTAGCAAATTTACTTTGCAATAGTAAAACTCACTTATTCTAACCCCTTGTGTATCAGTTACTTTTTCTTATTATCCTTTTTCAGTTGTTGCAATCGCCACATAAACAACCTGCCTTTGGAATGGGCATTTGTCGCATCTTTAACAAAACTTCTTGCTTCCTCCAGCAGCAACCTGGGAGTCTCTTTTGCAAGTTTCATGTACAGAGACTTATGCTTCATATCATTAAGGTCTTCAGCCAACTCATAAGCATACTGTTGGAATTCGCGAGAAATGTATTTATCCTCTTTGCCTTCATATTTTTTTAAGATATCCGAAAGTGCAGTAAATTGTTTTTGTTTCATTTTTTTAAGTACTTAATTAATTCTTGTGCAACGGCCTCGGTTACTTTTTCGATGGCAGACTTTTCCTCTTCGGCAAAAGGCATCAGAACATAATCTTCACCCGGAATCCTCATGTCAGGGTTTCGATTCTCAACTCCCACTCTGACCCGCCAAAAGTTTTCACTACCTAAATTTTTTTCTATCGAATTAATCCCGTTATGCAGTTTGGGACCATGTCCTATCTCAATTTTCCAGTCTCCAAGTTTAATATCCAAATCATCATGAATTACCCAGACGTCAGGGATTAATAGTTTATAAAAGCGAACGAAAGCAGATACAACCTTCCCGGAATTATTCATAAAAGCTTGCGGTTTAGCCAGAACGAATAATGGATGATGATTAATTATCAATGCATTAAGTTTATTATCCATTTGCCATTGGTCATTGATCATTTTTTTTGACAACTCGTCAACAACAACAAACCCCACATTGTGTCTTGTGTTTTCATACCTGTTTCCCGGATTTCCCAATCCCACAACTAGCTTCATGAGGTAATTGTATCACTACCGTTAGTATCCTTTACAAAAGGTACAAATTGAAATGAGCCAAAATATTCTTCGCTAACTTTGCTTTCTGATTTTTTTTTGTAACGGACCATTTCTTTTCTGTCCCCTTTTCCTACCGGAGCAATCATGACCCCTCCGATATGTAATTGTTCAAAAAGAACATCAGGAGGTTTGTTTTTGAGCCCTGCGGTAACTATAATAGCATTAAACGGTGCATGTTCTTTCCACCCCCACTCACCGCTTGAGTTTTTGACATGTACGTTTGCGAAATCCAGAGCTTTAAGAGTTTTTGAAGCTTTTTCCGCCAACTCAGGAATTATTTCAACAGTATAGACTTGTTTAGCTATTTTAGCCAAAACAGCTGCTTGATATCCCGACCCAGTTCCAACCTCAAGTACTTTCTCTGAACCCTTTAATTTAAGAAGCGACGTCATTAAGGCAACGGTAAATGGCTGTGACATGGTTTGACCTTTACCTATGGGAAGGGGTCGGTCATCATATGCAAACGGCTGGTATTCTAGAGGTGTAAATTTTTCCCTGGGAACTTGGCGCAGTACTGTCAATATTGTTTCATCATTGAAGTCGTATTTTTCGCGGATAGTACGGACCATGCGGTCGCGTTTGTCTTCCATGAGGTACTATACTTTCTTTATAAGCTTTCTGGCAAGTTCTCCAAACACGGGCACTTCCCACTCGACACCTTGCCAAGCTTTATAAACTAATACAAGCCACAGGGTAAATGCCGCAATCGTAACAAGACCGCCCAAATTAGACAGAACAACAGTAAGTTGAAGCACCCATTGCACTAGACCTAATATGATAAGTACTACAAGTATTTGAAGTGCGTGGAAACGGACAAAGGGATCTTTTTCTAAAAACATAAATACCAATGGACCAATAAGTGTAGGACCCAAGATGACTGCCAAAGCTCCGGCGGTTTCTTTTGAAAGACCTGTTCGGGAAACTGTCTCTGCCATAATAAATATTAATTAATGCTCTCAGAAAAATGCAGTTAGGTCAAGATATAGTTAAACTCAACCTAAATACGGGAAAGGTTATTTATCAAAAAAAAGCTTATAGAAAACACGTAAATGCAAATCTATTTTTTTAGGAATAGATTACCTAATTAATTTAAATTATTTCAATCAAGACAAAAATTGCAAACAGCATCAGAAGGACTCCCGCCTCCCAACGCTCCAGAGTTCTTTTTGTCCTGATAAAAAACCACATCAGAGTATAAATAATGACAAACATTGCAGCTGCTTTCCAATATTCATCAAAAGCAACAACAGTTATGGGCGATATGGTTGCTGCAACACCAACGACTAATGTGGAATTGGCGATAATGGAACCAAGCATATTTCCGAAAAACATGGTGGGCTCCCGGTCAATAATTGAACGGATTGCAAATGCAACTTCGGGAAGTGTGGTTCCTATAGAAAGAACAATTAAGCCGACTAAAAACACCGGAATATTTAAGTCTACAGCAAGAGTTTTGGCTAATTTAGTTATAATATCGGAAGAGAGTAGAAGTAGCGCTATTCCCAGAAAAATCCTCAAGTATTCTTTTGATTTACCGTCTTGAGTAACGTTTAAAATTCTGAAAAAACGATAAAGTGTGCCTTCTTTTCGATGTTCTTCAGCAACTTCAGAATATTCTTTACGAAATAAACTGGAAGCATATGCTCCGTAAATAGTAAGCAAAATAAGACCATCCACCCGGGAAAGGGTTCCGTCTAAAACAAATATTAGAGGAAGTAGTCCGGCGATTAGCGCATATGCTAAATCCTTTTTGAGGAAGTTACCGTGAACTCTGACTCTTCCACCCAAAAGGCCGGCCAGGCCGGCAACAAATGAGAGATTTGCGATGTTTGCTCCTAAAACATTACCGAGAGACAGATTCGGTGTACCCTCCAAAGATGAAGTTAAAGCAACGAATAATTCAGGAAACGATGTGCCAATTGCAAGTAAAATTGCAGACATTGCGAACATTCCGCTTTGGGTATTGTTGCTTAGTCTCCTTAAGCCAACAACAAGCATGTCCGCTGCTTTGATTAATAGTAGCGATGTCGAAATAATTAATACTATTAATAAAATTCTCATAGTAAAGTTCTGTTCAGCTTTTGGCGAAACACAAGTTTTAATAGTTCAATAAATAAAAACATAGCACCGCCCGTACCAAAAACCAACATCCATTCCCACCCTGCCAGACGTGTTATCTCAAGAAAACTTCGGGTAATGGGTAAAAAGAAAGGTGTCATTTGAAGAATTATCCCGGCAAAAACTGCGACAATAAGCCATTTATTCACAAACGGATTTTCTTTCCAAACCGACTCCCGAAGTGTCCTGACGGAAAAAACATAAATAAGCGAGTTAATCCCAAGTGATGCAAAAGCAATCGAACGTGCATGGACAACGTCCAATGTCCCTCTATATATAAATATGAAAAGCAATAATGCAAAAAGCCCTCCGCTTAGAGATACAACTGCAATTATAACTTTCATCCAATTCGTGACCAAGGGCTCTGCAGGAGCTCTGGGTGGTTCAGTCATAATCCCTTGCCTTTTGGGGTCAACCGTAAGGGCAAGATGAGGAAATCCATCAGACACCAAATTTATCCATAAAATTTGGGCTGCAGTTACTGCAATTGGAAACCCTAAGAGCATGGATCCGATGACTGCAACTATCTCTCCAAAAGCATCGCTCATCAGATAAAGTATTACTTTTCTTATATTGTCAAACACTCCCCGGCCTTCCTCTATTGCCGCTACTATTGTGCTGAAACTTGAATCCAAAAGCACAAGATCAGCTGATTCTTTCGCAACATCCGTTGCGTCTCCTACCACAATTCCTATATCCGCTTTTGCCAAAGCGGGAGCGTCGTTTACACCGTCCCCTAACATAGCAACCACTTCACCGTTTTTCTTTAAAGCCTGCACAATTTTTAATTTTTGTTCCGGTGAAGTACGCGCAAACAGAAACGCATACGGCCGCGACTT
Source organism: uncultured Gammaproteobacteria bacterium (assembly GCA_964458085.1). Classification (GTDB taxonomy): domain Bacteria; phylum Patescibacteriota; class Microgenomatia; order UBA8517; family UBA8517; genus CAYWFF01. Next base: position 12,560 of record CAYWFF010000012.1, read on the forward strand.
TAGTAAGCGCTGAAGTGCTTTTACTGACATCTTTTCCAATTCTTCCCCTGTTAGTTTTACTTCATCATGAACTCTAATTCCCAACTCTTCCAATACTGATACTGCAGTTTCTGTATAATCTCCGGTGATAATTATTATTTTCAAACCCGCCGACTTGGTTTTTTGAAGCGCGCTCTTAACTCCTGCACGGATAGGATCCGAAAAAATCAAAAAACCTTGCCATTCCAAATTGTTCTTAATCTCCTGAGGATAAACTAAATCATGACTCTTTGGCACAGGTTTTCTTGCAAATGCAATCAAACGTCTGCCTTCTTGAGTATAATTTTGGATTTTTGATAATATTTTATTCTTTTGATCTTTAGAAAGAGTTGACCAGGAAAGTAAAAATTCAGGTGCGCCATTTACAAAAAGCATGTTGTTTTTAGTGTTCCACTTAGTGATGGTCGCAAAAAAACGCTCTTTTGCAGAGAAAGGAAAACTGTCAATCCGAGCATATCGTTTTTGTTGGTCGGCAACTTTCGTAATATTTGTCTTTGCCCACTCAAAAGCTGCTATTACCATTGGGTCATCGCGATCGTTGGCAATGATTGACTGTAAAGCCACTTCGTTTACAAAACCCTCTACTCCGACAACCTGCATGTTTCCTTGAGTTAAAGTTCCTGTTTTGTCTACGCAAATAGTGGTAACGCCGCCAAGTGTTTCTGCTGAAACCAAATTTCTCACCAATCCTTTTTTCCTGAGCAAGCGCTGCATGCCTATTGCCAATATTGCCGTCATTCCGATAAGGAGTCCTTCAGGAATTGCGGAAACTGCAAGCGCAACCGTAGTCGTTAATACTTCTTCAAAAGGCAGATTTAAATACAGTCCGAATACAAACACAAATCCGGTTAAGACAAGAACAAGAAACAGTAATTGTTTACTAAAATGCGTCAATTGACGCTTAAGAGGTGTATCCTCATGAGGCTCCTGAAGAGTTTGTGCAATATTTCCCAGTTCAGTTTCTTTGCCCGTTGTAGCAACTTCCATCTGACCGTAACCCGCGGTTACTATTGTACCCATTTTAACTTCGGACTTTTCGTTTTTTGTGACAGGAACCGATTCACCGGTCAGGACGGCTTCCGACACGAATAATCTGTTGGCAACGGTTACCACACCGTCCGCAGGAATTTTGTCACCTTGTCTTAAAACACATACGTCTCCGGGGACTACTTCTGTCAGAGGAATCTGCTTTTGTATGCCGTTTCGCACGACTATTGTTTGCGGACTTATAAGTTCTTTTAAGGCAAACAAAGCATTGCTTGCTTTTCTTTCCTGAAAAAAACCCAGAAGCGCATTAACTGCAATTGCAACGGAAATAATAATAGTGTCAGAAAATTCCCTAAGGAAAAAAGTTATTGCTGCTGCGGCAATCAGAATATATACAAGTGGACTTTTCAGCTGTGACAAAAATATGGTTAAATCTGAAGGAGGCGGGGTTGCGGGAAGTTCGTTTAGTCCGTATTTGATAAGTCTTTTTTTAGCTTCATTTGTGCTTAGACCCTCCGAATTCATATTCCTATGCTACCACAATTTTAGCTTTGGAGCTTAAATAGTTTTTTTATTTCTCCTACTGTTGTAATTTGCTCAACTGACTTATCATCCCTAAATTTAACAAGGCGAGGAAAACGGATTGCGTACCCTGCACCATGCTTGGTGCTGACGGTCAAATCGTCACCCGCAAGTTCAACCACCACTTCCGGACTAACCCAAACGTCAGGATTAAGATCTTTATGTACCAATTCATATTCTTTGGGTTTTTCTGATGTTTCAATTTTATCCAATCTTACCTTAAGTTCTTTGAATTGTTCGTCTGTCAGTCCAGTTCCCACTTTAGTTACTGTCAGTATTTTTTCTTCGTTTCTTACTCCTGCTAAAAATCCGCCGATTCCGAAACTGGTTCTTTTACCTCTGCCGAAATAATATCCCATTACTAAAGCATCCACAGTATCTGCGATTTTCCCGACCGAGTATTCCGCTTCTTTCATTTTGACCCAGTTCCACCCCGTACGTCCGGGAACATAACCGCTTGTCATTTTCTTGACGAGAATTCCTTCAAGTCCCGCTTTTCTATACTTAGTATTTAAATTGGTAATTTTTTGGGGATCTTGGGTTATTTCCATTTCGGGTATAACAAAAAGTTTTCCGTTTGTAACAGTTGATTTCAAAATCTCACGTCTTTTAAGGTAATCTTGGTTTAGTAAACTTACGCCGTCTTTTACAAGAACATCAAAAACAAAAAATTGTATACCAACCTTTAAGGACACAGAATCAATATCGTGTTTCCTGCGACGGGTCATGGTAGTTTGAAAATTTGCCAATTTTTTTTGTTCTTCATCTATTCCCATTGCCTCTGAATCAAGTATTATCTCATTTCCTTTTACGGCATTTTCCATTTGAGAAAGTTCAGGAAACATCCAGGAAATATCATTTAAATTACGCGTAAACGCACGGACCCTTTCCCCTCTCTTAAAGTGAATTTGAACCCGCAAGCCGTCTAATTTCGGCTCAACTGCAACTTTTCCCATTTTTTTAACCATTTCAGCAGGGGACTTTAAACGTTGGGCAAGCATAGGAAGAACCGGAATTCCCACTTTCGGTGTCACCTCTTTAGTTGCTTTTACAATACCCGACTCCTTAACCTTCTGGGCAAGTAAACCGACGTCGGGAAGTACTTGGTATGCAGCTTCTAATTGCTTTTTACCGCTTTTATCTCCATTTTCCATTACCGAGAGAGCGTCTAACACAGTTTTGTCTGAAAAACCTAAACGCAGTTTGCCCAAAGGAATTCTGACTATATACCGCGCACTAATCGGGTCAAGCCTTTGTAAAAGATCTGACATAAGCGTCACTTTCCGCTCCACACTTCCTCCTCCTTCCGCCTGAGCAATTTTTTGTAATATTTGAAATACTTCTTCAACACTTAAAAAACATTTCTTTGGAGATGACAAACTTTCAGCAACACTTCCCAAATCTCCCGTTTTTTTATACAGTGCCAAAACATCAGAATGAGGTGTATTTGAAGCCTGGCTTATAGCGGTTATGAGCAGACGTTCTGCAACGTTAAAAACCACTCCCTCATGCTTTGCTGCAAGCAGTCCAAGTGACAGATAAACAATTTCATCAATTTCCGACACGTCAGCTTCTCTGAAAAGATGAGCCAGAATATTTGTAATTTCTATTCGGGAACCTGTGTTTTCAAGCTTCTGAAGGTAGTGTGATAGTGTCAAAAACCGCATAGCCCATTATAACGCAGTTCAACTTTTAAGATATGTAGAGAAGAAAAAGTAGGCAAAGATAACAACACCGATAAACACAAAACCGAATAAAATACTAATGTATCCACCCGATTCATCATGAATAACTTTATTGAGGCCATCACCAACAAGAGTTAAACCAAATAGACTTGGCAATACCAAGATCATATACAAAAACTGAGGGTCAGAAGTTGACATATCTTTACTCTAGCAAACTTACCCACTACTTGCTACCAATAAGTAGGTATTTAGACGCTTTTGTACGTCCTTCTTTTTTAATAATACCTTTTTTCATCATCTCACTTAAGTCCCGAAGTACAGTATCCTCAGAAACCATCGGGAGAATTCTTTTCAGGTCCTGCATGACAGCTGCTCCGTTTTCCGCAAGGTATTCGGCAAGTTTCATTTGCCGTTCAGTGAGTGCGACTTGCCGACCAAGTTTTGTCTTCAATTTTGAATCGACGGACAATTTTCGTACCCGTTCTTTTATTTTTACTAACTCAACTGCAACCACTTTCGTAAAGTATTCAATCCAAGGTGTCATGTCCCGGTCAGCGATATTGGCTGACTGTTTATCGACCATTGCGAACGCATCGTAATATTCCTCCAAATCCTTGTCAAAATGTTCTTCAAAAGCAAAAAAACGTTTAATGTCATAACCTTCTCGCATGAGAACTAGGGTTGTAAATGCACGAACGGTTCTGCCGTTGCCTTCAACAAAAGGGTGAATGGCAACCAAAATATAGTGAGCAATTCCCGCAGTAACAATTGGGTGTGTTTCGCGTGCATTATCCGAATTCAGCCAGGCAAAAAAATCTTCCAACAGATAAGGAACTTCAACTGCCGGGGGCGGTTGGAAAATAACTTCACCCGATCCTTCTTCACGGATAACTACTTGGGTTGTCCGCAAAACCCCTGCTTTTTCATCCGGTACTATTTTCTTTACCGTTTCGTAGTGAATTTCTTTCAGGTCTTCCACGCTGTATCCTCCGCGTTTATTTACCTGATCATCCAAAAGCTGCATGACTGCCCGGTAGTTTATTACCTCTTGAATATCCCTTTCTTTAGCAAATACATCCTCGCCTTCCAACACCTTTCTGGTTTGGTCTAAATTAAGATCATTACCTTCGATATGAGTTCCGTGATGAACGGTTCTGACTATGGCATCACTTTGAAATTGTTTTTCGTAATAAGGAATAAGAGGTGCGTTTTCTACTACTTCTTTTGAAGCTTCTATCGCACCGATGTTTTTGAGAACTGGATTTGTGATGAAGTACTTGGGGATATACACGTTTAGCTAATTATCGCACTTTTTGCGGAAAATACAAGGTTAAGCACTAACTCTTTGTATGTCTTGGTAAGTTTTAACCAATCTTTTTACCAGCTTATCTCCTGAAAAGTTCCGGGAGAATTCCTGTGCCGACTTTGACATTTTCCTGTAATCCCTCTGTTCCATCTTTTTAACTCCGCTTGCCAAACTTTCGGGGGAATTTTCCGTAAGTTCTCTGAAACCGGGTAGAGTCCATTCTTTTACAGCATTTGATAAAACTGAAACAATAGGAAGACCTAAAGAAATAGCTTCTAAAAATATAAGTCCCTGATTTTCAGAAACGGAAGAATAATAAAAATAATCAGTCGCTTGATAATACTTATGAATTTTGTTCCTCTGCACCTTACCCACAAAATAAACTCGTTCAACTATTTCATGTTTTTTAACTAACTTTATAAGGCGTTTTTTTTCAGGTCCGTCGCCTACTAATACTAAGTTGAATTTCGGCGGAAGATATTGGATTGAATTGATTAAAATATCTAAATTTTTTGCCGGTGACAATCTACAAACAGTAAGTAGAAGTATTTTGTTACAAGGTAAGTCTAATTTTTTCCTAAGTACTCGTTTTGGAAGTTTGCTTTTTCCCAAGTCAGGCACTCCCGATGGAATAGTAACTACTCTTTTTTTGGGTAAAAAAGTTTTAAGCTTTTTTTCAATAAAATGGGATGGAGCAATTACTACATCTGAAGTTTGGCAGAACTTTTCGATTTGATTTTCCAAAAACCGTTTCTTTAAAGTTTGTGGCAAAAACTCAAGATATTTTTCTGCATAATAATTATAGTCCGTGTGATAAGTAAAAACTAAAGGACATTTATAATATTTAGCTAAAAGTTTTGCCAGATAACCTGTATGAAAAGGATGGTGAACGTGAATGATATCCGGCTTTTCATTTTTAAGAAGCTTTGTGATTGAACTTATTCCGGGTAACAGTGGAATTGGATAATCTTTTTCAAAAGGGTTATTGAGAGATGCAAAGCGTATTACTTTCATTTCTTTATTAGCTTTCGGATTGTGCGGAGCCAGGACGGTTACGCTATGACCTAACTTTTCGAGCTCGTTTTTAAGATTATTTATTACAACAGCAACACCGTTAATGGAAGGAGAATAGGTTGCAGTTACTTGGAGAATGTGCATTTAGCCTTTATTGTAGTGGTTTGAAATATGTGGGATTCGGTTTGCCAAATCATCTGCGTTAAAATTCACACCAACTTTTTTATAGAGTTCATCCCCGGCTTTTTTAGTAATATAAGATGCTGCACAGGCAGCAAGTAATGGATTGTTTTTTGCATACAAAGCTGCCGTAACTCCTGCCAATGTATCCCCCGTTCCCCCCTTGGTCATCCCGGGATTTCCGCCATGAATTTCAACTGCTTCTTCACCGTCAGAGACATATGTCACCGGACCTTTAAGTACAATTACGCAGTTGTACTTTTCGGCTACATCTTTAACCAGCTGCACATTATTGTTGGAATTATTGAATATGTTTTGCTTGCTACCTGCTACTTGTCTGCTGCCAAATAACATTTCAAACTCATGTCTGTTGGGTGTTAAAATCGCCTGTGGCGGTATCCACTCCGGCTCCATTACCTGCAAACTTCCCGCATCAATAACCCAACGTTTGTCCGGAAACTTAGTTAGTAACCTTTTCGTAATTTCTTTTGTCTTTTGACAAGTCTCATCACAAACATGAATACGATTATGATGCGGCGTCCTCTCGCTTTGAAAACGCATAAAACCGGGTCCAATCAAAACTGCATCAGACTTTTCTACGTAATCTTCCACATCTTCCCACGGGACCCAAATGAAAGACATAAGCTTTGATTTCATTTCTTCTGCCACTTTCCCCACTGAAGGATCGGGAGACGCAAAAAAGACCATATCAACAATTCGTGAAGCAGAAGTGAGGGCAAGAAGAGGTGCTCCATGGAAAAGTTCTGAACCGCCAATAATTGCCACTGAACCATTATCCTCGCCATTGGAATCCTTTTTAGGTTTGTAGAGATTTTTAAGTTCAAGTGGATCAAATACTTTTGTCTCGCCCATCATCATGAACTATAATACATCAATGGCAGCGAAGAAAAAACAGAACGATAAATTTCAAGAAGAAGTAAAAGAACAAAAGAAGATACAAGCTTCACTCTCCCAAGAAGCCAAAGCTTTCAAAAAACAGTTTGCAGGGAAACTTCTGGATCTTCTGACTAGCGGATTTGGTTTAGTAGCAGCTCTTGCCTGGAATGAACTTATAAAAGAAGTGATAGATCAGTATGTCAAACCTTATTTCGGTGAAGGTTCAGGCATTATTTCCAAGATGTTTTACGCGGTTTTGGTTACCGTCCTTGCAGTACTGGTAACTTACAACTTAAGTAAACTTGCTGAGGAAAAGGAATAAACGATTTTACCTTATCGGTTTCTTTTGTAATTCTCGAGCCTTTTTTGCCGCCTCAAGAAGATCGTCCTGCGAAGGTGTTTCATTCGGTTCTATTGATTGAGACCTTAAGGATCTCGGTGATACAGTCGTTAGACTTTCTTCTCTAGGAGCAAAATTATCAGGCACTCCTCCTTTAACAACTAAGTCTTCACCCCAAGGATCTTTACCCGGTTTATCCCCTTTTCGGCGAGGCTTACCTAAGTTTATTAAGGGCGATTCTCCTTCACTAAGTATTCTTACCATTTAAGTTTATAACTCTATTTTCTCAACTTTTGACAAATTTGCAAGATAGTGCGGATCTGCAGTTGTAATTATAGTCTGCTGATTGTGAGCAATACTAAAGACGAGTTCTCTATGATCATGATCGAGTTCTGAAAATATATCATCCAAAAGAAGTGTCGGTTTTGTGCCGGTTTTTTCTTCAACATAAGAAAGTTCTGCCAATTTGAGCCACAAAATTCCCATTCTCTGCTCGCCCCTACTTCCGTATTTACCCAAATCGCGCTGTTTGTCAGATGAGTGGCCGGCAATCTGAAAAGAAAAATCATCCCTGTGGGGACCTATAAGGGTAGTAGCTGACGCAATTTCTTCTCTTGCATATTGTGCAAGCCTGCTTTCCGAAATGGCGCTTTTATCATAAATTAAAGAGAAGTCGTGCTCGTAAAAATCTTTTTGTCTATTTGCAAAGTCAATAAAAGCTTCACGAGAGTTAGAAAGATAATCACCGTTTTTAATGAGTAACATATTCCAAAACATAAGTTGCGAACTTGAAGCGCCTTCTTCCCGTATACGGTAAAGCAGTTTATTTCTCTGCCTGACGCCTTTTTCATATGACATCAAAGCTCTCCTGTATTCTCTATCGGTAAGGCTTAAAACACTATCTAAAAATCTCCTTCGGACGGAAGGGGAGGTTGTTGCCAAATCCATATCCCACGGTCCAAAAAGAACTACTTTCAAGTTCCCCGCAAAGTCAATCAGCCGCTTTGAAACTCCATTGACAAGCAGTTTTTTCCGGGACACTTTTTCAGTCCGCTTGGGGTTTTCGTTAATTGTCAACTCACCTCGCGTAAGCACCGCTTCAAGTTTTATTTTTCCCGCATCGTCTGTTATAAGACCTTTAATGCGGGTAATTTCAGCGTCATAATTTATCATCTCCATCTCAACTCCTGCTTTAAAACTCTTCCCCGTTGAAAGAAGTGCAATGCTTTCTAAAATATTGGTTTTACCGGTTGCATTGTCACCTATTACGACACTCACTCCAGGAGAAAATGCCAGTACTTTATCCCGGAAGTTTCTAAAATCAAGAAGTTGGATTTTTACTAATGCCATTGGCTGATTGTACCAGAAGGCTGTCTACTTCTGCTGGCAAACAGGACAAATATAAGTTCCTCTTCCGAAAAGAAAAAACTTTTTAAATCTGGCAGCGTGACAACGCTCACAAGGTTCCCCTTTTCGCCCGTAAGCTAAAGTGTGTTTTTGATATTCACCCTCAGTGCCGTCCGGCGTAACATATGATAATTCACTGCAGCCGCCGTACTTAATTCCTTTTGCCAGTACACTATGAATAGCATCGTACAAAGCTTTTTGTTCAGCTGACGACAAAGCATTTGCAGACTTTTCAGGATTAACCATGGAGAGCCACAACGCATCGTTGGCGTAAATATTGCCGATGCCGCTTATCTTTGTCTGATCCATAAGAACTACTTTTATAGCTCGCTTACTTTGTTTTAAAATATCTGTAAAAACCTGGTATGTTAACGCGCCGAAAGGTTCAGGTCCGAGTTTGCCGATAAAGTTTGATTTCTCAACCTCATTTGTTTTGACAACTTTAATCCAACCGAAACGGCGCATATCGTTGTAATAAAGTTTCCCATTCTTGTCTAAATGAAAAATTACATGAGTGTGTTTACCCGATATACCCCCGCTAACCTTTTTTGATATTTCCTGAGGGTCAGGCAAGTTTGGACCACGATAGATCGGTTGTCCGGTCATTTTTACATGGATCAGAATTGAATAGCCGTTTGACAAGTCGATAGACAACACCTTTGCAAAGCGCCGAACTTTGGTAATTTCGCTGCCTTCAATGTCTTTTATGTCACCAGTAAAAACTTTCTGGTTATTAACTTCAACCTTATCAATTCTGTGACCTAGTAAATATTTTTCCAGCTTAAGCTTAATTGTTTCTACTTCAGGAAGCTCAGGCATAAGTAGACTGATTGTAACAAGTAGTCTGATAAAAGGAAAACTTAATTAACATTTCGTGAAATTTAACGAAGTAGGGATTATTTAGCTTTCGGGTATGTTTCCACTATTTTGGCGATTTTTTGTACAAACACTTCTTTTGAAAACATTTGGGCATTCTTTTGAATCACTTTTCTATCCCACTTTTTATTTACTACCCTATTAACTGCATCTCTAATTGTTCTGGTGTTAACATCATTAACCAAAATTCCCGTTTTGCCGTCAATAATTGATTCTTTAAACCCTCCACCGTTAAAAGCAATAACCGGAGTACCCGCAGCTTGAGCTTCTACAACAGTCATTCCGAAATCTTCATCTTTGGCAAGAGCGATAAAACCTAACGCTTCTGCATAAAGTTTGTATAACTTTTGATCATCGACTCTTCCCAGAAGTTCAATATTTCCACCTGATAGTTTTTCCAAATTAGCTGCGACTTCAGAAAAGCCGGCTGCTTCCCCGACTATTTTTAATTTATAATCTGTATCCTTAAATGCTTTAACTGCTTCTTCCAAACCCTTCGCCCCAACTAGTCTTGAGACGATCAAAAAATAATTCTCTTGTTTTTCTTTTTTCGGACCTTTTACTGCAACACGAATCCTCTCAGCTTCAACAGGAGGGTAAATTACAGTCGCTTCCCGTCTGTAAAACTTTTTTATTCTCTCTTTTACATTTATTGAATTAGCAATAAATACATCTACACCTGAAAATATTTTCGTATTTTTTATCCCGTTTCTCTTGACCCGATCCGGTTCTTGTGCCGTTTTAAAATCATAAATACGCATAAAGTGTCCCACAATAGCTGCGTAAACTCTAACTGGCCAGTATTTAGTAAAGCCGACTGATGTTTCATATCCGTAAAGCCACCGGGGCGGTGTGTGACAATAACAAATCACCTTGGTGTTTTTGCCAATTTTGAAACCTCGGGCAACATACCAGCTGGCAGAAGTTATCACAATATCGTATTCCGAAAGATCCATAGTTTGCCAAATTGCCGGAGTAAGAAACCTCAAAGGACTGTAAAGCTTCCCGACTTTTAAAATCGGAGCAAGAAAACTCTCATAAATTTTTCTGTCCTGAAACGCTTTGCCGGCAGCCGAGTTTTTAACCTGAAAAGCAGTGTAAATGGGAGCATCAGGGTACAGGTCGGATAATACTCTAAGTACTCTCTCAGCGCCTCCATACTCTTTGATGTAATCGTGCACCAGAGCTATTTTCATAAATATGAATTAAGAATTATGTGTTATGGATTACGTGTTTTCATTCCTTTTATTAATCCGTTAATAAGTTTGTGAACTATAACACTCTGCTGAAAAAGTTTATTGTAAGTTTCATCATCTATATAATTAACATCTCGAGTAACTAATAATTGATTTTGCAACTCAGTGAGAGAACCTAAAGACATACTAAAAAACTGAATTTTTTCCTTTATTCCCCGTCTACTAAATCCTTCAGCAATGTTGCTTGTAACTGATACACTACTTCTTCTCATTTGATCAATAAGCGCAAAAGTTTCATTCTTCGGAAACTTTGAAGTTACACTGTAAGTCGTTAAAACTAGTTTATGTCCTTCTTTCCATGCGTTTAAGTCATTAAACGTTTTTATCGTTCCCATAATTCATTCTACATAATTCTCAATTCATACTTCTACCTGCTTCTTAAGTTTATGATATACATTCCACCTGCCCATTGCAGCGTACATTGCAAGTTCTGTTTCAATGGTGGTAACTCGTACAGCAACGCTTCCCACATTAATTTCAGTTACTTCATCTTCTGATGCGTCAAACACCTCACTCCATGTTTTCTCTACAACTTTGCCTTTCTGTTTTTTAAATTTCCTAATTTGCCAATCACCATATACTTCTACGGGAATGTCGTTAACAAGAAAAGTTCCAAAATAGGACTTGAAATGTTCTCCGGGCTTATAAATCAATGTAGTTTTACGATATTTTTTCAGGAAATCGTTAGCGGCTAGTGCAGTTTCTTTGTCTGTCAAAATGTCAATGTCGTCAACATTCATATCATACCCCTGCAGGACCACTGAAGTTGTACCCCGAAATGCATACTGTTTACCCTTAAGTAGTTTCGCTAGTAAAATTACCGTTTCTTCGAATTTTGCTGGAATCATAGTATCTAGTATCAGGTATTTAGTATCTGGTAGAAAATTAATTTAGGTATTTTTCAAATATTTAATTAATCCGCTTATTAACTTTTGTGTACCCGCTAACACTTCCATGATTTTTTGAAACTCATTGATTTGAATGTAGGACAAATCTTTTGCGATAAGCAGTTGGTTTTCCAGTTCAGTAATAGAACCAAGTGCAATATAATAAAATTGAATTTTTTCCTTTTTTCCCTGACGGGCAAAACCTTCAGCAATGTTGCTTGTAACTGAAGTTGCACATCTTCTCATTTGATCAGTTAATGAATATATTTCTCTTTGAGGAAACTTTGAAGTTATATTGTAAAGCAAGAGTACTAATTTGTGACCCTCCTGCCAAGCTAATAAATCAGTAAAATTTTTAATCTTTGTGTCCATTTTCTGCATACTAGCTACTTGCTACTAGATACCTGATACTAATTACTTGCTACTAAAACAGGCTTCCCTGCTTTTCTTTCGCTAATGCTTCACCTGCATCTACCACTCTTTTAGATAAGGTTTTAAAGCCGAAATTTTCAAAAAGCTTTAGCAATCCCGGACTATCAATTTGCCACTTAGCCATTTCGGTAAAATTAAATTCAACCGGAA
>CAYWFF010000013.1:0-22749 GCA_964458085.1 uncultured Gammaproteobacteria bacterium
TAGTCGGGGTGGGCAGAATTGAACTGCCGCCGGACGCACCCCATGCGCCCATTCTACCGTTAAACTACACCCCGAGTGAAACGAGGGGAGGAGATTAATGGCTAAGCTATTTGCTTACCGTTAAACTACACCCCGTGAGTATTTATAATTTTGTATTGGTTAAATCAAAAACTAATACTAACTTTAATTCCAATACTTAACTGTATTTTACCAGAGCCTAACTTAGATTGGAAATATAAACGTTGAATAGTTAATTCCTAAACTTCGAAACTTTAACATAAACTAGGTCTGGTATTACTATCTAACTTCCTGTAATAATATTGGAAGTGGAAACCGGCGTTCCCTCAGAAAAAATATTAGGTTATAGTCTTATCGCAATTGGAGTAGGGATTATTCTTTTAGCACTTTTTAATGTTTACCAAATCTTCCAAAGACAAACCTCTGCAGTAGAAATTTTCGACTTTGCCAGTGTGTCAATTGATTTAGGAAAAGCACTAGGATTGCCCACCACCCCGAATGCAGTAAATCAAGAACTAATAAGCTCCGACATGGTAAATAAACCGCTTAATTTATTCACCCATATTTTTATTGTCGGTTTCTTTTCCTCAATCGGGTTTAAACTGGCAAATATCGGTACGCTTCTTGTCCGACCTATAAAAGTCCAACTCCAAAAAACCACATAAATGAAAATACTCATTCTTTCTGATATTCACGATCATGTATGGAACCTGGAAAAACTAATAAATAAGGTTAAAAATGCAGTTGATGCTGCTGTCTTTTGCGGGGACATGTGTTCTCCTTTTTCAGCCGGTCTGTTGGGAAAGCTTGGTGTTCCTTCTTACGCCTGCCTCGGAAATAATGATGTTGATCATATTGGACTATTAAAAAAATCGGGAGATAAATTTACCTGGTTTTTTCAATCTCAAGATTACGGATCGGTCGAGCTGGGTGGTAAAAAAATTGCTTTTTGTCATTATCCCAAAAAAGGTGAACAACTGGTAAAGACGGGGAATTACAATGCGGTTTTCTATGGTCACACTCACAAGAAAAAAAATGAAAAGCATAGAAAGACGCTTTTAGTTAATCCCGGATCTGTTTGCGGAATTGTGGACGGTCGCGACAGTGCTCCTTCATACGGCATTTACACCACAGACACTAACGAAATTGACATATTAGACATAGCCTAAATAATATCCCCATTTTATTCGGTAAGTAAAATAAGCTACAATTAACTTATGCTTATTCTGTTCCAAAATCTTACTCACAAAGATAAATCTAGTGCGATTGATAAATTAATTAAAGGCAGCACCCCTTCTCAAGACTATTTTTTAATGGTCATTCTTTCCATAGTAACTGCAACTTTAGGACTTTTACTCAATAACGCTTCGGTCATTATAGGCAGTATGCTTATTGCTCCCATTCTCTACCCTGTTTTAAGCTTATCGTTGGGGCTCATAATGTCCGATTCCGAGCTAATCGGCCGTGCATTTTATACTATTGCTAAATCGGTGGCTCTGGCAATTGGAATCGCCGCTCTTTCAAACTTTTTATTCGGGAGCCATTTTACTGAACTAACTCCTGAAATTCTCTCACGTACTTATGCAACGCTTCCATATATTGCAATCGCAATTGCCGCCGGATTTGCAGCTTCATTTGCATTGGTAAAGCCCCAACTTTCAGAAACGCTTCCGGGTATTGCAATTTCCGTTGCCCTTATTCCACCGCTTGCGGTAACGGGAATTGGAATTGCGAACTTTAATCCGCAACTAGCCAGCGGGTCATTATTGCTTTTCTTAGCAAATATTGTCGGTATTATTTTTGCCAGCATGATAACTTTTTCTCTGATGAATTTTTATATGCAGCGCAAAGAAGCCCACACAGCAGCACTCAAAGAAGATGCAAAAGTAAAACATGAGTTTGAGAAAGCGGCTCTGAAAAAAATATAAAAACAATATGGTAAAATGCCCTCATGGCAAGACAGCTAACTAATACAATTTGGGACTTATCTTCGCTTTTTTCTTCACCAACCGATCCCCAAATTGCAAAAATGCAAAATAAGACTGTAAAAGAAAGTTACAAATTTATAAACAAGTGGAAAAACCGCTCTGATTATTTGGAAAAACCTGCTTCCCTAGCTGAAGCGTTAAATGACTTCAATCACTGGTTAACTTACTATGGATTGAATGGAAAAGTTTGGTATTATTTCGATTTACTTCATCACCTCAATCAAAACGACTCAGAAGTTAAAGCAAGGATGAATAAAGCCGAAGAAGTAGCTCGTAATATTCAAAACGATATCCAGTTTTTTGAACTAAACATTGCAAAAATTGAAAAATCCAAACGAAAAAAGTTTCTGAACCATAAGGCATTAAACCCTTATAAAAATTTTCTTAAACAACTGTTTTCCTCTGCAGATCATTTGCTAAGTGACAATGAAGAAAAAATAATGAATCTCAAAGCAAACCCCGCTCATTCCGCATGGGTTTCAATGGTAAGCGGCCTTTTATCAAAAGAGGAAAGAGAAGTTCTCAACGAAAATGGTAAAACAACAAAGAATAACTTTGAAGAAATATTGGGGCTTATGGACAGTAAACAAAAAGAGGTGCGGGACAGTGCAGCTGAGGCTTTCAATGGCATTCTCAAAAAGCATATTGATGTAGTCGAAAACGAAATTAATGCAATTCTTTTGGATAAAAAGGTAAATGACACTCTCAGAAAATATGACCGACCGGACAAGGCAAGACATATCGGAAACGATATTGACACTGAAGTTGTTGACGCCCTGCGAACAGCTGTAAGCGACAGGATGGATATCGCCCGGAAATATTATGCTTTAAAAGCAAAACTCTTTGGAGTTAAAAAATTAGCATATCACGAGCGGAATTTGGAGTATGGAAAAGTCAAGAAAAAGTATTCATACTCAGACGGAGTATCATTGGTAACCAAAACCTTTCACAATTTAGACCCTGAATTTGCAGAAATTCTGACAAGTTTTCAAAAAAAGGGACAGGTGGATGTTTATCCTAAAAAAGGCAAACAGGGTGGTGCTTTTTGCATTTACAATCTTATTACCCAACCGGTTTTCGTACTTTTAAATTGGACAGACAAGTTAAACGATGTCAGAACTTTGGCGCATGAATTCGGACATGCGATAAATGACGAGTTGACCAGGAAAAACCAGATTGCAGTCAACTTCGGAACTTCAACGGCAACCGCTGAAGTTGCCAGTACTTTTATGGAGGATTTTGTTTTGGAAGAATTGGAAAAGGAAGCAAATGATGAAATGAAACTGACGCTTAAAATGGCAAAACTCAATCAGGACGTGTCTTCCATTTTCCGGCAAATAGCATTTTACAACTTTGAATGGGACTTACATCAAGTATTTCGGGACAAAGGCTATCTGTCTCAAGAAGAAATCGGTAATCTTTTCCAAAAACATATGAAGTCCTATATGGGTTCAGCAGTTGAGCAATCAGAGGGAAGTCAAAATTGGTGGAGTTATGTCTGGCATTTCCGGTCATTTTTCTACGTTTATTCATATGCATCAGGGCTTTTAATTTCAAAATCACTTCAAGCATCAGTCAGAGAAAACAAAGCGTATGTTGAAAAGGTAAAAGTATTTTTTTCAGCAGGTGTCTCCAAATCGCCCAAGGATATTTTTGCGGACTTGGGAGTGGATATTACAAACAAAGCCTTCTGGCATAAGGGACTTGATGAAATAGAAGCTAATTTAAAAGAAACTGAAAAACTGGCAAAGAAATTGGGAAAAATATAATTTAAGCTACGCGTTCTTTCAAGGCGCTGTAGAACTTATAAAGGTAATCTTCTGCTTTGTCCCAATGTTCATCCCCCAAACCCTGTTCTGCAAGATTTCTTTCAACATTAGCAAGGACCCGAAGGTGTGCTGCTTTTGCAGCTTGGAAAAGAGAAATCCTGTAAACCTCTGCATAATACTCTTTTGCCAAGTCTTCCACGTTCGCAGCTTCTCTGATATGTTTTTTGTTGTTCATTTCCTTCATCATGGCAACTTCTAGGGAAGCAACCAAAGAAGGTTCGAATGCTAATTTCAGTTCGTCTTTAATTAGTTGATAGAATTTTTTCAAAGGCTTTTTCGCTTTTTCCCATTTGCTGTTTTTACCTTCCAAAAACGCCTGAGTCATAAGAATGGCTGCCTCTTTTGCCAATTCTTTTGACAAACCGTATTGTTCTTTAAGGTGTTCTATTGCATAGTCTCTAAACCTGGTACCTTCAGGGATGTTTCCCAACCTCCACCAATTAACTTCAAGGTTGGCAATAAGTTGTGGCTTATACTTAAAATGAAACACCTTATCCTTGGCACCGAATCTACGACGACGACGACTATAGTCTAAAATTGCTGCTTTAATCTTTTCAGGAGTTATATCAGGTAAATGAACCTCTTCAAAGTAATACTCTGAATACGCCATTTGCCATGGCATAAACCCGCTAGTCCGCTGTTCTCCAGATGGACGAATAAAAAGATCGGGCTCAGGGTAAGGTTGATTGTTTGTATCTAAATAAGAGGATATGAGATTTTCGTCTATTTTCTCAACTGGTATATTATCTGCAACAATCTTTTGGATTGCTCTCGTAATCTCATCTCTTCCTCCATAATCAAGAGCCAAGTTGAGCACATATTTAGTATTATGCTTAGTTTCTCTCTCTGATCTCTCTATTAATTGTGTTAGTAGTTTTGGCAACCTATCTTTTCTGCCTAAATGTATAAATTTTACACCTTCTTTATCAGCGTCCTTTAGGTATTCTTTAATTGTGTTTTTTACTAAATTAAGGATATGGTTTACTTCTTTTGGATGACGTTTCCAGTTTTCTGTCGAAAAACCCCAAAGTGTAAGCGTGTGGACACCCATATATCGACAAGCATTTATAAGATTCTTTAAACGCCTTGCCGCTTCTTCATGTCCAAATGCTGGAGAAAACCCTTTTGCCCGAGCCCATCTACCATTACCATCGAGGACAATGGCTATATGATTCGGGACAATAACACCTTTAGGGAGAGTAAGGTCCGGGTTTGATGGCATGGAAGAATTATAACATATTGTTAGTAAAGTGATATAATTCGGCTCATGAATGGTAGAATCGGTAAAAAGTATCTTGAAAATTATCTACAAAAAACAAGCAAGTCCTTTGATAAGTACCTTTATAAAAGGGTGGCCGAATCTAAAGAGATTGGTTTAATTCCGGCTGAACTTACACAAAAGTTTGCAGAAATTGCAAAAAAAGGAAAAAGGGTTAGAGGCGCCCTTGTTGTGTTAGGTTATGAAGCAGTAGGAGGAACTAACTTTCGAGCAATATACGAGGCAAGTCAATTTATTGAACTAGGACATACAGCGCTTTTAGTTCATGATGATATCCAAGACCACGCCTTATTGCGGAGAGGTTTAACTACAATCCACAAACAATTTGAAAAAACAGGATCTCAAGCTGGAATAGGTAAAGCTTCTGCCCATTACGGAATTTCAATCGCAATTGATGCAGGTATACTGGGATATTATCTGTCGTGGGAAAAGCTTATAACCGCTGGGTTTGACCCCAAACATATCATACAGGCAGGAAAATTATATGCAGATTACATTGTGAGAGTTTCCCATGGACAAACTCTAGACATAGCTAATACACATCTCCATAAAACCAGCCAAACAGAACTTATTAACATATTACGATACAAGACTGCGGAATATACCGGAGTACTACCTCTTTTAGTGGGGGCTACATTAGCCGGATTAGAGGATAAACAAGTTTTCAGAGATCTCATGCAATATGGGCTAAGTTTAGGGTGGGCGTTTCAAATACAGGATGATATTTTGGGCACCTTCGGTGATGAAAATAAAGTGGGGAAAGATGTTGGCATCGACATTAAAGACGGAAAAGTGACACTATTAATGTTGCATTTAGAAAAACACGGATCGCCCAAACAAAAGGCTTTTTTAGCTAAAACACTTGGAAATCCAAAAGCAACCGATACTGATATTAAAAAACTGCAAAAGATGTTACGCGAAGCAGGTTCGCTTGAATATGTTAAAAACTTAGGATGGAAATATGTAGAAAAAGGGAAAAAATATATTCCCCGAATTACTGCGGATCATGCACAACAAAAAACTTTTGAATCATTACTCTATTACATCATGGAGCGTACCCTCTAGTATGCCAACAGGACAAGAACAACAAGAACAAACAGCCGGTGTACTTCACTTTTATCAAGATATTCAAAGAGACGACAGGAACAATTATCTAGCTGGAAATTCTGGAATCGTAAATCATCATTTTGGTATTGGTCAAATTGATTGGACTCGATATCCCCCAATTGAAAATTTAACCCAAGAACAGATCAAAACTATCATTAATGAACTTGAATTACATCAAATAGATGTACTCATGGAAACAATGGGGACAGTTCAACCGCACCATCGCGTGCTTGATGCAGGATCAGGACGAGGAGGTACTAGTTTTTCTATAGCAAAAGCAACTGGAGCCAGGGTAGACGGTATTACTATTGCTCCATATCAAGCAAGGTTTGCGCAAGATCTTGAAGAAAGTCATTGGAATTCACGACTAGTTAATTTTACTGTCATGAATATGTTACAACTCGGTTTTCACCCTGATACCTACGATCACGTAATAACAAACGAGACAACAATGTATATTACAAATCTGCCACAATTGTTTGAGGGATTTCGCCGCGTACTAAAGCTTGGAGGGACATATACGCTTGCTACATGGTGTATAAACGAGAAATATTTAGGTCGTGACGACATCACCGAACGTATAAATTCCCATTATCCAGGCACTCGAATGCATACACAGGCGGAATATGTTAAAGCGCTTGAATCAACTGGCTTTCAGATAAATAACAATCGAGACTTGACAGAAGACGTTATACCGCATTGGGTAATTCGAAGTAGATGGGAAAAAGCTTCCGGTATTGAACCTACATATTTAGAAGGGCATAGAGAGAGAAAGTTGCTCTATAAAATGATTTCAGCAACTAAAAATGATTAGTTTATCGTCTAAATCACATTTAATTATAAATTAGTTTATTGATATGAGAAAAAAAGAATTGATTTTAATAAAGCTTGGTGGAAGCATCGTTACAAATAAAATGAAGGAGTTTATCGCCCGTCCAAGAACTATTAAACGTCTAGGTAGAGAAATGCAATCAACCCTCTCAAGGCATGATGTCATTATCGCGCATGGAAGCGGATCGTTTGGTCACACGGTTGCTTCCAGATATAAGACACAAAGTGGTTTGGTCGATAGCGAAAGCATCAAAGGTTTAGCTCTCGTAGCCGATGCAGCAATACAAATTAACCGTATAGTCGTTCAAGCACTATTATCTGTTGGATTACCTGTTGTTTCTTTTGCGCCAGCTAGTTTCTTAACAACTAAAAACGGGAACATAAAAGAACTATTTGTCGACCCGATTAAGCAAGCTCTTGCAATCGGAATAGTACCAGTGACATACGGAGACATTACATTTGATGCTGCACCGAAAAGATTCTGTATTAACTCAGGCGAAAAGACTTTAACAGCTATTGCAAAAAAACTAAAGTCAACATATTCTTCGGTTCGTATTATTTATTGTGGTGATACAGACGGAGTATATGATGGAAACAATAATACAATTCTTTCAATAACGACTAGAACATTTTCGGAAGTATCTCAAGCTATTACTGGTTCTAAAGCTACTGACGTAACTGGAGGAATGCTTCATAAAGTACAAGAAAGTTTACTGTTAGCTAAAAAGTGTACCATTTCAACCCAAATCATAAACGGACTGAAAGAGAAAAATCTTCAGAATGCGTTGGAAGGAAAACCTGTTATCTCGACCACAATTAGCGCCTAGTCATACTCACCATCTTGTTCCTGCATACTTTTAAGAATTCTATCTCTCACATCAGAATCCCTTAAATCCAATTGCTCTTTTTTACCAGTTTTTACGTCAACAACGGTAAGTTCTGATGGTTTATTCGTTTCTTTTGATTTATCTTTTGGCTCCATTTCCATCGTAGATAAAATTGTACTATGGAAAATTTTGATATACAACTAATTCCTGCTTAACCTATCGCTCAACCTATCTTTATTAAAAATTTAAAGTAAGTACTTTACTTAAACGTAATTAATTTGTATACAGTCACACCGTTTTTTTTATTAGTTTGTCCTCGGTTAGTTCTTTTGACATACAGTTTGCAATGTGCAGAGAAAAGTGAATTCTGTTAAACTTTGTATTTTAATAAAGTAAGACAAGTGGAGTGTAAAGAAAATTAAATGTATCGAATTTAAAAACAATCAGTTAAACGGACATTAGTAAGCGGTTTACCGTTTCGGGCTCTGCTTCTGTCTTCTTGCTTTTCCGCCGGTTCCCACTTTGCGGCGTTCCCGGATTCTGGTATCCCGTGTTAGGAGACCTGCGTCTTTGAGGGCTTTTTTGAATTCAGCTTTTTCTTTAACCAATGCTTTTGCAATGCCGTGAGCAACTGCGTCTATCTGACCTTGTTTTCCGCCTCCGACAACCCGAACTGTAGCATAATATTTCTCAACAACATCAACTACCCTAAAGGGTTTCATCCATTTACTTTCATTGACCACTCCGGGAAAATAACCGGCAATCGGTAGACCGTTAACGCTAGACTCGCCTTTACCCCGGAAAAGTCTGACTCGGGCTGACGCAGACCGCCTTTTACCGGGCGCGTATACAAAGTCTTTTTTTGTTTCTTTTTTTGCTTTAGCTGCCATATTCTCTTTCTTAAGTACTGTATTGTACTACACTTAGTAAATAATTTACTTACTATCTCCCTTCGTTTCTTTTTCTGACTTAAACTTATCCGCATAGGGATTGGTCGCATCAGCAACAATAGTTAGTCTTTTCATCCTTTTGCCCTGCAAACGGTTATCGGGAAGCATGCCGCGAACAGCATGTTCTATAATTCTTTCAGGATGTAAGTCGTGCATCTTTTTATAAGTTATTTCTTTTAACCCACCGGGGTAGCCTGAATGGCTCCTGTAAACCTTCTGATCGGCTTTTCTTCCGGTCACTTCAACTTTTGAAGCATTGATTACAACTACATTATCCCCGCTATCCATATGGGCTGAGTATGTCGCTTTGTGTTTACCCATTAAAAGTATTGCAATTTTTGTTGCAATTCTTCCCAATATTTCACCATTGGCGTCAATTAAGTGCCAATTCCTGGTAACTTCTTTTTGTTTTGGCTGATAGGTTTTCATAATTAAATTCGTATGAACTGCTACTTACTTTGTTTTGTTTCCTTTTTCGGCACTTTTTTCTTAGCACGATCTAAAACTTTGGCTAATCCTTTCTTTTCGGGTTGCATTACTTTCTTTACTTCTTTTTTATTACTTTTACCTGTCTTTTTATCGTTATTAGATAAAGTTCCCTTTTCAACCCATTCCATTCGGACAACTGCAGCCAGATCTCCCTTTCGGGGAGGAAGGTTGATGAGTCGTGTGAACCCGCTAACACGATCGGACGTAAAACCGGCTACTCGAGAATTGAGCAATTCAGCTGTAACCCGATCATTCGCTAAAACCGAAAATAACTTTCTTTGGGAAACTACACTCTTGTCTTTAGAAAGTTTGACTAGAGTATCCACCATACCCTGCACAGCTTTGGCTTTCGCTTTTGTAGTAGTCACTGAATCATGCATGATAAGTGACCGCACAATAGCGCGAAAGAGTGCTTTTCTAGTATCAGTGTCTCGTGATAGTTTTCTACCAAATACTTTCTTTTTCATGACAAATATGCATTAACTGGCCCGTAAGCCAGAAACCATTTATTTTGAGAGGGTAGTAAGTTTATTTACTACTGCCGATCTCAAGTTCTCGTTCTCCAAGAGCTGCGTCAATAATTTTTACTGATTTCTCGCCTAGGTTTCTGACCTTGACCAGGTTATCTCTTTTTGCATTAACCAAGTCTTCAACGGTTTCGTATTCAGCTTTAATGAGTGCGTTTGCAACTCGAGTAGGAAGTCCGATTTCTTCCACTGAAAGTTTACCGAGAGCTCCTAGACCGCTGTCAACTTTTTCTTCTATAACCGCGGTGACTTTGGGAGTAACGATTTGTTGATAGTAAGAAACAAGTATTTGTGCAGCATTTACAACTGCTTCTCGAGGATCGATTGTGCCATCAGTCCACAACTCCATAATAAGCTTGTCATAGTTGGTCACACGACCGACACGGGTTTCTTCTACACGATAGTTAACACGAACAATTGGGGAAAATGCTGCATCCATTGGGACGAGACCTATTTCACCAGTTGCTCTCTCATCTGCGGGAGAATATCCTGTGCCATGCGTTATCTCGATTTTTGCATCCAGTTTTCCGTCTGATAGTACAGCGAGGAGTTGATCAGGATTTGCGATTTTAACTGACGGATCAACCTGAATATCCCGCGCATAAACTTCAGACGCTCCTGATGCAGAAAGTGTCGCAGTAACCGGTTTTTCACCTTCATAATGGAATTTAACTTTTTTCAGGTTTAGTACAAATTCCACCATATCTTCTTTCATTCCCTTAAGAGTAGAAAATTGGTGTTTAACTCCGGAAATACGAACACTCGTAACCGCTGCTCCCGGAAGGCTTGTCAAAAGTACCCGGCGTAAAGAATTGCCAAGCGTTTGACCGTAACCCTGCTCAAGCGGCGAAATGACTAGTTTTGCGTAATCTGTTGCGTGTTCTTCTTCCTTAATATCGAAAAATGGTTCGTTCACACTATCACCTCCTTTTTAATGTTAGCTTTGTTCAAGCTCAGCGTATTGTACATCGAAACTCATAGTTTTTGAATATGCTTATTTTTTAACCAAGAAATCTTATGTTTAGCTTCCACCCGATTGTTTTTATCTCGAGTAGAACTCGACGATGCTTTGTTCTGAAACCGGTTCAGTTACATCATCCCGTTTGGGGAGTGCTACAACCTTACCTACAGCTGCTTTTTTCTTGAGCCAGCCGGGAACTTTAACTTCATCACTTGCAAGCATGGCTCTAGTTGCGGGAACTTCCATCCCGGTTTTTGTCAAACTGATAGTTTCATCAACCTTAACTTGATATGAGGCTATATTTACTTTTTTACCCTCGACCGTAACGTGCCTGTGAGAAACAAGTTGGCGAGCCGCCGGTCTCGTCGGAGCAAACCCCAGCCGATATAAAACATTGTCAAGCCTTCTTTCTAATAGAGACAACAACATTTCACCAGTATTACCTCTTGTTTTTAGAGCTTGGGTTACATATTTTCTGAATTGTTTCTCAGTTACTCCGTAAAGTCTTTTGACCTTTTGCTTTTCTCTGAGTTGTTTTCCATATTGAGACTGTTTCCTGGTGCCTTTGGATCCGTGCATACCGGGCGGAACTGTCAAACGTGTAAGTTTTGCACCTTTATTAAATAGGTCAAACCCTTCGCGGCGGGACAATCTGTCTTTAGGTCCTGTATAGCGTGCCATAATTTATCCTCTCCTTTTCTTTTTAGGGCGCGGCCCATTGTGCGGAATGGGGGTTACGTCAGCGATCATTGCGATTTTTAATCCAACCGCACGAATTGCCCGAAGTGCCGCATCCCTTCCCGGACCGGGTCCTTTTACATAGATTTCAACTTCTTTTAATCCTCGTTCATCTTTAGCTTTTTTGATTACTTTATCAACAGCAGTTGTGGCAGCATAAGGTGTTGACTTCCTGGTGCCTTTAAAACCGGCTGCACCCGATGAACCCCAAGCGAGTGTGTTACCCGAATCATCGGTTACGGTAATCAAGGTATTGTTAAATGATGCGTATATAAAAACTTTTCCTGATTCAGTTGTTGCTTTTGCAGCCATTACTTACCCTCCTTATTTGTTTGCATTTTTGCTAACATTTCTTTTTTGAATGCTCCGACTGTCTTTCTTTTACCTCTTTTGGTGCGGGCATTTCTTCTGGTTTTTTGACCGCGGGACGGTAAACCGTGCGAATGCCGTGAACCTCTGTAGGATCCGATTGCTTGCAGTCTTGAGACATTCCCTTTCACTTGTCTAACCAAGTCTCCTTCTGTAGGAATGGTGTCAATTTGTGTTGTGATTTGGGAAACTTCATCTGCTGAGAGTTCGGATACCCTTTTGGTGGGAGAAATTGAAAGAGCCAGAAGTACTTTTTTAGAAGACGTCCAACCTATGCCCTTAATATTTGTCAGGGCGTAATCTATTTTCCAGTTATCGTTTAATTCAACTCCGAGTATACGTGCCATAATTTATCCTTGCCTTTGTTTGTGGCGGGGGTTTGTACAAATAATATAAATAACCCCGCTCCTTCTAACTATTTTGCAGTTTTTACATCTTTTTCTGACAGATGAGTTTACTTTCATATTGTTTATTTTCTTAATTTTTGAATAATTCTACCGCGATCCTGGTCATATTTAGTAAATTCTACAACTACGGTGTCACCGGGAAAAATCCTGACATATCTTCTTCGCAAAATCCCTTTAAGTGTAGCCATCACCTCTCGCCCTTCAGTTGTTTTTAACTTAAACATCGTATTGGGTAATGCCTCCAGCACAATTGCTGTAAATTTCTCTGTATTTTCTTTACCTTTCATAACTGCCTTACAAACAAAAAAGTAAGCTATATTTCGTAGCTTACCAATTACCCCGTTAGATTGACAGGACCGTTTTTAGTCACGGCGACGGTATCTTCGTAAAGCGCTGATATTTTACCATCGCTGGTTGCAATTGTCCACCCGTCTTCTTCCAGAACTAAATCTGCTGAACCCTGAGTATACATTACTTCTATTGCAATTGTTGCTCCGTCGGGCAACTGAGGAGTATTTTGGCGCTTACCAACTGTAAAACAGGGAATAGCAGGCTCTTCATGCAAGTTCCTGCCCACTCCGTGACCTACAAGAGCTCTGACGGGAGTATAACCTGCGCCTGTAATGGCTTTTTCAATAGAACTTGAAATATCATATACGAAGTTTCCTACTTTTGCCTCCGCAATAGCTTTGGTAAGGGCATTCTGTCCTGCTTCAAGCATTTGCTGTTTTTTAATATCTTTTCCGATCAAAACCGAAATTGAAGTATCTGTGTGGAAACCTTTATAAAAAAGGCCCACATCAATACTAACCACATCCCCTTGTGAAAAAATAAGATCCTTCTTGGGAATCCCGTGAACAATTCCTTCATTAACATTAATGCACGTTGCCCAGTGGTAGCGGGGTACCATTTTAAAAGATGCTTCCCCGCCGCTTTCTTCAATAAGCTTCAATGCCAATTCTTCTATCTCGTAAGCTGAAACACCCACAGAGACTGCATTGGCAAGTTCCTTTTTTATTAAGGAGAGTTTAGCTCCCCCTTCCTGCATTTTTTTAATGTCTTCCGAAGTTTTTATTTCAAATCCTTTCATGCTAACCCTTTCTTATTTAACTTTTGTACAATTTCTTCGAAAATAACATTTATGGGTCTATTTGCATCAATTATAATTAAGCTTCCTTTATCTTTTAAGTAGTCAGCCAAAAGTTTGGTATTCTTTCTATAGTAGTCGAACCGAACCTTAATGGCGTTAGGATTATCGTCATCTCTTTGCACAAGTTCTCCTCCGCATTCGCATTTACCTTCCGGAGGGGGATTGGTAATCAGGTTGTAGACTTTATCGCATTTGGAACATATTCTCCGAGCCGAGAGTCGCTTTACTACATCTTCTTCTGCAATATCAAGAAGAATTACTTTATCAATTTTTTCACCTTTAGAAGCCAGCCACTTTTCGTAAACTTGATATTGGTGAACAAATCTCGGAAAACCTTCAAAAAGAATGTTCCTGCCCTCCGGGACATTTTTTTCCAGATGTTTCATCACAAAAGCTGTCATTTCCTCCTCCGGTATTAGTTTTCCGCTATCAATTATCTCGTTTATTCGCGTGTCTTTTTCTGCCAGTTCTCTAGCCAAATCACCCGTTTGAAGATAGTAAAGGTTAAAATGATCCGAAAGCATTTCTGCCTGTGTTCCTTTTCCTGATCCCGGAGGTCCTAATAATACGATGTTCATGATTATCTGAGTAGCGATTCATACTTTCTCATCACCAGTTGAGCTTCCAATTCCCGTGTCATTTCAAGCACAACTGAAACAACGATTAAAACTCCCGTTCCTCCGACCGCCAAGTTAGCAACACCTATTGCGTTTTGAAAAAGAGAAGGAAGGACTGCAATTATCCCCAGGAAAACTGCACCTACCAAAGTTATGCGGTTAAGGACGCCTGAGAGATAGCTGGTTGTTTGAACTCCGGGACGAATTCCGGGAATAAAACCCCCGCTTTTTTGTAAATTCTCTGCAATCTTTTCCGGATTAAATACAACTGATGTATAAAAATAAGTAAAACCGACCACTAGCAGGAAATATACAACATTATACAAAACTGAAGTGGGACTGAAATGAGTTGCCAGAGATTGTGCAATTTGCGCAACCTGTTCATTGGGTACACTTGTTAAAAATTGGGTCGCCAGTGATGGCAGTAAAACTAAAGACACAGCAAAAATTATTGGGATAACTCCTGCCTGGTTTAAACGCAGAGGAATATATGAAGTGACTCCGCCGGTTCTGCCTACCCGTCTTGCATAATTAACAGGAATATGTCTTGCCGCTTCGTTCATAAAAACAATTAACCCCACAACAACAGCGGAAAGGATTATAAAAATAGCAATTTTAAGATAGTCTTCAGGCTGAATAATCGTAACTGACTGACCTAAAACAATAGGCAATCTTGAAACTATTCCTGCGAAAATGAGGAATGAAATACCGTTTGTAAGCCCGTATTCGGTAATCAGTTCACCGAACCATACCGCAAGTATTGAACCTGCGGTCATTGTTGCAACGAGTGCAATAATGGCAATTATGGACAAGTCACTGATAATTCCCTGGCTTCTTAACAGAGCATACATCCCAAACGCCTGAAACGCGGCCAAAGGAATAGATAAAAGACGTGTGTATTGATTGATTTTCTCCCTGCCGTAATCCCCTTCTTTGGATAATTCTTCCAGTTGAGGAACAACGTAAGTTAAAAGCTGAAAAATAATGGAAGCATTTATGTATGGCGTTAAACCTAAAGCCATAATCGAAAAGTTTGCTAATGTTCCTCCCGAAAAGACATCAAGAAGTGAAAGCAAAGGACTTCCTAAAAACAAAGCCTGCAAACTCTCCCGCTCAATACCCGCCGCAGGAATGTGAGCGACAAGCCGATAAACTGCAACTATAAGCGCGGTTATCCCTAACTTACGCTTAATTTCTGATGAGCGAAGCGCTCGGACAAAAAATTCGGTTATTGAAGCCAACATTATATATATTCTACCTATCTGCTATTACAATCTGCAAGAAACACTGGTTAACTGATAATCTTTCTTATTTAGTTTCAGCATTATCAGATATTTTGCCACCCGACTTCTCAACAATTGCAGCTGCACCCTTACTAATGGGAAGTAAAACACTAAGTTTTTTGGTAAGTTTCCCTGTACCTACAATTTTAATACCGTACAACCTAGCATCATGTTTGGAAATGAAACCATTTTCGATAAGTGTTGCTGCAGTAACTTCTGTTCCGGCTGGTAATTTTTCAAGCTGTTCGACTTGAACTACCACCGGTTTCGGATACGGCTTGTTTTTCTCCTTGCCCCGCATAAGAGGAAGTCTTTTAATAAAGGACTTACGCATTTTTACTCCCTCAAAAAGAACATTTACCGTACCCCGGCTCTTTTGTCCTTTCTGTCCTCGGCTTGAAGTGTGCCCACCTTTACCGCTTCCGTAACCTCTACCCAAGCGTTTTTTTCTGGGAGCTACAACTTTTGGTAGTACCATTTACGACTTCCCTCCTTTCCTTTTTGAAATTTCTGAAATTGTCTGAAGCGCTTTCAAAGTTGCATAAACATTTGAGACTTTATTTTTGGTACCCAAGATTTTCCCGACTGCGTCTCTTACTCCTGCCGCTTCCAATACAACCCGCATTGGCCCGCCTGCTATAATCCCGCTTCCGCGGGGGGCCGGCTTCAAAAGCACGCGCGCTGCTGAAAACTTCTCTTCAACAGAGTAAGGGACAGTCGTATCACGCAGGGGTATAGTAATCATACGCCTTTTGGCAGCTTCAATAGCTTTACGAATGGCAGATGCAACATCCGGAGCTTTTGATAATCCAACTCCCACTCTCCCTTTGTTGTCACCCACAACAAGAAGCGCAGAAAACCGAATCGTATTTCCGCCTTTAGTCTTTTTTGATATTCGTCGAATTTCCACAACAGTTTCTGAAAATTCTTTCGGCATTTGATAGTTAGAATAGTCCATTAAAAAATAAGTCCTCCTTTTCGCGCTCCTTCAGCTAATGCTTTGACCCGACCATGATAGCGGTATCCGCGTCTGTCAAATACAACCTCCGATATTTTTTGTTTTTTAGCATTTTCTGCTAATTTCTCACCTGTTTTTGTTGCGGCTTCCATTTTTACTTTAGAATCGGTTTGCAAACTTGTAGCTGAAGCAAGTGTTACTTTTCCTTCATCATCTATAAGCTGAGCGTAAATATACTTGTTTGATCGAAAAACAGCAAGTCTAGGACGGGATTTTGTGCCAAATATCTTTCCCCGTACTCGCGTAATTCGTTTTTGTCTGCGTTTATTTTTATTCATAGTTTATCCTTGTGCTTTTGCAGCCTTGCCCGCTTTTCTAATTATAACTTCATCACTGTATTTAATACCTTCACCCTTATAAGGTTCGGGCGGGCGGGCTTTACGGATGTCAGCTGAAACTTGTCCCACAACCTCTTTATCTATTCCTGTTACGGTTACCACTGTTTTTTCAACAGCAAAGGAAACATCGTCGGGTGCTTCAATCTCAATCGGATGAGAATATCCCACATGCAAAGTTAATTTTTTACCGCTTGTCTCGGCTCGATACCCTGTTCCAACAAGTTCAAGTTTTTTCTCCCAACCTTCGTTTACTCCTTTAACCATACTTGCAATAAGAGAACGGAAAGTTCCCTGCAATGCGCGAGTTGTGTCACGTTCATTTTTGGGAATGACCGTAAGAACACCATTCTCCTGATTTACTGTAAGTACTCGCGGTAATTTCCGTTTAAGCGCACCTTTCGGGCCGGTTACCGAAACCACGCGATCTTCTGTTTCTACAGAAACTCCTTCAGGAACAGTTATGGGTAAATTTCCTATTTTACTCATGTTTACCAAATTTCTACTAACACTTCACCACCGGTATTTTCTTTTAGTGCCCGTTTTTGAGTCAATACTCCTTTGGGAGTGGAAATAATATACATACTTGGCGATCTTCGGGCTTTCAGAGTGTCTACGTCAATATAAGTTCTGAGACCCGGTTTCGAAACAAGCTTCAAGTCCATTAATAGCGGTTGCTTCTTTTGATAGGTAAGGGTTACTTTTAGCTTACCGTCTTTTACTTCAACAGTGTTTACATAGCCAGCGTCTTTCAAACTTTCTGCGGCGGCCACTGCCAATTTAGTCTCCCGAACTTCAACTACTTTTCGATGAGCCATTGCTGCATTTTTGATTTGAATGAAAAAATCACCGATATGATAATTTGTTTGTGCCATAATTACCAGCTAGCCTTTCTAACTCCCGGGATCTCACCTTTGTGAGCCAGCTCCCTGAAACAAAGTCTGCATAGTCCGAATTTGCGAATATAACCCCTGGGCCTCCCGCAAAGTCTGCAGCGGTTTGTATATCTGGTTGCATATTTCAGTTTTTTATTTTCTCGTACTTCTTTTGATGTTTTTGCCATGTTTTATGATTCTTTCTCAAAAGGCATGCCTAGATATTCCAAAAGTTTCCGTGCCTTTTCCGGTTCTCTGGCGTTTGTAACGATACAAACCTCGAGCCCGTGAGCGGCAGATTTGGTCATATCTATTTCGGGAAACACTGTGTGTTCTGCTAAACCTAGAGTGTAGTTTCCTGATTTATCAAAACTTTTAAGTGAAATTCCCCGAAAATCCCTTAGCCTCGGAAGTACAATGGTAAACAATTTATCCAAAAATGAATACATCCGCTCTCCTCTTAAAGTCACTTTCAAACCAACCGGCATACCCCGCCTTAAACTAAAACTGGCGACAGACACTTTTGCTTCCCTAACAGATGGTTGCTGGCCTGTGATAGTAGCAAGATCCTTTTTCAAGTTCTCCATCAATTCTTTATTTTTAATTGCATCTCCCACACCCATATTGACCACTACTTTGGTGACTTTAGGAATCGCATTTACATTTTTAATAGCAAAATCCTCAGCAAGTTTATTTGCTATGTCTTCTTGATAAGTTGTTTTCAATCGTGCTTGCATATTATTTCTTTTTTACTTCCTTTCCAATTTCTCTTTTACAGTTTTTACAATAACGCACCTTTTCTGTACCTGCCAGTTTAAATCCTAACCGGGATGGTTTTTTGCAATTCGGACAAATAACCATTAGTTTTGCAAACGGTAAAGGACGCGGTATGTCATAAATACCGCCTTTTTGCCCCTGATTGCCTTTGACATGTTTTTTATACATATTTGCTCCGGGAACAATGGCTTTTCCTTCGCTGGGGTAAAGTTTCTCTATCTCGCCTTCTCGGCCTTTATCTTTACCTGCAATTACTTTTACTTTGTCACCGGTTTTGAACTTTAACATATCTTAACTAGCTTAAAAAAATTTAGAATTTTTAGACTACCTCCCTTGCTAACGATGCGATTTTACTGTATCCGACTTCCTTCACTTCGCGAGCGATGGGACCCAATATACGGGTTCCTCTGGGAAGACCTGATTTGTCTATTGCAACTCCTGCGTTGTCATCAAAACGTACATAACTGCCGTCTCTTCTTCGGACTTCCTTTTTGGTCCTCACTACCAGCACGTTCACTTTCTCGTGATCAGCAACTGCGCCGTTTGGGTCGGCACCCCGGACAACACACCGCACCACATTTCCGACTGTTGCGGTTTTCCCAATCCTGCCCGGTACTCCAATTACCATAAATTTTTTAGCTCCTGAGTTATCAGCCGGTTTTAACATTGAACGCAATTGAATCATTTCTTTTTTCCTTTCTTGCCTTTAACGGCTGCCTTTTTAATATTAGTTACTTTTGCTTTTTGGGTTTTTGTTATGTCATCCTTTTTTTGTACCTTTTCGGCTTGCTTTTTTTCCTGTCCCACAACTTCCAAAAGCTTCCATTTTTTTAATTTGCTGTACGGTTTACTTGCAATAAATTTAACAGTTTGTCCGACCAGTGCACCTATTTCATCCTGTACATGGTACTTTTTAATCCGTTTAAATCGTTTTTTATAGACCGGATGGGACACAATTCTCTCAACCGCAACGGTTGCAGTTTTGTCCATTTTTGTTGATACGACTTTTCCGCTAAAAATTTTCATATTATTCTTTATTCGCTTCTGTTAGTTCTTTTTCTTTCGCGATAGTCAAAAGTTGGGAAATTTCTTTCCTCAAATTTTTTGCTTTTTTCAGATTCTTCTCGCGAGTAATTGTAATATCCGTACGAACTTTTGCAAGCTCTTCTTTTTTGGTAGCTGCCAGATCTTTAAGCTCGCTTACTGTTTTTGATCGTGTGCTTATAATTTCTTTTTTTTTCATATACTTATTCCTTAACAATTAATTTAGTTTTAAATGGCATTTTTACGGCTGCCCGTTCAAATGCTTTTTTAACAACGTCTTCGGTAACTCCTGCAACTTCATAAAGAATTCTTCCCGGTTTGATAACTGCAACGTAGCGGTCAATGTCTCCTTTTCCGCTGCCCATCCTCTGTCCGGCAGGTCGGGAGGTGATTGGTTTATCCGGAAAAACCCTGATCCAAACCTTACCGCCTCGTTTTAAACTATTTGTTATTGCACGTCTCCCGGCCTCCAATTGCTGACTTGAGAGCCACCCGCGGCCGGTTGATTTTAAGCCAAATTCACCGAAGGCAAGACTTGAGCCTCTCTGGGCTAAACCTCTCCGTCGTCCCCGAAAATCTTTTCTGTATTTTCTTCGTTTAGGTTCAAACATAATTTAGCTATCCTCTCTTTTTTTATGAATAAATACCTTTACTCCCACATAACCTCGTTTCAGAAGCGCAGGGACCTGGGCGTAGTCAATCACTTCCCTCATGGTTTGCGTCGGAACTGAACCTTGGTGATATTTCTCAACTCTGGAAATTTCTGCTCCGTTAATACGACCGGATAAAACGATTTTTACACCAAGCGCTCCCGATTGCATTACCCGCTCCATGGTTCTGGCAACAACCCGTCTGTGCGGCATACGTCGCTCCATATCAGAGACTATCCGGCTTGCAACTAAATGAGCGGAAAGTTCCGGATTTTTTACTTCATTTACCCGCAAGTCAATCTTTAAGTCTTTTACTTTCTTTCCGCGTATTTTTGAAAGTGTTTCAAGCACAATTCTTTTAACGTCTTCCAAACCTGACCCGCCGCGGCCTATAACAACACCCGGCCGGGAAACGGTTAAAATAAGAGCCATTGAGTTTGACAATCTCTCAATTTCAACGCTGGTTACTCCTGCTAGTTTCAGCTTATCCATTAAGGTACGTCTTATCTTGACATCCTCTACTAAGTAATTCTTGTAGTTTGCAGTATCTGTAAACCATCGTGACTTCCAAGGAAGGAAAGTCCCCATTCTGAAACCTGTCGGATTTACTTTTTGTCCCATCTCTTTATTAAATTAAAATATCGAAAGTCGAAATTTTAAATTATTTTTCTCCTTTCTTTGTCTTTTTTGCTTTACTTTTCCCATCTTTCTTTTCAGTTTTGACGGATTTTACCGTCTTTTTAACGCCTTCTTTATCGTTACCTGCTGCGGCTTCTTTTTGAGTTTTTGGTGTTTGTTTCTCCGTTTTCTTTTCAACAGCTACCAAAACGACACGTATATGGCTCATCGGCCTAACATAAGGTTTAGCCCGCCCTCTTGAACCTGCTCGCCATCGTTTGAGCCGTGGCCCTTCGTTGATTTGTACTTCTTTAAAACTCAAATCAGTTTCTGAAATTCCTTGTTGCTTTGCATTTGCAACAGCCGTCAGAATTACTTTTCTAATCGGATCTGCTGCCCTTCTTCCCACAAACGGCAATTTAGTCGTTGCTTCGGTGGGAGTTAATCCCTTTAGAAGCGGCACAACATAGCGCAGTTTTTTAGGCGACATTCTGACAAATTTTTGTGTTGCAACAATTTCCATATTTTAAGTTTTTTCAGTAATTCTCTTAACGACCTGTCCGTGTCCTCTAAAAGTTCGCGTTGGTGCAAACTCACCCAACCTATGACCCACCATATCTTCAGTAACGAAAACTTCAATAAACTTTTTTCCATTATGTACCTGAAAATATTTCCCGACAAATTCGGGGGTAATCTTACTATTTCGTGCCCATAGTTTTATTGCATTAACGTTTTCACCACTACCGGCTTTAACCTTCTTTTCAAGGTTTAAGTCTACGAATGGTCCTTTTTTTGCGCTTCTGCTCATTTAGCTATGTGATCCTTTCTTTCTTGGTTTTACAATTAACTTATCCGAATATTTCCGCTTTTTGCGTGTTTTACCTACTGCTGCCCGTCCGTATACAGTTTTTGGGTGTTTCATTCCTATACCGCTTCTTCCTTCTCCTCCGCCATGAGGATGTGCTTTAGGATGCATCGCAATACCACGGACACTCGGTCTTATCCCCATAAGCCTTTTTCTCCCCGCTTTCCCCAATCTTCTTCCTTTGAGTTCCAGATTACTGACTTGACCGACTGTTGCAAGCGCACCCGGAAGAAATCGCCTGATTTCTCCTGAAGGAAGTTTAATTAACATATAATTTCCTTCTTTTCCCTGTACAACTGCAGCGTTTCCGGCACCGCGGACAATTTGTCCGCCTTTCCCGGGTTTAATTTCCAAGTTATGAATTTGCGTTCCTGCCGGAATCTTGGCTAGCGGAAGTGCATTTCCAGGCTCAATCGGAGCTGCGTCTGATGCAATAACTTTGTCTCCTTCTTTTAAGCCTACCGGCGCTATAATATACCGTCTTTCACCGTCTTCGTAAAGCACCAAGGCAATTTGAGCGTTTCTGTTGGGATCATACTCTATTGCCTCAACTTTTGCCCAAATATCTTGTTTGTTTCGTTTAAAATCAATCTCTCTCAAAAATCTCTTCTGCCTTCCGCCTTGATGACGAACAGTAATGGATCCGCCGGATCCGCGACCTGAGTTTTTGGGTAATATGGATTGTAACTTTTTCATTTTTATTTCTTAGTTTCGAAAATATCTATTGTTTCTTTATCTTTCAGGGTAATAACTGTTTTTTTGCCCGGTTTTACGACTCTCTTTCTTCCCTGAACTGTTTTTCTCTTTTCACCGGGAATGGTTATTGTGCGCACAGATACAACATGGACACCAAATGCTTTTTCTATCAGGTCTTTTATCCCGTGTTTAGTAATATTTTTATCTACTTTAAACGTATACTTGCCGTTTTTGGCATCGGCGACGGTTTTTTCAGTAATTAACGGTTTCAATTTCATAATTATTTTTTACTATCCTTACTTTTTTTAGGTGTTTTTTTAGTGTCACTTTTAGTAACGGCTTTTTTAATTTCTTTTTTTTCACTTTTTTTTGCGTCTCCGAATCCGTCAACTTTCACAGTTGATTTCTTGTAATTAAGAGCACTTTTATCTATCAGAAGGGCACCTGAACGGACTACATCTAATAAACTAAGATTTTGGTAATTGACTACATTTAAGTTTT
>CAYWFF010000014.1:0-5364 GCA_964458085.1 uncultured Gammaproteobacteria bacterium
ATTCAAAGTTGCAATCAGACTCCTTGCAACGAAGCCTGATACGCCATGATTCCGATAAACTGGCAGAGGCAATTGTCGCACTACTTTAATTACATTTTAAAAGGAGTATTTACTCTTGTAACAAAATTAACCCCCTAGTATACTGAAACGCAATGGAAGATGATTGCGTATTCTGTAAAATTGTAAAAGGGACTGTACCAGCCTCTAAAGTTTACGAAGACGATAAATTTTTGGCATTTCTTGATATCAGGCCATACACTCGTGGGCACACATTGGTAGTACCCAAAACTCACTACCGGTGGGTATATGACGTTCCTGAGTTCGGAAAATATTTTGAAGTTGCAAAAAGGTTAGCGGAAGCTCAAAAGCTTGCCTATAATGCTGATTGGGTTACCTTATTAACCCTTGGTATGCAGGTTCCTCATGCTCACATTCACGTTATTCCAAGACGCAACAATGAAAGCGGAGGAGAAAGTTTTGAAAATTTACGCTACACGTACACAAACGACGAGCTTACCGATGCCGCAAATGAACTGAAGGCAAAAGTACAATGATTAAAAACTCCATCACAAAAGAAATAGGAGAGGCACTGAAAGCGAAAGATGAGGTGCGTCTTTCTACTTTAAGGTCGCTATCTTCAGCATTAAGTTATGAAAAAATCGCAAAGCAGCACGATTTAACAACGGACGAAGAATTGGCAGTAGTTAAAAAAGAAGTAAAGGTGAGGCAGGATGCCATTGACAGTATCCATATGGCTGAAGGGAAAAATTCTACCAGTAGTCCTGAAGAGCTTTCAGTGAAACTTAAAAGACAGGAAGAAGAGTTAGCTATATTAAAATCATATCTTCCTGAAGAAATGCCTGAAAGTGAATTGGAACAAATTATTGAGCAAATAGTTAGCGAAACCGGTGCATCTTCTGTTAGCGATATGGGTCGTGTAATGAGTGGTGTGATGGCAAAAGTGGGTGCTAGAGCAGACGGTAAAAAAGTAGCAGAGTTAGTTAGATTAAAGCTTATTTAACACTAATTTACGAATTACACGAATGCCACTAATAAATACGAATAGTAAAAAGGCACCACATTATAAAGTACAATTATTCGTTGAAATTCGTTGAATTCGTTTAGCATTCGTATCATTCGTGTTAAGTTTATATGATCAAAGTCATTGTCAGTAAACAATCTAATTATCCTGTCAGTTCAGTTGCCGTTCGAAAGCGGCTGGTGAATTTCTTGAAAGCCTGGGGAATTGTATCTGATACAGTAGTCCATGTCGCGATTGTCGGTGAAAAAAAAATGCTAATTCTTGCCAAAAAATATTTACATGAAGTAAATGTGGTTCACAATGTTTTGTCTTTTCCTTCAGCTGAAGCAACCGGCGAGTTTGTTTATCCGCCTGACGACACTATCCACTTAGGTGAAATAGTTCTTTGTTATCCTAAGTTGTTTGAAGAAGCAAAAACGGAAGGCACAAGACTTGAAGAAAAAGTATTTGAACTAATCGAGCATGGAGCGCTTCATCTTTTGGGAATTCACCACGATTGAGATAATGTTTTCTGTTTTGTTACATTGCTTACGCAGTTTTCTGGTAGTATAAAGAATAGAATTACTAATCCGCTCTAAATTACTTTTACTTTGTCTATGACATATTATCTTAAATACAGGCCTCAAATAGTTGATGAACTGGATATTGCAGACGTTCGTGAACACTTGAAAAAAGCCCTTTCAACTGATCAGATTCCCCATGCATTTTTATTTGCAGGGCCTAAAGGAACAGGTAAAACTTCTGCCGCGAGAATTTTGGCAAAAGTAATTAATTGTGAACATAGAGATAAAAAAACAGGAGAACCCTGTCTTAAGTGCGACTCCTGCATAGCGATTGCAAAAGGTGAACATTTAGATATTCTGGAATTAGACGCGGCAAGCCATCGGGGAATTGATGATATACGCTATCTTCGGGAAGCGGTTAAATTATCTCCGTCTTCAGCCAAATACAAAGTATATATCGTTGATGAAGCCCACATGCTTACCACAGAAGCATCTAATGCTTTATTAAAAACTTTAGAAGAGCCGCCGGCCCATGTTATTTTTATCCTAGCTACCACTAACCCGGAGAAATTGATAGACACCATCCGTTCGCGGACAACAATTATTCCATTCAGAAAAGCAACACAGGAAGAACTAATGCGTTCTTTAACACGGGTAGTCGCGGGAGAAAATCTGTCTTTAGATGAACCAAGTTTGGAAATAATTGCACAGGCAGCAGACGGTACATTGCGTGATGCGCATAAAATTTTGGAACAATTAGTGTCAAGTGAAGTTTTTTCCGCTAAAGCAATTCGGGTTTTTTTGCAAAAAGGGTATAGTGGCGGCGTAAATTTGCTACTTAAGTCGGTTGAAAAAAAAGATTTGAGCAAAATTATAATGCACATAGAAAATGCGGCAAATTCAGGTGTCGCAATGAAAGACTATACGTTGGAACTTTTAAACCAATTACATAACTCTCTTTTGGGTAAAGTCGGAGTTGGCGACGATCTTCTTACTTCACTTACACAAAGCGATTTAACTTTACTTATAAAAAGCATAACTAACTCAGAAAAATATTTTACCGGCGCATATATAGAACAAATACCTCTTGAACTTGCTTTTATTGACTGGCTTTCTGAGGACTACGAAAAAAAAGTAGAAACGCCTGTCCCAAAACCTGTTAAACCAATACTGCATAAACCTGAAATAAAAAAAACTTTCGAGACAAAGAATAAGAAAACAAAAAACACTGAGTCGACAGATGGTAAATCGCTTCCTCTCAATTCGACCAAAGATACAGTAACTACAAATGGCGAGACAATAAGCGACACACTTTGGTCACAGATTTTGGCAACAGTCAAACCGCTGAATCCTTCGATCGAAGCACTTCTTCGTGCATCAAAACCTTTAGGTTTTAACGGAGAGACGCTGACTTTAAGTGTTTACTATCGTTTTCACAAAGAACGATTGGAAGAAAATGTCCATAGAAATATTCTTGAGAAAGCGATTGAAGAAGTTTGCGGTGCACCGGTAAGAGTAAGTTGTGTATTGTCGGAACCTCCTGCAGAAAAAGTGTTTGAATCTTCCGCCACCAAAAACGATGTAGTTTTGACCGAAAGCAAAGACAAAGATATAATAAACGTTGCCAAAGATCTCTTTGGTGCTTAAAAGGGGGTGTATCTAATATATGTTTGATAAATTAAAACAAGGCAAAGATTTACTAAAACTAAGACAACAAGCGCAACAACTGCAAAAATCGCTTCAGGAAATTCATCACACAGAAGAAAAAGGAGATTCGAAAGTTACCGTAGACGGAACACAAAATGTTGTTTCTATTATGGTTGACGGCGTGGAGCAAAGAGAGTTGACTGAACTGATCAACAAAGCCATGAAAGAGGTCCAAAAGAAGAGTGCCAAAAAAATGATGGAAATGGGTGGTGGACTTTCAGGACTTTTGGGTGGGGGAATGGGGTAAATTTTTAAAGATAAGCACCTGACAACGAGCTTAGTGTTTGCTAGAATGGAACGTATGCGTATTGCCAAGCCACTAGCAAAACTTATAGAGTCTTTTGAGAAATTACCTGGAATAGGACCCAAAAGTGCCCAAAGGCTTTCATATTATTTGCTGCATGTTCCTCAGGGCGAACTTGATGCGTTCGCGGAAAGTCTGTCTGAACTGAAAAAAAGGACAGTGCTTTGTTCCATTTGCAAAAACGTAAGCGAAGAAGACCCCTGTACGGTGTGCGATGATAATTCGCGGGATAAAAATGAAATTTTGGTAGTGGAACAGCCTTTGGATCTCCTGGCTTTTGAACGGACGGGAAAATATAAAGGAGTGTATCATGTTTTGCACGGAGCAATTAATCCCCTCGACAATATCGGGCCTGATGAAATTTATATATCAGATTTACTAAGAAGAATAACGGAAAGTAAGGTATCTGAAATTATTGTAGCAACAAATCCGACAATGGAAGGAGATGCGACTGCTATGTATATTGCCAAAAAAATTAAAGAGCTGGCGAATGGTGAAAGCCCCAAGGTTACCAGACTGGGAATGGGAATCCCTACAGGTGCGGACTTGGAATACGCGGATGAGACAACACTGACGCAGGCTATAGAGGGAAGAAGAGTACTATAAAAACTCGAATCTAAGAAAAAATATGAATGTTACGAATGGCAACGAATAGTAAATTAGTTAGCATCTAAACCAACGTATTTCGCATCTATTTGCAAGCATTAGTGTTCAAATTCGTTGCATTCGGGTTAAAATTGAATATATGCCGAATATTTTTGTGAGTAAAAGCAAACAAAAAGCAGTAGATATTGCCAAAAAGGCAGCTCAAACTGTCCAGCATGAAACACGTGAGGCTGCTAATACCGCAAGCAGCCAGATAACCGGTCAGGAAAAAATTACGAATGCACCTTCTCCGGTAGTGGAAGCTATGAAGCAGGGAAATGTAGAAATTTCCCAAATAGATAATCAGGGAATCCATCGCGATGAAAATCGCAGGCTAACTTATCTTGAAGATGAACTAAGAAAATTAATGGATTTGGAAAAATTAAAAAAACAACAACTTGAGGCAAACGAACGAATAACCCAACCGTCTCAGGGAACGGAAGAAAATTCGCAAAAAAAACTCTTCGTGCCGAGTTCTCCCAAGAAAAAAGGTAAATTAGGATTACAAAGGAAACAAAAGAAAACAGAAATCGGAAAAGTCGGATCGGGGTGAGCGATAGAAAGTACTTTGTAGAAGGTACGAACCGGGAAAGAGATTAAAATTAATTACCGTAGTTGACATCCGAATTGTTCACTGTTAGTATCATCGAAATGACAATTACATATTCTATAGTTTGTTGCAGCTTCCTTCATTGAAGGAGCTTTTATATGTTTTTGGGTTAAGCTCCTTCAAAGGAGCTTTTTTTATGAACAATAAATTGATAACTGAATTTTATATCGGTAAAGCCAATTATGTAATGACTGACTATGCAGGCAGACCTTGGACTATTGTTGTGGACTATAAAAACAATTCCTTTTTGATTAAAAACCAGGACTCTTTGTCTTCCGGTGTTCGGAAAGTTATCGTAAAAAACATAGAAAACATGTTGCGTAGGAAAGCTCAGTTAAATTTAGTCGAGAAGCTGTTACAATAGATTAGTACAGAGCGAAAAGATCTAATAGTAAATTAAAAAGTCCAAGAAATTTAAAACATATGGATATATTTTTAACAAATAGCCTATCCGGAAAAAAAGAGAAGTTTGAGCCGTTAAAACCCGGAGAGATCGGTATTTATTCCTGTGGTCCGACTGTTTACTGGAACCAGCATATCGGGCATATGTATG
>CAYWFF010000014.1:5464-21742 GCA_964458085.1 uncultured Gammaproteobacteria bacterium
ATTTATTCCTGTGGTCCGACTGTTTACTGGAACCAGCATATCGGGCATATGTATGCTTATGTACATTGGGATGTGTTGGTGCGTTTTTTACGATCCGTCGGATACAAAGTTAAATGGGTTATGAATATCACGGATGTGGGACATTTAACTTCGGACGAAGACACTGGTGAAGACAAGATGGAAAAGGGTGCTAAGCGTGAAGGGCTTACTGTTTGGCAAATTGCAGAAAAGTATATGCAGCAATTTTTGGAAAGTGTAGATCTTTTGAATATCAAAAGACCTGACGTATTGTCTAAAGCGACTAAACATATTGAAGATCAAATTGAACTTATTAAAAAAATCGAAGCTAACGGTTTTACTTATAAAACATCAACCGGGCTCATTTTTGATACTTCAAAATTTAAAGATTATGCAGCTTTTGCAAATCTTAACTTAAAGAAACAACAATCAGGCGCCAGAGTTGATGTGGATCCCGAGAAAAAACGACCATGGGACTTCCTTTTGTGGGTTACAAACCAACCCGAACACATTATGAAGTGGGAAAGTCCGTGGGGTACAGGTTTTCCCGGATGGCATATCGAGTGCACCGCCATGTCCACCAAATATTTAGGCAACCGGTTTGATATACATACCGGAGGAAAGGAACATATTCCGGTTCACCATACCAATGAAGTCGCTCAGGCATTTGGCGCATTTGGCAGACAAACTGTAAATTATTGGCTCCATAACGAATGGATGACATTAAAAGGTGAAAAAATCAGTAAAAGTTCGGGGAATATGATTACTGTTGAAGATATAAAAAAAGAAGGCTATGATCCTTTGGCTTTACGGTATTTAATTCTCAATTCACAATATCGTCGGGGTATGGACTTCACCTGGGATGCGTTAGCTTCCGCGCAAGTTGCTTTGTCGAAAATCAAAGAACATATGCAGACTTTTCGTGCTGATTCCAGTCGAACAATGTTATCGCAGGAAAAAGATCAAAAGAGGGTAAGCTTTCTAACTAAATTTACAAATGTCCTTGCGGACGACTTAAACACCCCTCAAGCACTTGCTGTTTTATGGGAAGTTGTAAAAAGCAATATTCCATCAGAAGATAAATATGATCTTATTGTGACTTTTGATGAAGTTTTGGGACTTAAGTTGACAATGCCTGAAGCCCAACTGCCACCTGATGTGCTGGAATTGTCCCACAAGAGGGACTTGAGCAGGCAAAAGAATGACTACGAAGATGCTGACAGACTTAGGAATGAGATACAAAGCAAGGGTTATATTGTTAAAGACACTTCTGAAGGAACACTTATAATTCTGAAAGACGCTAAATAATTTACTGGTTTTACTTCCAAAACCATGTTAACGTAAAGTAGTATGAAAAGATTTTGGAATTTATTTTTTATATCGGTTTTTGTAATTTCCCTTTTTATTTCTCATTTACCTGGTTCGATTGGGGCACAAGAGGAAATTGATGCATTCGATACGGCTCACCGTGAGTACCTGGTAGCACAGGAAAACTATCAACGTGCACATTTAGACTATGTGACTTCAAAAACACAATATCAAAATTTCAAGACCTTAGCGTCCGAGGAACAACTTATCCAAAAAACCCGCAGCATGCTTTCCGAACGGGATGAGGTTGTTATTCAATACTTGGAGGCGGTACACCAGAAATTACAGGCTCCGATTGGAGTAAGCGATATCGAAATTGATCTTTTGCAAGTAGCGCTAAATAGTCACTTAGCTTGGTTTTCAGAGCATAAAAACAATTTATCCAGTGCATCTACTTTGAGTGATTTGCAACGTGACTCAAATTTGGCAAAAAATCAATTTGCACTTATTGAAGCGTTTACATATGAGACATTTACAGTATTGTCTATGGGGAGAATTGCAGACTTCGAAGAGCGTATAATTGAAATCCAAAGCGCATTACAGGACAAAGTCGGTGGTATTCGAAACGAAACTAGAGACGAATTTAAATTTAGCGATGAAAAGTTGTTATTAATTGACCGTTGGCTGCAGGAAAGTAATAATAAAATTGATAGAGGAATTGATGAAAGAAACAGAATTCAGGATCAGCTTCAAAATAAAACGCCTAAACATTCAGCCACAACCTACACGTCTAGCGTGGCGTCACTGACACAAGTCCAAAATTATTACAACGAAGCAGCTTCATATATGAAGGAAATTGTCAGAGAAATAAAAACAAAAAACTAAAATGGAAAAAGATCAAAACAAGCCGGAAGCTCCTAAAAACAAGAAAAACCCGCTTATGTCCTGGTTAAATGCCCTTATGGGTACACAAAGCGTTTCTGTTTCCGGTACAAACCAAAACTCGCCTGCAGCAGGCGGCAGTGAGGAAGAGTTGGTTTCGCAGCAGGAAGCGCCTAGGGCCAAACCTC
The DNA here is from genome assembly GCA_964458085.1 of uncultured Gammaproteobacteria bacterium. GTDB lineage: Bacteria > Patescibacteriota > Microgenomatia > UBA8517 > UBA8517 > CAYWFF01. The sequence continues at coordinate 7,861 of CAYWFF010000014.1, forward strand.
AGAAATATATTCCTCCGGCAATAGACGTTGCTGAAGTAAATCCGGTAGAGAAAGAAGATGTTATCGTATCTGATTTAAAAAGGGCAAAGACATTTATTGGCAGAACAGCAGCTCAGCTTCGTCAGGCTGCCAAACCTTACATTGACCAAACGAAAAAAAGCGGAGATTCAATATCTCAAAACGTTCAAACAACTACCCAAAGCTCGCTGATTTCCTACAAAAAAGGATTAGAACGGCTAATAAGAACTGCCGTATTACTGGTCTTATTTATTTTAATTGTATTTATCGGTTTTAATGTTTACCGTTCGTTTACAAACTCACCGAACGGTGAAACTCGTGGAGTTCCGGCAACTCCTACCTTAATTCCATACGAACCTCAAAACCCGTCACTTTATGCGGAGGATCCTGAAATTCTGTCGCTTGAGGAAAACTTGCTTGTGCTGGACAGAGAATTGGCAAATACTAATATCCGCATAACTCCGATTACACTTCCTCAGTTGGATTTTAATATAACTTTTTAACCCGGCAATTAACTGTTGTATACTGTAAGTTAATGCCCTTCAGAACAGTTGCTCTTAGCATATTAATACTTGATTTGCTTTTACTGCATGGAATAGTCGGCTGGTTTGTTTTTTCATCTAAGTCAGACAACACAGCAATTTCGTCACCTGAAAGCGAGTCACAAGCCCCAATTGTTAGAGACGTCTGCGGGGAAGAATGTAAAGCATATATTGCCTCGGAAATCGAAAAAATCACGATAACACCCAATCTCGTTTCACCAACCATATCTCTCAAACCTACGGGTGCGGCTAAAAGAAAAACTGTTCACTACTTTCCTATTCCGGGAAACGGTCCTGTGACGGCAACAAATTGGACCGACCTGCCTGCAACGAATTTTTATCTAGATACGGAAGAATACGCTGGATATGCATCCTCTGAAATGGAAGTTAATTTGAAACTGCAAAACGGCAACGGTAAAGCTTTTGTTAGACTCTATGACGCAACAAACAACCGGGCGGTTGACGGAAGCGAAGTTGAAACGGGCAGCCAAAACAGTGTCGTCATCAGTTCAGGGAATCTGTCTATTTGGAAGGGCAGAAATTTATACAGGTTGCAGGCGCGTTCATTAACGTCAGATACAACAATTTTAGAATCTGCCAGATTAAAAATTATTACAGAGAACTAAAATATCGTTTTACGATTCTTACAATAATAAGCTACACTTAAATATGGCAATAAAAAAACTAATTCGTCCCAGGAGGGGGAGAGTGATCGCCGGAGTCGCATCAAGTCTTGCAAATTATTTTAATCTAGATGTAACTTTAGTAAGGCTTTTATGGGTTTTTTTGTTGATTCCGGGCGGACTTCCGGGAATTGTGCCTTACATTATTTGTTGGCTTGTTATACCTTCAGAAAAAGAGCATTAAACCAAAAATTAATTTTCTCTTTTTGGGCTTTGGATTTACCTTCGTTAGTTTAATTTCCTTGACAGCCTATTATTTCATTGCGATATAATAGGTTATGGATAAACTAAGACCGAAAGAACTGCTTCTGAATGGATTTTTATTGTGGCTTATACCGTTTCTCGTTTCTTTTTTCATTTACCCGTTGAGAGAAACTAATCGCGGTCTTTTTGAATCTATTATGCCTTTGACAATTACTGTTGTCGTTATTTTTCTTTCAATTCGTTTTTTTTCCAAATCAACCTATACTGCAAAAGAGGGGCTGCTTGTCGGTTTTATATGGCTTTTAATCAGTGTCGCCATAGATGCGGTGATGTTTATATTCGGTCCAATTCAAATGAGTTTAACCGAATACGTACAAGACATCGGTTTAACTTACTTTATTATCCCCATGATAACTGCAGGTTACGCGGATAACAAGAAAAAAGTTGAAGAAAAGAGTTAGAATTGGGTTGTAGCGGCCTTGTATTTAGGTTAATAAGACCCATAATTGTTGTGGTATAATGTCACAGGATTTATGGTTGAAAATTCAAATAGAAACTTTTTAACAGAAGAAAATTACAAACTAATAAGTTCAAAGCTTAAAGCACTAAGTTATCCTGAAGAAAGTATTGAAATTGCGTGTGGTGACTATCCAATATCATCCAAACTTCCGATTAGTTCTCAGAAAACATTAATGGGGGAATTTAAAGGCGAGCAAGCAGAGCTTATAGTTCTAGCTGCACTTTCCTTGCATCCTCAAATCAAACAAGTCTCCCCATTAGCTCCTGGTAGCGATGACAATAGGTACCTTGCTCGTGATATTAAAATTATGAATTACAAGTCAAGTACTTATTATATACAAGTAAAAGCCGGTAAGAGTGGAATAAACAAATTTATTAAAAACACTTCAAGAGAAAACGGATTAAAAAATATGAGTGATTTGGCTATATTTATGAAACAAGAGGGGCTAATGCTGATCGGCGGTTTACTGCCAGTTTCAGTTATTCACCGGTTATACGAAATTCAAGAAAGTTTTTATTCTGAACATAATGATGTTAGGGAAATGGTGAAATTTTTAGAATTAATGCAAAAAGAGAATAATAAGATTGTCGCAACATTTGAAGCAGAAAAGAAACATTAAATAAATAGTTACTCGGACTTTTTTAAAACCTGCTAATATTAAGTTATGCCGATATTTGTTTTAGTCCTTGCAGGAATTGGACTCTTATTTCTTCTTCAGTTTCAATTTTATACAGAAAGTACAAGATGGGGTGCACCATACGTTCCCATGGAACCTCATGTTGTAGAAAAACTAATAAAACTAGCTGAAATTACAGATAAAGATACGTTTTATGACTTGGGAAGCGGGGACGGGAGAGTGGTGGTTGCCGCAGCTTTGAAAGGCGCTCGTGCATATGGGATTGAAGTGAATTTGTTTAGGGCATGGTACTCCAGGTTTTGGATAATGATAATGGGATTAAAATCCCGTGCCGCAATCATCCATAAAAACTACAATGAGGTAGATTTGTCAGACGCTACGGTAGTGTCGCTTTTTTTGTTGCAAAAAACCAATCAGAATTTAAAAGTAAAATTGGAAAAAGAATTAAAACCGGGGACGAGAGTGGTGTCGTATGCTTTTAACTTTAAAAATTGGCAGCATGAGAAGATTGATAAGAACAGCGGTTCAATTTACGGACCAATTTATCTTTATAGAGCTCCATTTACATTAGCAAAGTAAATTATTGTGGTAGAGGGCAAATTAGATCTCCAGGTTGAGTGTCGCGAGGTAATGCTTCGTGGGATTTGATAACACATGTACCCTTGTCCTGGTCCCTATTCATATTACAAAAAACTACCATGCTGGGTTTATTTAGATCATAAGCCCATTTAATCCAAGCATTTTCAGTTTTTTCGATTGTGGCACAAGTGGTGAGGTCGATATCGCTTCGATAAATTTCATTTGGACCTAAGATTAATTCGTTCGTGTTTACATTATCACCCTGCCTAAACTCATCAAACTCGGGAAGGTTTTCTTTTATTTCTGTTTCAGTGTATGTAGAGTTTGGAGTTGATCTCTCAGTTAATGCCGGTAAAATTCCAGTAGCTTCGCAAGCAGCTGCCCCTGCAATTAATGATGCAATAGATAGAACTAATTTAGCCTTTGCATCATAAGATAAACCCGGTAAATGTATTTCTTTTGGCATACTGTATTGTACTTCCTGAAGTCATTGTGTTCAACTTGTTAAACCATCCAACGTTTCTAGCCAGTTTCGGACTAAAGACACAAATGCTTCCTCATCACCATTAAAACTATGTGAAGCGCGTGGGATAACTGATATCTTTTTCTGTTTTGCTTTTAGGTTTTTTGCAAACCATTTTGCAATTTGCTTGATTGGCCGATCGCGATAAGTATCTTCTGCTCCCAAAACCACAAGAGTGGGGATATTAACTTTCCTAAGTAAAGCAGGCTTCCTCATAGGTTGCGAATATGTAAAAATTTCTTCAACAGAATCAGGGGTATAGAGGCTGAGGAATCGCTGTGCAGAGAGAGGGTGGTCCCAAGTATCCGGTGGTAAAAGCTCATTTCCTTTTCCTTCTCTGACGTATTTTACTGCCAATTTAATGGCAATTTGCAGCTTTTCCGGTTCAGTATCTTTTTGGGCACCTGACCAGTCACTTAAGGGGCTTGCTAAAATGACACCTTTTATTTTTTGTTGATTACCTCGTTTACTCAAGTAATAAACTGACTTTTGGCTTCCTGTTGAGTGTCCCACAAGTACGATTTCTTTTACTCCTCGTTTAAGTGCTAAATTAACCGCTCCTGCAATATCATCTGCAGATTCTCTAAATTCTTCATGAGCCATGCCTGCTACTTTTGACAGGCGGACACCTTTTTTCCTGCGTTTGTCTATCTTATTTAAACTGGCGACAATATCATGACCCCGATTATTAAAAGTTAAAACTGCCTTACTTTTATCAACTAATGGAGTTGACAACTTCAAATTAGAAAAAGCATTTGAACCTAATCCGTGTACCCATACGATAAGTCTTTTAGGTTCATCCGGTCCAAACCAAAGTCCGTTAAGCAAGTGTTTTGTGGGAGTTTCTAAAGTTACAATTTCTGCAAATGTCCTCATGGCGACAGTATACACTTTTACTTTTAACTTGTACTAAATTGTTACAAAAAACATTTAATTTCGGGAGCATCCCTGTCTCCCTAATAAAACTTACATTAATGCTTACAAAACTGTGAGTGGCGTTCACGCTGTATAATAGGGGATGCGAAAAATATTTTTATTGCCAACTATATTCACACTACTAATTATTGCAGGTTTATTTTCAGCAGTTATTATCAATAAAAATCAAGAGGTTGTATTTACGGACTCTCCTGTTGAGAACTTTATTCCCAAGGCAAATAAGATAACTCCTACTCAGACGGAAAAATATAAAAAACCGGGAAAAAGCGCATTACTGCCAAATCCTGTACATACATTCCAGACATTTAACAATTGCGGACCGGCAACTCTTTCAATGGCACTGGGGTTTTACGGCACAAAAGTCAGTCAGCAGGAATTAGGCCTTGCCATGCGGCCTTATCAAAATCCTGAAGGCGACAACGATGACAAGACAATTTTTTCATCAGAGTTTGTTTATTGGGCAGAAAAACACGGCATGAATTCACAAACCAGAGTAAACGGCACCGTTGATACTTTGAAACTGTTTACTGCAAACGGTATTCCTGTGGTGGTAAAAACATGGCTCAACCCCGGAGAAGATATCGGACACTTCAGGCTTATAAGGGGTTTTGACGAAGAAAGAGGGGTAATTATTCAGGATGATTCGTACCAAGGAAAAGACCGGGAAATTAATTACGATGTCTTCCTTTCAATGTGGCAACCATTTAACTATGATTACACTTTGGTTTACCCGCCGGAAAAGGAACAATTGGTACAGGCCATAATCGGAAATGAGTCGGAGGATGTGGTAATGTGGACAAACTCACTGGAACGGGCTAAAAAGGAATCTCAAATAGAACCTCAGAATATTTATCCTTGGTTTAATATGTCCGTAAGCTATTTTCATTTAGGAAAATTTGATAAGTCAATTGCCGCATTTGAAGAAGTTCAGAACAGGTTGCCCGGCAGGATGCTTTGGTATCAGATAGAACCTATAGAAGCATATACGAAGGAAGGCGAGTGGGACACTGCATTGGTTTTAATAGATAAAATTCTCGCAAATAATAATCGTGCTTTTTCAGAACTTTACATTTTGAAAGGGGATTGGTACAAGATTCAAGGTGACCTTTCCAATGCGCGGCGACAGTACGAACTTGCAGTCTTTTATAATTCCAATCTTCCCAAAGCTCAAGACAAACTCCAAAGCATTTAGCCTCTGACCCAACTCTTGCGGGTCTTTAACTTTCATAATAATTTTTGTTGTTAGCATTTTTTACTATATGGAACTGTTCGTTAAATTAAGGAAAATTGTAGGCTATGTTTTTGCTGCAGTACTCATCTTCATACTTGTTGTATTAGGATTAGAAATTATTTTAACTGCATTGGATGCTGATCCTGAAGCACCACTTATTGGACTAATATACGCACTCGGAGGTATGCTGCAAACTCCATTTGTCGGAGCGTTTGATAATGTAAACTCGGGCATTCTGGGTGAAAGAATAGATGAGCGGGCAATGCTTGCGCTTATTATTTATGTGATTATACTTATTACGTTATATTTCATTCTCAGTTTACTGGGAAGAATGTTCACTAAGTTTACTTCAACTGAGGCTGCAGATGATGCAAGTTATTAGAAAAATTTCTGTCTATTTTCTTACCATTTACACTTACGATTTTATTGCTTGAATTGCATAGTGTAGCCATGAAATACAAAATAAGACCACTTTCTGTCAGAAAGATACCGAGACTTACCTTCAGGATATTTGAAAAAGTCAAAGGAGGGGCGAAACCGTCAAAGCTAAGAATTTATTCCCGTATATCGCTCGGGTTTTCTTAAAAAAGAAACAAACTAAATAATTGTCATTTCAGAACCCTACTTTTCAACCTCGCAGCTTTTTAGTAAAGTCACTGTATGCGCATATTTTTAGCGATTGCGATTGTCTTGTCTTCCATTTTAACCGTTGTAATCTTTCCCATATCCCGGTCAAAAATAGACGGGCAGGATAAAGTTAAAGGAGTCGAAACTGAGCTTAATTACTGGTTTTTGCTTCTAAGGAAGTCAGAAAAAGAATTTCTGTATCACGGCGAACCCGGGAATGAGCTTAAAAGCACGGTAGTATCGAGTTTTAAAGTTAAAACAGGTGTGCCGGGCAAACGCCCTACGCCCTTGCCTCAACTTTTAGGAAGGGGATACTGGGTAATTGTTGACAGTTGGGAAACCGATAATCCTGAAACCGCACCATACTTTATACAACTTAATGTTCCTGTAAGCGAAGATTTTCCTTTCGGCCCCACACCGTATTTAGAATGTGATGGCCAATGCAACTGGGAAATTCCGGGTGCGTTTGGTCTGCACGGAGTCGGAGGCGAGGACAATAGGTTGTCTCCAGAGAATGAGGGGAGTTCGGGCTGTATAAGGCATTCTGACCGCGATATCACTTATTTATATTCTATATTGAAAGAGAAAAAAGATGTACGTTATTACATTAAGGACTTGTAGCTAACGGAGAGTGATTTTTTTGAGATTAAAACCATCTTTAGGAGAAGTTGCCGGTTTTTCAACAATTAATCCGATATGATCAATAAAGGGAAATATTTTTTTTAATTCTTCCTGAAACTTTTCGGATAATTTTGGAGAAAATACTCCGTAGCCCCCTTTTTCAGATTGTCTGCATAGCCTGTTTTCGTATTCATGCACCAGTTCCATTACTTTCTCACCTTGAGAATTAAATTCCTCCTGAAGCTTGTCCTGCTTTAGGGCATATGCGTCATGTAGCTTCCTGAACGATTCAAATACTATTTTATTTTCATCCAGTAGTTTTTGGACGTATTCTTTATATTTTGTCATTTCTATAGAGTATAGCCATTCATACACAAAATTAAAACAGTTTTTTCGCAATCGGTTGTTAAACGGGGAATTGGACCAGATGTTAGCTGATATTTTTCGACTGGCTTATGCATAAAATGGTGGCAACTGTAGGATAGCAAAACAGATGTATAATTGGTATGTGGTCCTTGAGAGCTTAAATCCATATAATTTTCTTCACTATATTATTAATTGTAATATTTTATATATTAATTTACTAACACAAAGGAGGTGAGGTAATATGAAAAACGGATTTATACCAATATTAGTTTTAACTATTTTAGTTGTTGTTGCTGCTTTGGCTTTAATCTCGGCAAGGCTTTTAATAGACGGAAATGAAGACTCATGGATTTGCGAAAACGGTGAATGGGTGGCTCACGGCAAACCTTCCCAAACCAAACCCAGTGAGCCGTGTGAAGAAGGTGAAATTGGTGGATCACCAAGAGACATTGTTGAAACTTTTTATAACTGGTATTTAGGTTATGACGGTAACCCGTTAGTAACGGGAGCATATAAAGATCGTTCTGAACTATCATCGGGATTCAAAGTAAAAGTTGAAACAATTTTAAAGTCGTCTGAAATGGGAGGATTTGATCCCATACTCCAGGCACAGGATATCCCGCAAACAATTGAGGTGGGGACTCCGGTAGTTGAAGGTGATATTGCGAGGGTGCAAGTTGATGAAGATTTCGGAGGAAATATCCAAAGCTTACAGGTTGCTCTAATAAAAGAAAACGGGGAATGGCTAATATCTGATATTGAAGCATTGAATTCATTAACACCGCTTTCGCCGAATAACCAAAAATATGTGGTTGTCTATTTCGCTAATCCGACAAGATCCCTTGGTTCTACAGAATGCGGAGTTGTTTTCGGGGTTGAAAGACCCGTCGCAAAAGATGCTTCTTATAAAGATGTATTAGACGAACTCTTTAAAGGCCCAACTACGGCAGAGAAAAACGATGGCTATTCTTCATTCTTTTCCAATGCGACAGAAGGAAGCGTGAAGAGCGTAAAAGTTGTGGGAAGTACTGCATACGTTGATATGAAAGATTTAAGAAATATTATTCCCAATGCCAGCAGTTCTTGCGGGAGTGCAGAGTTTTTTGCCCAAGTCGGAGAGACCCTCAAACATGACCGAAGAATTACCAAAGTAATTTATGCGATAGAGGGTGATCCAGCTGTATTTTATGAATGGGTACAGTTAGGCTGCAGTGTAGAAAACAACAATTGCGACAAAACGCCGTTTAATTAGTTATAAATTAAATATTTTAAGAAACCCGCCATCACTGCGGGGTTTCTTTTAGTATTATTACCCTTTTTATATAAGGTTTTGCGTTATTTTGTGCATAGTAATTTTAAATGGAAAACTCAAATAGTCGATATACACCAGTAAATATTTTTGATCGATTCGGCGGAATAATTTTACTTACAATTATTGCAATTGGAACGCTTTTTATTTCAGGTACAATTACTACTTCATATTCTCCATACGGATATTTTGGCAACAGAGAAAACGCGGAACAGCAATTGGCCGCAGTGAGTCGAGATCCTGACAGTTATTATAATCAGTATATTACTCTGGAAGGCACTATTACTGAAGTAGTTTCCGATACGACTTTAATTTTGACTGAATCCGGGCAAAACGCAAAACCTGTTGTAGTTGTGTCTCCCTACAAAGTAACACAATTGCCGATTGATGAAAAAGAAGATTTAAACGGCCAATCCATTGAAGCTACGGGGGTAATAGAAAAATTAGACGAGACAAAAATAGATGAAATTGAAAACGGAGGAGAGGGTGTAAATCTTGAAAAGTATGAAGGAAGTCCTGTTATTGTGGCGCAAAGGATAGAATTAAGTTAATTACTAATTTCAGGAAGTACCATTTTTGCGAAAAAGCTGATGAATTCTTTTTGGAACGGGCCAATGTTGTGTATGTAAATTTCGGTGAATCCTGCTTTCTCGAAGGTCTTTATTAACTTTAAAATCCCTTCGACGTCTGCACCTATTGGAATGTTTTTTGTTGCTTCCTCGATAGAAACGATTTTTCTGACATTTTCAAAATGAGCAGGAATTTTAAGTTCTGAATTTAACGGACTGGGAATTCCTGAAAGCGGCCAAACTTTTTTAACCATTTCTTTGGCCTTTTCCTTATCATGGTGGTAGCAGACGTTAACCTGTGCGTACTTTGGTTTGCCTTTGCCCCCATGTTCCTCAAAGATTTTCACAAGCTCTTTTTTAGGTGAAGTACTTATAAAAGCGTCACCAAGCTCACCCGCCTCCGTTGCTGACTTTTGTCCGTATGCTGAGTAGATAATGGGAATAGTGTTTTTAGGTAAAGTATAAATGCGCGCAGAATCAACAGTGTAATAAGAACCATAATAATCCTGATAGCCGCCTTCCCACAGCAGTTTCATAATTGCTATAGCTTCCCGAAGCATTTCTTTTCGGACCTCATATGGAGGCCAACCTTGACCGACCACATGTTCATTTAAGTTTTCTCCCGTCCCGACTCCCAACATAAACCTGCCCTCAAACATTACCTGGGTAGTCGCTGCTGCTTGGGCTACCACTGCAGGATGATAGCGGATTATGGGTGCATTTACACCGATGCCTACATTTGCAGTTTTTACTACTTGGGAGAGGGCGCCCAACACATTCCAAACAAACGGAGACTCGCCCTGAGCGTCCACCCATGGATGAAAGTGATCGGAAATCATAAGAAAAGAAAAGCCTGCGTTCTCTGCAAATTCCGCATTGGCAACAAGCTCCAGAGGTCCAAATTCCTCAGATGACAATGTATAACCAATACGAACCATAGAGCATTATTACTAGGGGATATGATAGAAATTTACGAAGTTAGTAAGAATTTATTAAAGGACTATTTACTAAGTATTTAATGTGTTTGAGGATGGCCGGATAAGTATTTCTTAAACTAAAGTCGTTTCCGGGCACTTTATTTTAGTAGTATAAAGTATTACTGGGCAGGCTGATAATAAACTCCCTTAGTTGTTCCGAGCTTTCGTATAAGCCCGCTATCCTGAAGTTTCTTTAAGTCATATCTAAGGGTCCGTTCATTTACTTTTGAAAACCTTCTGCGTATTTGGTCAAAATTAACCAATTTTTGCTCTTTAACTATACGGTAAATTTCAGCTCTTCTTGGTAATAAGTAGTCTGTTGCTTCTGCTTGTTGTTTTGAAATAACCGCCTCTTTGGTTTTCAGTGCAGTTTCATTAATTGCATTTAGTATAAACAGAACATAGTCCGTTACATCTTTTTCCGGTTCCTCGAGACTGTGGTAATAATCTAATCTATGATTATCGATATATTCTTCAATGGGAAGGAGTCCTTTCATGCCATATCCACCCTGAGCAAGAACTCTCTGAAGCAGAAGTCTTCCCATCCTGCCGTTGCCGTCAAGAAAAGGGTGTATTTTTTCAAATATATAGTGTGCGAGCGCTGCCCGAATTGGTATAAATTGTTCTTTCTCACTATTTACAAAAGCAATCAGCTTTTTAATTTGCGATTCAATATAACGCGGGGAGGGGTGAAGATAAATGGCAATGCCTGCTTTATTGAAAGTTGCACTCATTTCCTGACGCCATTTGCCCAAATTGTCAATTTCAATAAGGCCTTTCATAAGAATCTCATGCAGTTCGAGTATTTCTTTTTCTGATATGTCTTTTTTGGAACGGCCAAGCATCCAGTTTAGTGCTTTTAAAGTATTAAAAACCTCAGCTTTTTGTTGTGTTTTTGACGGTCCTCGGGATAATTCTTCAAGGGTCAATTCATTGCCTTCAATCCGTGCAGAGTAAAGTGAAGTTTTTAGAGAGGATTGGCGACGAATATTATTTTCTATCGCGGGAGGAACGGCGATCGCGTCTACAACTTCCCGACTTCCCTCAATGGAAGACAATAACTGGATTATATTTGGGGTGAGACTGTATTTGGGCGGTATAAGCATAAGTAAGATTACCAGAAAATGCCTAATGTTGCCAGAAGATTCCTAATGTTTCCTTAACCGTTTTATATACGAACAGATTTTAAAATGTGTTGCTTATTTAAAATAATTGCCACTTAATCTCCGGTCATAAGTTAGCAACAATCAACCGATTAAAACCCGAATGTTGCTACTTGCAAACTACTTCATGTTCACTTAGACTACCTTTGCTAAATCGGATATTGGTACGGCAGGTGTCAATTACAATTGATTCCGCATAAGAAAATGAATGGGTAAGAGAAATGATTTAGTACTCCTTCATTTTCTTCATGGCTATTATTCAGTGTAATTGCTTAGAATTTACTTATGTATTTAATTAAACAAAAGAAAGGAGGTGACAAACATGACAAATAATGGAATTGTGTCAATTCATGGAAAAAACTATATGACTGTTGCCAGAAGGCTTGAACTGGCACATCAGGACAAAGTCCTTGAAGGCGTAATAACTGAAGTCTTGGCTCACGAACCCGTAGTTATTAAAGCCGTAGTTACTCTTAAAGGTAAAGAATATACAGGAATCTCTGCCGTTATCCCGGAAAACGCTAAGATGATTGAGCGGCAAAATCCTTACGAAGTTGCTGAGACATCAGCCGTAGGCAGAGCCTTGGGGTTTGCGGGCTATGGACTTTTGGAGTCTGTAGCCTCAGCAGATGAGGTGGTTCGGGCAACTTCCGAATCGCCAAAACTGGCTGATGGTACAAAAAGAATTCTTGCATGCTTAGTTTGTGGCAGCCAAGCAGTTCTTAAAGAAGGAATTACCCAAAAAGGTAAAAAATATAAAGGAATAATTTGTACGACCGGGAACAAAAATCATACTAAGTGGTTTTATGCGACTCAGTCATAAGAAGGTTGGTAGTAAAAAAGGAGCAGCAATGTTACAAAAAGATGCATTAGATGTATTAAAAACTAGGCAGAAACGTATTTCTGACCAGCCCTGCCGCGAGCGGAAAGACGAGTGTATTAAAAGACCATATTCATTATTTTTTAATAAAGGAATATTAACAGGGGTTATTGCATCTACAGGCATTGCTGCTTCAGCTCGGTTAATTTTAAAACAGCGCCCCGTTTGTTTACTCACAATGTCCAAGTTGATACACTAAATTCTTATAAACTTCTGGCGTTACCAGGAAAAATACTACTTTTACAGAGGAAACTAAAGGTAGTTTAGAGCTTTCAGCTATACTTGCAAAAAATATTCTGTCACCCATAGATCTTCAGCTCAAAATTGGCGCGAATGTAATGTTTACCAAAAATAATTACCGGAAAGGGTACTATAACGGAACTTTGGGAACAGTAGGAGGTTTTTCTCAAAAAGGGCTCTCGGTAGTGATTGCGCTTAGCGGAGTGTGTGTGGCAGTTTCCTAATTGTATGAGGATTTCGAGAAAGAATCTAGAAATACTATTAAATCATTAAAAACATTGTCTTATAATATAAAAGAAATAGTACGTTTGCGGTTTTTACAACGGGCTCGCTTTTTACAAGGAAGTTGCGAAAAATATTCGTCACAAAACTTTAACTTAAAGCTCTGATCTGTTCATTTGAGCCGGATGGGGAGATGTGAATCAGTTGCGCTTCTTTAAGTTCGTTAATGTTGTGAGCACCGGCATAACTCATTGCAGAGCGTAACCCACCAATGTATTCTAGAAGCATTGACTGTGTCGAACCATGAAATGAAGTGAAAGTTTCCCGGCCTTCAGGTGCGTAAGCCTTTTCATCAGTTGTAGAGTCTCCCATTTTTTTGCGTGCCTCCAACACGTCTTTTGATGCCATTCCACGGACCCGTTTTTTCAACTCACCGTTAACTTTTATAACATCTCCCGGACTCATATCCGTTCCTGCAAACAGGCTTCCTATCATTACAGTGTCTGCTCCGCAAGCTATTGCTTTCGAAACGTCTCCGGGTTCTCGGATGCCCCCATCGCTTATTATGGGCGGAGCATTTCTTTTATTTGCTAAAGCTTCTTTGGCTTCTAAAACAGCTGTAACCTGGGGGACTCCTGTTCCTGCAACGTTTCTGGTTCTGCATACAAAACCTGGGCCGATTCCAACTTTAATACCGTCGGCTCCGTTATTGTATGCAAAAAGTACACCTTCACGCGTGGCTACATTCCCGACAATTATGGGAGTTTTAATTTTTTCCTTAACTTTAAGTCGTTTGAGCATGTTTTCAGTGTATATTGAGTGACCGTGAGCGATATCAAGGAAAAGGACATCTACGCCAGCGTTAATCAGAAGGTGGGCGCGGTCTATGTCGATATCATGAACCCCGATTGCAGCGCCAACTAATAGCCTGCCTTCATTGTCTAATGCAGCATTCGGAAAATTTTTAAATTGTAAATAATCTTTATACGTAAACACGCCAACCAACTTTTGATCTTTATCTACTACCGGAAGTTT
>CAYWFF010000015.1:0-21044 GCA_964458085.1 uncultured Gammaproteobacteria bacterium
TGCCGGGGAAACATACACATCCTGCAACTTTGCCTTTTATGGCATTAAGGATAGCAGTAAATACAGAGCTTGCTACGCTTGAAGAAACGCTACCAAAAGCAATTAGCCTTTTAAAAAAAGGCGGAAAAATGGTTGTAATCAGCTTTCATTCCGGCGAAGATTCCATAGTCAAACATTTCTTTCTGCGACAAGCGAAAGAAAATGTATTGAAAATTATAAATCGTGAAGCAATTACGCCGACCGAAATTGAAATCGAAATAAATCCGCGCGCGAGGAGCGCAAAAATGCGTGTAGCAGAAAAATTATGAAAACCCATTCTTTACTAATACAGTCAGAAAAAAAACACCTTAACACCCGGTCTGTTATATTTTTAATGGTGGGGATATTTATTGCGTTACAAGTTTTTTACACACTGCAAACTGTTACCAGTGGGGCAAGACTATCTGAACTCGAGCACGAGATAGCAAAACTCACTTTAGAGAATAAAGTTTTGACAGAGTCGATCTTGGGAAAAAGCTCACTGACAAAGATCGAAGAGTCGGTTGAGGCTGAGGGTTACACAAAAAATCACCAAGTGGTGTACGTTAAGGAGGATACGTTTGCCGTACGCTTGCAATAGCCTATGCCAAAAAGACTAACAGTCTTTTCCTTCGCAATAGTGTCTTTTTCAATTGTGCTTATTGCACGGCTTTTTTACTGGCAGATAATACGCGGTCAGGATTTAGCAGCAGAAGCGAGATCGCAACAAAAAAACGGTTACTCCGTCCGTGCTTCCCGGGGAAATATATTGGCCTCTGACGGCACATGGTTGACAGCTACAGTTGAAAGCTTCTTGGTATATGCAATGCTTCCGGAAATTACACATAATAAAACCGAAATTGCTGAAAGCCTGGCTAAATTATTTGTTGGGGATACTGACAAAGAAGTTCTGTATGAAGAGACTGCTAGGTTAAAAAGCTTATTATCTAAAAACGATGTTAAGTGGGTGCCTCTAAGACGGAAAGTGGACAGGGAAACCAGAGATGCAATTGATGCTCTAAATTATAGCGGAATAGGTTTTGAGACACACGAAACTAGAATTTATCCTGAAGCATCTTCGGCAGCTCATTTGCTGGGTTTTGTTGGGAAAAATAAAAACGATGACGATATTGGTTACTTCGGTTTGGAAGGTTTTTACGATGTCTCACTAACAGGTAAAGAAGGGTTTATTTCTCGCGTGGCAGATGCTGTAGGCATACCTATACTCACAGGAGAATCCAGAGAAGTGTCGGCAATTACCGGAGCCAGTCTTTTAACTCACGTTGACAAAGGAATTCAATTAACATTGGATACTAAACTGTTGGAAGGAATAGAAACCTATGGCGCAACAGCCGGAGTTGCGGTTGTTATGGATCCAACCACAGGTGCTATTTTGGGGATGAGCGCCTATCCTTCCTTTGACCCTGCAAGCTACAGTGATTTTGAATACAGCTTTTTTACAAACCCTGTAGTTTCCCAGTCCTTTGAACCCGGTTCGGTATTTAAAGTGCTTGTAATGGCAGCGGGTTTGGATGCCGGAGTGGTAAAACCTGATACTATTTGTGATATTTGTTCCGGCCCGTTAAGCGTCTCGGGTTATCAGATTGGTACGTGGAACGACCAATATTATCCCAATTCTACAATGAGTGAAGTAATTATACATTCGGATAACGTAGGTATGACCTATGTCGGGAAAAAACTGGGAGCTGATAAATTACATGATTATCTTACAGCATTTGGGATTGGGCAAAAAACAGAAATTGACTTACAGGGTGAAGCTGCACCGAAACTTCGTACTAAAGGATCTTGGAGTGAAGTCGATTTGGCTACAGCAACCTTTGGCCAAGGCGTTGCTGTGACTCCGATTCAGTTGTCTCGCGCTGTAGGTGCAATTGCAAACGGAGGAGTAATTAAAACTCCCCAAGTAGTGGACAAACTCGTAGGAGAAGGTTGGGAGGAAGATCTGAAAACAAGTTCCGGAAAACGGGTAATTAGCGAACGGGCAGCTTATGAAATTACTGAGATGATGGTCGAAGCCGCTAAAAACGGTGAAGCAAAATGGACACACCTGAGGGGCTATAAAGTTGCCGGGAAAACCGGAACTGCTCAGATTCCGATTGCCGGCCATTACGACGCCGAAAAAACCATTGCTAGTTTTGTGGGGTTTGCTCCCTACGATGATCCTAAATTTTTAATGCTAGTAACTTTACGAGAACCTAAAACTTCTCAATGGGCATCCGAAACCGCTGCACCGCTATGGTATACTATTGCCAAAGATTTATTCTTGTTTTTAGGCATACAACCCGAAAGCTGATTAATCATATGAATATAAGAGTAGAGGGCGGTCAAAAACTAACAGGAGAAATTACACCTTCCGGAAGTAAAAATTCGGCAGTTCATTTACTGCCTGCTACTTTACTTTTTGATGAAGAACTTACTCTAGAAAATATTCCCGAAATAACAGATGTTGTAAGGCTGGTCGAAATTCTTAAAAAACTGGGAAGTAAGCTGTTTTGGGATAAAACAAAAAAAGTTTTAACACTAAACAACAAAAATCTTTCATTTGAAAAATTAACCAAAGAAGACTTGGGTAATATGAAAGGGACATCTCTGCTTTGGGGCGCTCTACTGTCCCGTTTCGGAAAAGTTGACTTTGACGAACTACCCGGCGGATGTACTTTGGGTCTTCGGCCTTTAGAACCAATATACAAAGTTTTCCGCGATCTGGGAGTTACGGTTACTGAAACTGAAAAAGGTGTTGTCATGTCTTCTAAAGATGCAAAAGCAGGTGATGTGTGGCTTACTGAAATGAGTCCTACCGCAACAACGAATCTGGTTATGTTGGCGACCACACTAAAGGGAAAAACCAGAATTATGGGTGCTGCTTCAGAGCCTCAATGTCAGGATGTGTGTAATTTTCTTGTAAAAGCCGGTGCAAAAATAACAGGTATAGGATCAAGTATTTTAGAGATAGAAGGAGGCATTAAACTTTCTGGAGTCTCACATGAATTACTGTCAGATCATTATGAGATTACCACTTTCCTTGCTTTGGGGGCAATTACCGGCGGGGAAATTAAGGTTAGTAACGCTATTCCTGAATATTTCAAAATAATAAATCATGAATTTAAGAAGTTTAATGTCAATATCGAATATGACGGCACAACCGCAATTGTTCCTGCCAACCAGGAAATTAAAATAACAGGTAATTTTCAAGATAAAACTCTCGTGGTACGGGCACAGCCTTGGCCATCTTTACCTGTAGATTTGTTGCCAATTTTTATACCTTTAGCACTTGCTGCCCCAAAAGGTTATATGCTTTACCATAATTGGATGTATGAATCAGGTCTTTTCTGGACCAGTGAACTAACAAAAATCGGAGCGGAAGTAATTATGTGTGATCCGCATCGTGTGATCGTAATGGGTGGCAATAAACTTCGAGGAGCAGAGCTTGAAGCACCGTATATTATCCGTGCAGTAGTTGCAATGGTCATGGCAGCCATGATTGCTGAAGGACAGACTACTATATTAAATGCAGATGCATTGTACAGAGGACATCCTCATTTTTCAGAAAACTTAAGGAAGTTGGGTGCGAAAATTGAAGAAGTAAATTGTTAATCAATTGCTTCGATTACAAAAAACCATTAACTCTTCGATGATTAAAAACAGAACAATTCACTGCATGGGAATAGGCGGAAGTGCATTGTCGGGAGTCGCACTTATTGCCCAAAAGAAAGGATATAAAGTTTCAGGTTGTGACAAAGATGGCTCGTCTCCCTACATTGCAAAATTGAAAAGAAGAGGAATCGAATTTTTTAAAGGCCATTCCGAAGATCATATTATAAATTCGGAGATTGTTATTGTTTCTCCGGCCATTCTTTACCAGAATCCCAAACATCCGGAAGTGGTGAGAGCGCGAGAAGAAGGAAAACTAATGTTGTGGGAAGAGTTTGTGGGCGAAAAACTACTGGGCGATACTATTTCAATTTGTATTGCAGGCACTCATGGCAAATCAACAACTACAGGAATGGCGGGATTACTTCTGGAAAAGGCCAAATTAGATCCTACGGTGATAATAGGTGCAACAGTAAAAGAATGGAGGGCAAATTACCGAGTCGGTGCTGGGAATTACACTATAATTGAGGCGGATGAATTTTACGAAAAATATCTTCATTATAAACCGCAATACATATTACTAAACAACATCGAATATGATCATCCTGACTTTTTTGCTTCCAGAGACGATGTAATTGAAAGTTTCAGACGATTTGTAATGCTCCTTTCTGGAGCTAAAAAACTTATTATAAATCAAGATTCTGAAGGAGTCGCTGAGCTATTTGGGAAATTGCCAAAAGATTTTTTGGCATCAATTTCAGTTATCGGGTACTCGCTCTCGCAAAAACCAAAATTGAAATTAAAGGAAACTTTAAAGGCTGAAATTGTGAAAGAAACTGAATCAGAAACCGAATTTCAAGTGAAGCTTAAAAATAGCGAAAAAGAAACTATTACCCTTAAAGTCCCCGGCAGATACAATGTTTCAAATGCACTCGGAGTGATTGTCCTAGGCGGGTTATTAAAAATTCCCATTGCGACTTTAAAGTCAAGTCTTACAGAATTTAACGGGGTTGGCAGAAGAATGGAACTTCTGGGAAATATTAAAGGCATTACACTTTATGACGATTATGCACATCACCCAACAGCAATACGAGTTACCCTCAAAGCATTAAGACAAAAATATCCAAAAAACAGAATTTGGGTCATTGTGGAACCACATTCATTTTCCAGGACAAAAGCTCTATTAACTGAATATAAAAATTCTTTTTCTGATGCTGATAAAGTGATTATTGCCCCTATTTTTCCGGCTAGAGACAGTGAGATGTTTGGGGTGACTGGTCAGAGTATTGTAGATATCGCTGGGCACGATCAAGCAATTTATTTACCCAGTTTTGAGGATATAGTTAAATTAGTAAAATCTGATACTGAAAATAATGATGTAATTATTGTTATGGGGGCAGGAAAAAGCCAACAGTTGTCTAAATTATTAAAAAAGGAGTTGCAAGTTTGAATTTATGCAATTTAAAAAACTTTTAAAAAACATTAAAACCAGCGAGATCTTCGGTGATACGAATGTTTCTGTAACCGGTATAACTGATGACTCAAGAAAAGCCAAAACAGGTTCCCTTTTTGTAGCTATTAAAGGAATAACTCATGATGCGCACGACTATATTCCTGAGGTTATTCAAAAAGGTGCAAGAGTAATTGTGGGAGAACGTACACCAAAAATAGAATGGCTTCAAAAAGTTACTTATATTCAAGTTGCAAATAGCCGGAAAGCATTAAGTTTCCTAGCCGCGGCATGGTATGGTCACCCTGCCAGAAAACTCAAGATCATTGGCATTACCGGAACCAAAGGCAAAACTACTGCCGCATATAGCTTGTATCAACTTCTCAAAGCGGGAAAAAAACAGGTTGGACTTATTTCCACAATTGGTGCAAAAGTAGGTAAAAAGACTTATGACACAGGACTTCATGTCAGTAATCCCGAACCGTTAGAGCTTCACAAACTTTTAGCGGAAATGGTCACAGATGGGGCGACGCATGCAGTTATCGAAGTGACTTCTCATGGCCTTGATCAAGAGCGGGTCGCTGGTATTGATTTTGATATTGCAGTTTTGACCAACATCGCACCCGAACATCTGGATTACCACAGAACTTTTGATAATTACCGTAACGCCAAGGCAAAACTATTTACCAAGTCTTTACATTGGTTTTTGAATAAAGATGATGAATCGTATAATTTTTTACAAAAACAAAAAAACGGCAGTCAATTTGTAACTACTTATGGCATAAATAACTCTGCAGATTTCCAGGCGGTTAACATTGGTATCGATAGTAAGTCAAAGTTTATTATAAAAACTGCAGAGGAAAGAATTGATTTACAAACTCCTCTTTTGGGTGAGTACAACATTGCAAACATTCTTGCGGCAGTTGCGGTCTCAAGGTTTTTAGCAGTCCCTTGGGAAATAATCAAAAATTCACTTGCCAAATTAGAAGCTCCAACCGGCAGACTTGAAAAAATTCCCAACAGTTTAGGAATTGAACTTTTTATTGACTTTGCGCACACACCGGACTCCTTAGAAAACGTATTAACTCTACTTCAAAAACGCAAGAAAGGCAGACTGATTTCAGTGTTTGGCTGTGCAGGAGAAAGGGATACTAAAAAACGTTCCAAGATGGGGAAAATTGCCGCCAATCTGTGTGATATTTCCATTTTTACAGCTGAAGATCCCAGAGGTGAGTCTATTCATGCAATTTTAGAAGAAATGGTGAAGGGAGCTAAGCTCACTGAAGCTGTGGAGGTTGATCCGACCGTATTTCAGGAACTTATAGATGGCCATGTTTATATGCGAATCCCCCTAAGGCAGGAAGCGATAATTGCTGCAGTTAGGCATTTCGCCCAAAAAGGAGATATAGTAGTTGTCTTGGGAAAAGGTCACGAGCAAAGTATGGCTTATAAAGGAGTGGAGCATTCGTGGTCTGACAATGTAGCTATTAAAACAGCTCTCGCACTTGACTTAAAAAAAGTGGCTATTCTTCTGGCTGCAGGTAAAGGTACTAGAATGAAATCACCGTTTCCAAAAGTGATAAATGAGATCGCTGGCAGACCAATACTTTCATATTCAATTGAAAATGTGAGAAATGCAGGATTTGGTACGGTAATTATTGTGGTCGGTTACAAAAAGGAGCTGGTCAAAAAAGAGGTTGCAGGTGCTGTCATTTTTGCTGACCAGCCGGAAGCACTAGGTACAGGCCATGCGGCTCACCAGGGGTTAAAAAAAGTGGATGAAGCAGCCACCAAAGACGCTCTTGTTATGAACGGTGATGATAGTGCTTTTTATTATCCGTCAACGATTAATGCAATATATGAAGGACATAAAAACAAAGGCGCTGCTGTTTCATTTGTAAGTCTTATAAATGAACAACCGACCGGATTGGGAAGAATTGTTCGTGACAAAAAGGGCAAATTAGTCGGTATCGTAGAAGATAAAGATGCGACTGAGGAGCAGAAAAAAATCACTGAAGTTAATGACGGAATGTACATATTTGATGTTGCTTGGGCAAAAAAGCATTTTGCAAAGATCAAAAAAAGTGCATCAGGAGAATATTACATTGTAGATCTTGTCAAAATCGCATTAGAAGAAGGCAAGCCTGTTTATACTTATATTCTAAAGAAAAGTGAAGAATGGGTGGGTGTGAATACTCAAGAAGAATTGGCAAAAGCTGATGAGAAGAAACGGCAGTCATAAAAAAAAGAGGTTTATTGTTGAGGGATGAATTTCATAGAAATTGAATTCACACAATGTCTTGTGTTTTTATCAGTCAGTCTTTCGCCTTCAAAAACATGCCCTAAATGCGCTCCACAGTTATTACAAATAATCTCTGTTCTTTGACTGTCATCATCTAATTGTCGTTTTACTGCCCCCGAAATTTCCTGATCAAAAGAAGGCCAGCCGCAATGGGCATCAAACTTGTCAGTTGAGTGGTAAAGTGGAGCATTGCACTGCCTGCAGATATAGGTACCTTCTTGCCAAAAATCATCATATTCTCCGGTAAAAGGTGCTTCAGTCCCTTTATCAACTATGACCCGTTTTTCTTCATCAGTTAAAGGATTCAGTTTCATACACTAAAGACTACCTTTTAACCAAAGTGAGGTCAAGGTGTATACTAATTTTGATGAAAATCAAAAAGTTACTTCAGGATCTTAATGCTCTTAGTTTACCGAGTGACCAATTTGCAGTTACTAGTTCAGGCTGCATGGCAGTAAGAGGTTTAAGAGAAGCTAACGATCTGGATCTGGTAATAAGTGATATGTTGTTAGCTAAACTTTCTAAGCAATTTAAAGTAGAACAAAAACCAAATTGTATTAAGATTCAACTCACACCAAACATAGAGGCAGTTGGAGGATTTTCAGACAAACCATCTGCTGAAGAACAAATTGCAAGTGCCGATAATATAGGCGGTGTGCGATTCGTTAATTTAGAAACAGTAAAAATGTTTAAAAAAAGAAGGGGAGGGGATAAGGACTTAGTCGATATTGAATTAATTGATAAATATTTAGAAACAGATGAATTATAAACACCGGAAGTTTACTCAAAAAGAGCTAAAGGGTAAAGATTTTAATGAAGTAAACTTTTCCCACTGCAATATTTCAGAGTGCGACTTAAAGTATACTTCTTTTACGAATTGCCTATTTTCCTTTTGCGACTTTTCAGGTTCAATTTATGAAATGACGATTTTTACAAAATGTAGTTTTCCCGAAACTAAGTTGAGTAATATAGATTTCGGAGAAGCAACCTTAAAAAAATGTAATTTTACTAATTCAATTATTAACAACTCTGTTTTTCAAAAATTAAAGTCCGGAAGTAGGTATGCGCGGAAGAAATTAGATCTAACAGATTGTATGTTTCACAATACTGATCTTATGAATTCTCTTTTTATTTATTGTGATCTTTCGGGCGTTAGTTTTTCAGAGAGCAAACTTGATTACGCCGCTTTTGAGAGGTGTGATTTAACAAACGCAGTATTAACCGACACAACACTGTCCGGTACCACTTTTGTAAATTGTAAAATAAACAACACCCTTTTGGATATTGCCGGTTTTGTTGCCTTTGGAAATTCAAAAGGATTTGTATTAAAATCATAGTTATGACTGATTTTTTTGATAAAGTCTATAAACTGACACGGCAGATACCCAATGGTAAAGTTGCGACGTACGGTCAACTGGCAAAGCTCGCAGGAAGTCCAAAGGCAGCCAGAGCCGTAGGGATGTGTATGAAAACCAATCCCGATACACCTCACACTCCATGCCATCGCGTAGTAGCCGCAGACGGAAGTTTAGTGGGTTATTCAGGTGAAGGAGGAATATCCGGTAAGTTGAAAATGTTAAAAGAAGAAGGTGTAGCTTTTAATGGTGAAAAAGTAAATTTAGTTCTATCACAATGGAATCCTAAATAATATTTACTTCTGGCTTCAGAAGAATACCATATGCATTTTCAAAATCTTGTTGCATTTTTTGTGTAAAGTCGAGAATTTCTTTAGCACTGATCTCTCCGAAGGTCATGACCACGAGAGATTGATTCGGAGAAGTTCCGACATTGCCAATACGTTTTCCTTTCCAGCCCAACTCTTCCAAAAGCCAGCCGGCTGCAACTTTGACATGATTATCGTGATCAAAAGAAGGGTCATCGGGAGTTGGGTAGGTTAATTTATCAACTGGATAATACTGCACTTCGGGAACTTTTTGTTGTAGCTTAATTAATTTATCTTTGGTAATAACCGGATTCAAAAAGAAACTTCCAGCAGTTCCGTTCTTTTCCCAATCGGGGAATTTGCGCTCCCTTATCCTCTGAACAGCTCTGCTTATGTCCCTAATTGTGTAAGGATCATCAGTAAACTGTTGAAGTTCACTCACCAGAGAGTCATATCGTGAATGATAAGTGATATCAATTTCCGGTTGTTTTTTTAATTT
Organism: uncultured Gammaproteobacteria bacterium; assembly: GCA_964458085.1. Classification (GTDB taxonomy): domain Bacteria; phylum Patescibacteriota; class Microgenomatia; order UBA8517; family UBA8517; genus CAYWFF01. The sequence goes on from CAYWFF010000015.1 coordinate 9,545, forward strand.
AACTGTTACTGATGTAATTATAAATTTACCCTTGCCTTCATGTTTAAAAAAACTATCACGATAGCCGAACTGACATGCCTCACGGCTGTACTCTGCCATCTGCTTTTTGTTTAGATCAAAAGCATTGAGAGACAAAAATACATCTTCAAAGTTCTGCCCGTAGGCAGCTATGTTTTGTACCGGTGCAGCGCCAACAGTCCCCGGAATAAGTGTCAGATTTTCAATTCCGGCAAATCCGTTGTTTACGGCATACTGGACAAAACCGCTCCAGCTCTCTCCCGCACCTATTTTTAAAGTGATTTCCTTTTCAGTATTTTCCAATACTTCTATTCCCAAGATCTCAATTTTTAAAACCAGTCCATAATAGTCTTTGGTAAAAAGGGTATTGCTGCCACCTCCTAAAATAAAAAGTGGCAGTCCTTGTGCTTTCGGATCTGACAATACTGAAGTTAATTCATCAACTGATGTGATGCGTGCAAAGTATTTTGCAGAAACATCAACCTTAAAAGAATTATAAGGTTTAAGCGAGAAATTTTCCTGAAGATCCATTGGTGGTAACTGCTATTATACTCCTTTTTGGAGCTAAATGTTACAATTACATGATGCTGAGAGATGATATCCAAAAGTTACGCAGTAAACATCCTACGTTTTGTTATGAGGATTTTTCATATAACATTGCAGACTTTACACTTACGCTAAATTATACATTTACGATAGAGCCAGACATTGTTTTTAAACCCCAAATCTGTATCCATAATGTGTCCAATTCGCTGCTGCAAGAAAAAGACATCGATGCAATTGATAATTTTGCTTTTCACTTGGGACTCATGGAAATTCCAAGTTACTGGAAAACGGCCGTATCTCCGTTTATTTCCATAAAAGCCGGGAAACTAACACCACACCAAGTCCAGTGGTGGCATAAGCTGCTTATTGACGGTATGGGGCAATTCTATTATGAAAACGCAATTGACCCAACGCATGAGAAATTGGTTCAGATACTTCCGGAATCAAATCGTAACATTGTTACAAAACCGGTTGAAATTCAGGGGGATTCAGTTTTAGTGCCGGTCGGAGGTGGCAAAGACTCAACTGTTACTTTGGAACTTTTAAAAAATAAATTTTCACTAGTTTCTCCATTTATTGTGACACCTGCTTCTCAGGCTGCTATGGAAGTTGCCAAACTTTCTAATCGCCAGAAAACAGTGTCAGTCACTCGGACAATTGATCCGCAACTATTGAAAATGAACAAACAAGGTTATTTAAATGGCCACACCCCATACTCCGGCGTATTGGCTTTTATTTCAGTATTTACAGCGTATCTATTCGGATATTCCCATATCGCTTTTTCCAATGAACTAAGTTCCAATGAAGAAAATACACTTTATCATGGTAAAAAAATCAACCACCAATATAGTAAAAGTTTAGATTTTGAAAATATGTTCCGTGCATACAATGAAACTTATCTTTCAAAGATCAACTACTTTTCATTTTTACGGCCATTGTATGAGCTGCAGATTGCAAAACTGTTTAGTAACATGGAAAAATATTTCTCAACTATTAAAAGTTGCAATATCGGACAAAAAACGAATAGCTGGTGTCTGAAATGTCCCAAGTGTTTATCGACTTTTTTACTACTATATCCATTTTTAGGTGAAAGGATTTTAGAAATATTCCCCAAGAATTTATTTGAAGATTTAGATCTCTTCCCCCTTTTGGAAAGCATGACTGATGAAACTAAAGTAAAACCACTTGAATGTGTAGGTACGCGTGAGGAAACAAAAGTTGCTCTATTTCTTTCAATCGCCAGACATAAAGAAGAAAATATGCCGAAACTGTTAAAAAAAGTATTAGACGAAATTTTATCGAAAGAATCGAACATGACAAATCGGACGAAAAATTTACTAATTAGTTGGGGAGAAGAACACAATCTTCAGGATCGTTTTGAAACAATACTTAAAAAAGTTCTGCATGATAAATAAATTAATAGACACGGAAAAACAAATTGTGATACTAGGATTTGGCCGTGAAGGTCAAAGTACATATAGGTATTTACGACAGGAATTTCCTGACAGACACTTCATAATCCGCGACAAAAAACCAGAAACTGAATGGGAAGAAGTCGCCAGACAACAAGTGGTAAAGGATAAAAACGTTATACTTCTGACCGGAGAAGAATATTTGCAAGGCCTTTCGACTGGTGATTTAATCTTTAAAACACCAGGTATTTCACATAAAAATCCTGAAATTGCTCAAGCTAAAAAAGCAGGAATTGAAATTACCTCACAAACAAAACTTTTCTTTAAATTAATTAATGGGCAAGTTATAGGTATAACCGGCACTAAAGGCAAAAGTACTACAGCCTCACTTATTCATCATATTCTAGAGACTGCTGAAATTAAAGCAATTCTCATGGGCAATATCGGTAAACCAGCGTTTGACTATCTGCCGGATGATAGTGCAGATACCACTTTTGTATATGAGTTGTCATCACATCAATTGATGGACATAGATACAAGCCCTCATATATCAGTACTTTTAAACATTTTCCGTGAGCATCTGGATTATTACACTAATTTTGATGAATATATTAAAGCGAAAGCAAATATTGCCGCGTTTCAAACACCTGAGGATACTTTTATTTACAATCAGGACGTGTCTGATTTTACTGACATTGCTCAACAATCAAAGGCAAATAAAAAAACTTTTTCACTAACCCAGAAAGGTGATGCATATCTTTTTGAAGATAAATTATATCTTAATGTACAAACCTCAGATGAGATCCTGATGCCTGTTTCCGAACTGACGCTTTTGGGAACTCATAATCTTTATAATATTTTGGCTGCGTCATTAGCTGCCTACACTGCAGGAGCTCCGGTTGACAACATAAGAAAGGGCATTATGACATTTAAACCGCTTGCTTACAGGTTGGAAGAAGTTGGGACTATTCGGGGAATTACTTTCATTGCTGATACTTTAGCAACTATTCCTGAAGCGACAATTGCAGCGCTAAATTCGTTTGAAAAAAAAGTTGCAACCTTGATTTGTGGAGGGTTTGACAGAGGTCAGGAGTTTGACCTATTAGCTCAAACCATTGTAAAAAAGGGTGTTAAAACACTTTTGCTATTTCCGACAACCGGAACAAGGATTTGGAAAGAAGTGGAAAAATTTGATCATGAAAATTCTGTAGGACACCATTTTGTAAATTCAATGGAGGATGCGGTTCGGATTGCATACGAAGTTACTCCTAAAAACGCAATATGCCTACTTTCGGCGGCTTCACCTAGCTTTAGTGTATTTAAAAATTATGAAGATGAAACTAACAAATATAAGGAAGCAATTGCAAATTTAGTGTGACAAATTAGACTCAGAAGTCGCCTTGAACTACAATATACCTATGAGATCTCGGAATATTATACTTTTGCATGGATGGGGAGCCACTTCCAATAAACTAATGCCCCTGAAAAAAGCTTTGGAGAAAAAAGGCTGGAACGTTTTACTTCCCTTGCTTGCAGGTTTTGAAGCTCCTCCGCCGGATTTTGCTTGGGGGATAAAAGAATATTCAAAACACGTAAAGACACTTGCAAGCGAAGCATTTATAAATAAAGATTATGTCGTTTTTGGCCATTCTTTTGGAGGAAGATTGGCAATAAAAATGGCAACTTCAAACACTAAAAATTTATCCGGTATAGTTTTGTGTGCTACAAGCGGATTATCCAGAGGAAATCCTGTTAAAAGACTTGCATTCACAACATTGGCTAAAACCGGCAAAGCAGTTCTTGTGGTTCCCGGAACCTATTCTCTATTTCGAAAAGTATTATACAAAGCTGCCAGAGAGCATGATTACGAAAAAACTCAAGGGGTTATGAGGGAAGTCTTTCGAAAAGTTGTTGCTGAAGATCTTAAGCCGCACGTTACAAAAATTGCAATCCCAAGCCTTGTTTTGTGGGGTGATAAAGATCGCATGACTCCTATAGCCGATGCCAGATTTTTAGAAGCCAATTTAAAAAGCGGAAGATTAATTGTATATAAAGGAATGGGACATAAATTACCTTACGAAAAACCAAAAGATATCGCTTTCGCAATACACACATGGCACAGCACACTTTAATTGTAATTACAATTCTTTGGTTTCCCCAAGCTTTAAGTCAAATTCTTTTATGGACTTATTGGCTTCAAGTAAAGGAATATAGATTTGACAGATTCAGGTCGTTTGCGGCAACTTCCGACGGAAGAAAAAAGATTTTATTATTTCCGGTACTAAGCAAATTGTCACTCCTAATTGCTGCGCTTTATATGCCGCTGGTTTTAGTTCTTTACTTGCTGATTATGCTCTCAATTGATCTTAATACATTTATCCTAGCCATGCGGCACGAGTTACGTAAACCGGTTTTTACATTAAGGGCAAGGAGAATCATAGCAACTATTTGCATATCTTTATTTACATTCCTTGCAATACTGTTTTCTACTCAAAACATTATTTATGCATTATTTTCAAGTGAATTATTACTGGTTTTTACTCCTTTTTTGGGAATAATCTGGACAAAGCCATTAGTTGAAAAAGCCCGGCAAAGAGAAATTGCAAAAGCAAAAGAAATTCTGCTTAACATTAAACCGAAAGTAATTGGTATTACCGGCAGCTATGGTAAAAGCACCACAAAAGAATTTACAGCAACACTTCTAGAGAACAAATTCATTACAGAGAAAACGACAAAAAACGAGAATACTGATTTTGGAATAGTCCGAAAAGTTATAAATGATTTTAAGAAAAATACTGAAATATTTGTTGTTGAAATGGGTGCTTACAAAAAAGGCGAAATCGCAAAACTTTCAGACATCGTACAACCGTCTATGGGTATGCTGACGGGAATTGAGCCTCAGCATATTGATCTTTTCGGCAGCTTGGAAAACATCAAAGCTGCCAAATTCGAACTTATTAAAAGTTTACCAAAAAACGGAATTGCGCTTTTTAATATCTCAAACCGGGATGTATTTGATTTGTCCGAAAAAGCCAGGAAATTATCTACCAACTTAACTGTTCTCACGTACGCACTGCGAAAAAATATAAAAATTAATGATCATAGGGCAAATGCTACCATGCAATCCATCATTTCAGAATCTACGAGAGACGGGATAAGTTTTAGAATTTATGATGGAGAAAAACAAAGGGAATTATTTGCTCCGGTTCACGGGATTCATTTTGTAGAGAATTTGACAGGAGCAATTTTGCTTGCCAGAACTGTTGGTGTTTCCTGGCAGGAAATAAAAAAACAGATTGTAAAAGTAAAAACTCCTCCGGGTACAATGGAAGTACAAACGCTGAACTACGGAGCAGTACTAATTGACGACTCTTACAATGTAACTCCGTCAGGATTTATGTCTGCTTTGGAATATTTGGAGTATTTTAAAGGTAAGAAAAAAGCTGTTATTACTCCCGGAATTATTGAACTTGGGGATGAAAGTCAAAAAGTACACAATAAACTGGGAAAACTGCTAAAATCCGTTGATCGTGTTTTTGTTACAAGTCCGGAGACGGCACTTTTTATAAAACAAGGGTTGGGAAGTGATGTCCAAAAACTAAAACTTGTAGAAGATCCGGAGCATTTAGTTGAATTCACTGAGGGGCTTATACAAAACGGATTTGTGTTGCTGATTGAAGGGCGAATTTCACAAAAAGTTATGGATTATTTAGAAAATAGGAAAAATGACTAGACCTATTGCGATTTCGCTTTCACCGAATTTAGAGAAAGATGACGTATTGCTTGCATTGAAAGTTTTATCGGCACCCTGGATTTGGAAAGATGAGAAAACAGTACAGAGACTCGAAAAAGAGTTTTTAAAACTATTTCCGGAAGGTTATTTTGCTTTGGCAGTTAATAGCGGCCGATCGGCGGAAGAGCTGATCTTGCGAGCAAATAATATCGGGAACGGCGATGAAGTTATCGTACAGGGCTTCACCTGTGTTGCGGTACCTAATTCAGTCAGGTGGGCAGGAGCAACTCCGATTTACGCGGATGTTAACGAGAACTACAACTTGTCATCAAGCAGTGTGAGAGATAAAGTCAGCGATAAAACAAAGGCAATAATTATTCAACATTCTTTCGGTATTCCTGCTGATGTGGAAGCAATAAAAAGAGTTCTCCCTGAAGGCATTCTGGTAATTGAAGATTGTGCGGTTGCATTAGGGGCAAAACTTCAGGGTAAAGCTGTCGGAACTTTGGGTGATATTGCGTTTTTCAGTTTTGGCAGAGACAAAGTAATTTCTTCAGTTTTTGGCGGCATGATTTTGATTAAAGAAAATAAAACCTATGAAAAATTAAAATATTTAAGAGATACTCTTCCAAAACCCGGATACGGATGGGTATTACAGCAATTACTTCATCCTGTTCTGATGGCTTTTATCGTTAAAACTTATACTATGGGAGTCGGCAAAGTTACGCTCGGAAAGGGATTTCTTGTATTTTCACAAAAGTTCGGCTTTCTTTCACGAGCCGTATATCAATCGGAAAAAAGCGGGGGAAACCCAGGTTTTTTTCCGGAAAAAATGTCAGCTGCACTTTCAAAATTAGCTCTCAATCAACTATTAAAGCTTGAGCGTTTTAATTCACACCGTCGCGAAATTGCAGAATATTATTACTCATCATTGATTAATACAGATTTAATTTTACCCGATAAATCTCCGGAAGCAATTTGGCTACGTTACCCCATACTGCACCCTAAAGCTGTGGATTTGTTTAATTTCTTACAAAAAAGAAAAATCCTTGTTGGAGACTGGTATAGAAAACCCATAGTACCGGTTAATAATTTATCAAAAATCGGCTATCGGAAAGGTAGTTGTACTAATGCAGAAAAAATGAGTAAGGAAATATTAAATTTACCAACCTATCCCACGCTTTCTTTAGAAGACGCAAAAAAAGTTGTAGAACTTACAAAAATATGGCTAAATACACAGTAAAAGAAATTACAGATAAAGAAGTATGGGAGAAGTTTTTGCTTGCCCGCAACCCTCATTCTTTTCTTCAGTCGTGGAGTTGGGGCGAAGTTCATAAAGCCTTGGGATATAAAATTATTCGTCTGGGATTTTTTAATGCCCTAAAACTTGTGGGTATTTGTTTAATGATACATCAACCTGCAAAAAGAGGTCCGCATTTCATAATACCATCAGGACCTGTTATAAATTGGCAAGATGAAGAAATCACAGAGTTTGCCTTACAAACTATTAAGAAAATTGCAGAAGATAATAAGGTTTGGTTTATCAGGTTACGGCCTGAGCTGGAAGATAGTGATGCCAACAGAGAATTAATAAATGACTTAGGTTTTGTAAATTCTCCTATGCATCTTCACGGTGAAAACACATTAGTTGTCGATATACGCCCGCCTTCTGAAGAAATATTAAAGAATATGCGAAAAAATACACGCTATGCAATTAAAAAAGGTTTAGCAGAAGGATATAGTTTTGAGTTGACAACAGATCCGGCGGACACAAAGGTTCTGGCATACCTCCAAAAAGACACTGTCAAAAGGCATAAATTTGTAGGTTTTAATCCAATACTTTTTCAAGAACAAATAAAACAGTTCGGTGGAGACAATTCAGGAGGTCTGATAATATGTAAAAAAAACAACCAAAACTTAGTTGCAGCAATCGTTGTCTTTTATGGCGAATACGCTTACTATCACCACAGTGGATCAACCGATGCAGCACGAAAAACAAACGCTTCATATGCTACACAATGGCAGATTATTTTAGAAGCAAAAAAACGGGGACTAAAATATTACGATTTATGGGGAATTGCCCCGACCGATGACCCTAATCACAGATTTGCCGGAGTAACTGTTTTTAAAAAAGGTTTCGGAGGAACAGCTCATAATTGGGTGCATGCTAGGGATATACCTACTTCTAAGCTTTATTGGCTTACCTTTGTTTTTGAAAATATAAGAAAAAAATTACGACACCTCTAGGAGTTTAAAACAAATATGAGCTATACTTATATATTACATTTTTAAAATGACCGGAACTCTTACACTTGCACTTGGTTTATTATTATTTTCATTTTTAATTAGCAGCGTTTTGGTTGTACCTTTTATTGACCTTTTGTATAAACTAAAATTAACGCGTCGAAAAGAAGCTCCGTCAAAAGGTAAAATTCCGTTATTTGATCAATTGCACGATATTAAGGCGGGTACACCTGTTGGAGGCGGAATACTTATAATTGCTATTGTTTCTTTATTGTTTGCATTTTTATTTCCGTTTTCGTCCCATATGGGCATTTTTATACGAAGTTCATTTCATCTCAAAACCGAACTTTTTATAATATTTTTTACTTTTCTGTCTTACGGACTTCTGGGATTATCGGATGACCTTTTAAAAATATTCGGCAAACCGCGTCAGGGATCTTTGGGTATGTGGTTTGGCTTAACCAGGCGAACAAAGTTTTTGCTTCAATGGGTTTTGGGTTTTATAATCGGATTTGTTCTTTATGCATATTTGGGGATTCGTATAATTCACATTCCCCTTATTGATGTAGTACTAGATTTAGGAATTTTTTACATACCTTTTGCGGCATTTGTAATAGTCGCCTTCTCAAATGCATTCAATATAACAGACGGGCTTGATGGATTGGCTGCGGGGCTTTTGGTGATATGCCTGATTGCATTCGGAGCAATTGCTGCGTCAACTTTGGATACCCCTTTGTCGCTTTTTATCACACTCTGGATAGGTGCGTTAATGGCGTTCGGATACTTTAATATATGGCCAGCGAGGCTGCATTTGGGAGACGTGGGATCGCTCTCTTTTGGCGCAATGTTGGGACTAATCGGACTTCTTACGGGTAGTATAGTTGCGCTTCTTATCATAGGCGGTATTTTTGTAATTGAATTAGTTTCATCTGCCGTTCAAATTTTAAGCTGGAAAGTACTGAAAAGACCGCTTTTGCCGCTTGCTCCTTTACATCATGCATTTTTGGCAATTGGCTGGGAAGAACCAAAGATAGTGATGCGGGCATGGCTGGCAGGTATGGTGCTGGCAATTTTTGGGTTATGGCTTGCTACCATTTAAAATGACAAGTATCTACTATGAAACGGAAAAAAATTATTCGAACAGTTTCTCCCGGAAGCTATGATCATAAATTATTAGCACTGACTTTAATACTTACTGTAATAGGTTTACTTGCAGTTGCTGACGCCTCTGCGCCTCTCGCTCTCAGAAACTTCGATGACAAATTCTATTTCGTTAAGCAGCAAATTGCTGCTGCTTTTATCGGATTAATTTCAATGGTTATTATGAGTAAAATACATTTCGGATATTGGAAAAAAGTAGGGATGCTGATTTTTATCGGAAATGTATTTTTACTATTAATCGTTCTCATACCGGGAATTGGTTTAAAAGTTTTAGGAGCCAGGAGATGGATCGATTTGGGGTTTACTACTCTGCAACCATCAGAATTCATTAAGTTGACTTTGGCAATTTACCTTGCCACAATTGCATCTCTAAATAAAAAACCCATAGCATACTTTGTACCAATCGGTCTTATTTCGCTGTTGGTTATGCTCCAGCCTGATTTGGGTACAACTATAATTATAGTATTGATTGCGTTTTCTCAAATATTTATATCCGGAGTTCCTTTGGTTTACGTTGCTGGAGGCGGGGGTTTAGGCTTAATTACTGCTTTAATTCTTATAGTTTCGTCTGACTATAGACGTGCGAGACTGATGACTTTTTTTGAGGCATCTTCAGACCCTTTGGGAAGCTCGTATCATATAAGGCAGGTACTTTTGGCACTTGGGTCGGGGGGGCTTTTTGGGCTAGGTGTCGGACATTCGAAACAAAAGTTTCTGTTTTTGCCTGAAACAGCTACCGACTCAATTTTTGCAGTCATTGCAGAAGAAGTCGGTTTTGTCGGAGCAACTTTATTGATTGCTATGTTTATATTTTTTGTGTTACGGGCACTTTCAATCGCAAAGCGGGCTCCGGATACTTTTTCAAAATTGCTTGCTGTAGGAATTACTACATGGATTGGAGGACAGGCACTTCTGAATATAAGTGCCATGGTAGCCATTGTTCCGTTGACCGGAATCCCCTTACCATTTTTTTCATACGGAGGTTCTTCCCTGGTAACTATACTTACCGGAGTCGGTATACTATTAAATATTTCAAGATATAGTGAGAAGAAAGAAATCCATGCAAAATAAAAGAATAATAATTGCTTCAGGACACGCAGCCACAACAGCAAATGCTCTATTGGAAAAATTGATTAATTCAGGTATTTCAAAAAGCAGTTTATATTGGGTTGCGTCCAAAAAGGCAATGGAAGGGGAGGCTGTTAACTCGCTTGAATCAAAACTTGCTCTCAGTCAGGGAGTGAATTTTATACCTATATCAGCAGGTAAATTGCAGAGAGTTTTTTCATTCCGCTCCTTTATTTCAATTTTGAAGATACCATTGGGTTTTTGGCAGGGTATATCAATAGTTTCTGCCATTAAACCATCTCTGATAGTTTCTTTCGGAGGCTTTGCAGCTGTTCCTGTTGTTATCGCCGGTGCGCTTTTTAGAATACCTATTTTTATCCATGAACAAACTACAGCAGCAGGGATTGCAAACCGTGTATCAGCGATTTTTGCGAAAAAAATATTTTTAGCACATTCTGAGAGTATGAAGTATTTCTCGAAAGATAAAACCGAAATTGTAGGAAATCCTATCAGTTCAGCCATTTTGAAAGTGACTCCAAAACTTTTACTTCCCGCAAGACCTACTCTGTTTATTACCTGCGGTTCAAGGGGATCTCAGAAATTGAACGAAGTTATATTATCTGCTTTACCGCGAATCCTATCGCAAATGAGCGTAATTCATTTGACAGGTGATTTGGATTATAAAAAGTTTATGGAAGTTAAGAAAAATCTAAAATCCTCACACCAAAAAATATATCATGTTTACGGGTCTGTTTTGCCTCAGGAAATAGCTCGCATGTATCAGGAGAGCGAAATCATTATCGCGCGTGCAGGTGCAAATACCGTGTCAGAAATTCTACACATCAAAAGACCTGCTATTTTGATCCCCCTCCCCTTTTCGTACGAGGATGAGCAGCTTAAAAATGCGCTAAAGGCAGAAAAACTGGGAATTGCAAAAGTCATTGAACAAAATAATCTTACTGCTAACGTTTTGGTGAAAGAATTGGAAGCAGTCAAATTAAATTGGAAAGCGATTGTAAGTCGCCTGATTCAATATAAAAGCAAAGACACTACGGCAGCAGCCGATTTTGCATCCGCAGTAATGCTAGAATTAAAAAATTAATATGAGAATAAAAAATAGCAGAAAAATAATAATTATAAAAAATAAAAAAAAGAAGTTTAAAATAGCATTTCCAGCTGCGCCATTAAAAAAAATCGTGAGAATGTTTCCATTTTTTATTTTGGTTTTATCTCCTTATATTATTTTTAAAATAGCGGGGCAACTGATTCCAATTTATAATATAGAGTGCGTTAGCCAGAAAGGCGAATGCAGTTCTTA
>CAYWFF010000016.1:0-20553 GCA_964458085.1 uncultured Gammaproteobacteria bacterium
CAGGTTCTCTTCGTTAAAGCATTGAGGATTTAAAACTGCAGGTGATTGGTTAGTTAAAATATTTAAATTGTATGGAAAGTGGCGTGTATTAACATAAGCATTATGAAGCTGCATATGTATGATGGCTTCTTTTTTGTGCTGAGAAAGTGAAAGAGAGAATTGATCTGTAGTGTAATCCGTCTTCATATAGTTGTATTCTTACAAAATTCTTACGATGTCTTTACAATGCCGAAACAACATTTTTTTGTCAAGAACCAACAACAACAATAATATGAAGAATATTAGCCTAAAAGAAATCACTCAACCTGTAAATTTATTATTGGTATAATTAAGTATAATTACGAAACAATGGTGAAAAAACCCGCTGAAAGATGGTTTTATTTGATGTCGTTAGTCTGTTATAGTTAAATTATGAAAAGGATTAAAACATTTCTTACAAATCAGTTACACCAAGGTTTGGTAAAAAAAACCGTACAATTATATTTTCTTCTTTTGGGAATAAGTCTTGTTTTCTATCTGCTTTCTCCTTGGTTTCCTGAAGCTCGAATTTGCACAACCATGTTTCAGATGCCCATATGCCCTCCTGTAGGGTTATTTATAGGTATGATTCTAAATCTTCCGGGTTATTTTATTGTAGGCAACATACTGCCGTTTATTTCAAAACTACATTGGTCATTCTCACTTATTGCAGTAATTATAGTCTCTATGTTTTTTTATGCTGCACTGGCCAAGCTCGTCGATGTTTACAAAAGAGACGGTAAAAAAGATAAAGTGAGTTTACTGGTATTAACTGGGTTTGTAGTACTTGTTTTCGTCTTTTTAGGACTTCTGCTTTTAGTTTAACTACGAATGAAAGTTTTGATATTAGCACCAATCGCCCATGATTTTCCACCTAAAGGTTATGGTCCCTGGGAATTGGTGTCGTACAACTTAGCAGAAGCTTTGGTGGAAATAGGAGTTGATGTTTCGGTTTTTGCAACAAAATCCGCAAATACTAAAGCTAGCGTTTTTTCATATTGGGATAAACCTTTAGAATTTTTAGAAGGCGTAGACAGCAGGGTGTATGAATCTATCCATATAGTTGAAGCATTAAAAAAGGCAAAAGATTTTGACATAGTTCATAATCACCTCAACATCCACCCCGTACTTTATAATGACCTAGTAAAAGTTCCCATGGTAACTACTCTTCATGGTGCCGCTTGTGAAACCGTTAACAAACCTCTTCATCAATATTTAAAAATGGCTAATTTTGTATCAATATCAAACTCTGAAAGACAATATGCTCCGTATCTTAATTACGTTGATACGGTTTATAACGGTGTAGATTTTTCAAAATACAAGCTGTCAGATGGCAAGGGAGAGTATTTACTGTTTTCAGGGAGGATAGTTAAAGAAAAGGGAATAGAAGATGCAATTGAGCTTTCACAAAAAACAGGAATACCTCTTAAAATTGCGGGGATAAAACAGGATGTGGAGTATTTTGACAAAGTTATAAAACCACAATTGTCTAACTCCATTGAGTACGTAGGTAACTTAGCTTATGCAGAGTACGCAGCCCTTCTGAAAAAAGCCAAAGCCCTTATGTTTTTAATACATTGGGCGGAACCATTTGGTTTGTCTGCGTTGGATGCTTTGGCAAGCGGAGTGCCTGTAGTAGGTTATAATAAAGGTTCTGTCCCGGAAGTGATATACGAAGCAGGAATGGGTCTTGTAGTAAGCTCAGTAGATGAGGCGGTATCACGAATCCCCGAAATTGAAAAATACAATCCGACGACAATTCGTAACTTAGCTTACGCGAAATTCAGCAGGGAAGAAATGGCAAAAGGTTACCTATCGGTATATCAGAAAATACTGACACCTTAATTTTTACTTGTTAAGTTTTTGTCGGCAAAAAGAGAAATTGCTCCTATCAGTATAAATAACAAAGACAATAACAGGTTTTCGGATTTAAGAGCTTCCATTAAAGCCAATCCGAAAAAAAGTAAAAATACTGCAAAATTACTTCCTATTCTCATTTATTAAAATTAACAAAGCCGACTAACATTTGCAAATATATTGTCTTAAATGTAAATTAGTTTTTAAGCTAAAAAAGAAATTGTAATATAAAAACATGTTAATATTAACCTGATAAATTAAGACCAAATAAATATGAACAATATCCTTAACATTATAAAGCTGTCAAAACCGCAACATAAATGGATAGTTATTGCAGCAATACTTATTACTCTTCAGGCAGTCCTGCAGCAAGCAACTCCTATAACATTTAAATTTGTAGTCGATGAACTTACAAAACAAATTAGTGATGGCACGGGAAACTATCAGCAGCTCATTATTTTATTTTTACTTATTCTTGTTATTAATGTGGCGGGTGTAATTTTAAGTTCTGTAAATCAGCGATTAGGTGACCACATAGCCTCAAGGCTAGGCCGCAATTTAACAGAAATCTACTATCGAAAGATTTTTACTTTACCCCAAACATATTTTGATTCTGAAATTTCCGGTAAAATTACTAACCAGCTCAACCGGGGCATTAATTCAATTCGTGAATTTTTAGGCGCCGCAACAAATTTTATAACTCCAGCCATGTTGCAAGCTTTGTTGGGAGTAGGAATTCTGTTGTATTTTGATATAACAATCGGACTCCTTGCCTTTATAGTTTTTCCGTTTTATATAGGCGTATCAACCTACTCAACAAGGAAATGGGGCAGAATTCAACAGGAGAAAAATGTTCACGAAGACGCAACCCGCGGAAGAATCCAGGAAGTAATAGGAAACATTAAACTAGTAAAGACTTATAATACACAGGCACGAGAATGGAAATACGTATCTGAAGAATATAACGAAATCAACAAACTTTACGATAAACAATCAACCACTTATCATATTTTAAATTTTATACGTGAATTTGGTCTTGAAATAGCATTTGTGGGAATATTGTTTGTAATTTTCAGAAATACATTTTTAGGAATTTTATCTTTGGGTGAAATGGTTCTTATTATTCAACTTCTCAATCAACTTCGTTGGCCTTTGTATGGCATGAGCTTTATTCTGGAAAGAATTCAGCAGGCAGAAGCAGATTCTAAAGCGTTTTTTGAAGTACTTGAACTGGAAAGCCGGGAGAAATTTATTACAGGTAAACTGGCACCGATTACAAAAAAGCCAAAATTAAAGCTTGAAAATGTATCTTTTTCTTATGATAAAGATACTGCGGTTCTTAAAAATATTAATATCGTTCTCGACAAACAGGAAAAAGTCGCATTGGTAGGTCATTCAGGGGCAGGAAAAACCACTCTTGTTAATTTGCTGTTAAAGCTTTACGAACCCACATCAGGAAAAATACTGTTTTCAGATAAAGACTATGCGCGTGCCGATCACTCCTGGATTCGCTCGCATATTGCACTGGTGTTTCAGGATAGTGAATTATTTTCATCTACAATTCGGGACAATGTTTCTTACGGTTTACCGTCCGCTTCCGACAAAAGTATTATAAAAGCACTAAAACAAGCAAATGCATATGAATTTGTAGAAAAACTTAAAGACGGATTAGATGCACAAATCGGTGAGCGTGGAGTGAAGCTTTCAGGTGGGCAAAAGCAACGTATTCAAATCGCGCGCGCAATTTTAAATGATAAACCAATACTTATTCTGGATGAAGCAACCAGCAGCTTGGATTCAAAGTCGGAACGCCTAGTTCAGGATGCTTTAGAAAAGCTATTTAAAGGCCGACTGGTAATAATTATTGCCCACCGGTTTTCAACCATTCAAAACGTAGACAGAATTATTGTTTTAGATAAAGGAATGGTTGCAGATGTTGGAAGTCCGAAAGAATTAGCAAAACGTAAAGGGGTTTATTCAGAACTTTTGCAATATCAAATTGAAGGGAATAAAAAACTTCTAAGTGAATATGAATTAAGGTAAGGTTGGACTTTACAAAGCGAAAGATTGAAATAAAAAAGCTTCGTGAAGTTCATTATGGGAAGTAACCGCTTCTTGGCATAGTCTCAACTTAAAAAATCAGATATAATTTCCGTTTATGCGGGTTTTTTACCAATTGTTAATTAACGCACTGATTGTAGTTACGAAAAATAATTTTGTCTGGTTTGCGTTGACTTATTGGGCTTATTTGGAAACACAGTCCGTTATTGCAACCAGTTTAGTGGGCGGTATTTATCTAGTTGCTTCGACTTTGTCAAGTTTCTGGTTCGGTTCTTTAGTGGACCGCTATAAGAAAAAGAACACTTTAATATTTTCGAATATTGCAACTTTAATATTTTTTATATTAGGCTATTTACTTTTAAAATTTAGTCCGCAGGACGCATTTTCTGTTGTAACAAGTCCATACCTACTTATTTTTATCCTTCTTCTTTTGGCAGGAGCAATTGCAGGCAACATTTTAAACATAGCAATTCCTACTTTGATAACGCTTTTAGTTGAAACAGACAAAAGAGACCGAGCAAATGGCCTATTTGGTACTGTTATTGGGGTAGCGTTTGCTATTACATCTTTTGCAAGCGGTATTGTACTGGCTTTCGGAGGTATGGAAATGGTACTTGGCATCTCAATTGTACTTACAATTATAGCCGCTTCACATCTTGTGTTTGTGCATGTAGCGGAAGAAAGGCCAATTAAATTATATACTAAGAATACTAAAAATATTGATATAGCAGGTACAATCAAAGCAATTAAAAGCATTCCGGGCTTGTTTGCTCTGATTTTCTTTACAACTTTTAATAATTTTATCGGTGGTGTGTTTATGGCTCTTATGGACGCTTATGGTTTGTCTTTAGTGTCAGTACAGGTTTGGGGCATGTTGTGGGGAGTGCTAAGTTTTGGTTTTATATTTGGTGGAATTTACATAGCCCAGAAGGGTTTGGGTAATAATCCTCTTCAAATGTTATTCAGGATAAATTCCATACTCTGGATTGTGTGTATATTTTTTACCATACAACCTTCCATAATATTGCTATCTGTCGGTGCTTTTATCTGGATGAGTATGATACCGTTTGTTGAAGCAACCGAACAAACTATTATTCAAAAGGTTGTTCCGCCGGAAAGACAGGGGAGGGTTTTTGGGTTTGCCCACAGTATTGAACAGGCAGCGTCCCCCTTAACGGCTTTTTTTATCGGTCCGGTAGCTCAATTTGTATTTATCCCTTTTATGACAACAGGCCGGGGGGTTGAGCTTATCGGAGATTGGTTTGGTGTAGGTGTGGGTAGAGGAATTGCGTTGGTGTTTATATTAGCAGGTATATTGGGTCTTATAGTTACATTAATTGCAAAAAGATCTTATGCTTACACACTTCTATCACAAAGGTATCTGGAAAAGAAATAGTATTTTTATCCCCACGACAAAAAAGACTGCGATTAGTACAATATGAGATATGTTATGTAGTGTTTGCGGGCATGAAGGGAGCAATTTTTTATTTGAAGAAGTTATTTCCGACAAACTTGCATATGACTGGAAATTGCCGGATAAAGAACGTCATAAACAGAATAAAAAGGAATCTGATTTTTGTCCTCTTTGCCATAATTCAACTAGGACCAGATTGCTGGCTTCTGCCATGATGCAGGCTAAACCTATGGAAAATTCTAAAACCCTTAAAGAATGGGTAAAGAATGCGGCGAAAGTCGATTTCAGTCTTTTGGAAATAAATATATGCGGCAACATGCACCCTTTTTTAAGAAATCTACCGAAACTGAAAGCGAGTGATTATAATCCAGGCGGATGGAAACGACGGCTTCAATATTACTTTTCAGGAATAGGCTTTCAGGATATTACTGCACTTACTTACGAGAGTGGGATGTTTGATATGGTGATTCATTCAGAAGTATTAGAACATGTGTATGATGTTGATAAAGCGTTATCAGAGTGTAAAAGAGTCTTAAAGCCGGATGGTGTTTGTTTATTTACTGTCCCCATTTTATTGTTCCGAAAAACTAAAAAAAGAGCTGAGATTCGTAACGGAAAAACTTACAATATTTTATTACCCTCGTATCATGGAACAACAGATGTAAGCGACTATTTAGTTTACTGGGAATTCGGCAAGGATTTTATGGCCAACTATTCAATTGATATTTTCAAAAACGATAAATTATCAAGCACATATGTGTTTAAAATGGAAAAATGAGTAATAAGGTATCGGTGTGTATTACAGTATTTAATGAAGAAAAGGATATTGCAAAACTTCTAAAATCTCTTTTAAACCAGACAATGAAGGCAGACGAGATAGTAATAGTTGATGGCGGATCAAGTGACAAAACCGTTGAAGTTATAAGAAGAATAAAACTGAGACAGAAACAAATTAAACTTTTCATTAAAAAGGGTACAACAGCAGAAGGTCGAAACGAATCCGTCAGAAAGGCCAAGGGAAACATTATAGCGACCACCGACGCAGGGTGTATTGCAAAAAAAGATTGGCTTGAAAAATTAATATTTCCGCTCTACGAGCCCGGTGTAGGACTGGTTGCGGGATTTTATAAAATGCCCGCAAAAGGTAAACTGCAAAGGGTGATGAACATATATCACGGAGTTCCTCCCGAAAGGTTCGACAAAAAATATTTTCTTCCTTCAGCCAGGTCTTGTGCATTTCGTAAAAAAGTCTGGCAAGCTGTAGGAGGCTTCAATGAAAAATTAAATAAAGCAGGTGAGGATACGGAGTTTTTCTACAAAGTTGTGAAACATGGAGTGAAAATAGTGAGGGTAAAAAGTGCTCAGGTAATATGGACTGAATCTTTTAACATGAGCTTCCAAACTTCTATTAAGAAGTTTTATCAATATGCAAAAGGCGATGCTCAAGCTGGGATCTGGTGGCACCCTTCTCAAAGGGCTGCCACCCATAATCTGAAAATAGCATCAATTTTTATACGTTATTTTCTGGGCTTAGTATTAAATTTTTCAGCTATTATTATTCCCGAAGTGTTGTGGGTTGTTATTATGGGTATTTTGATGTATTTAGCTTGGACGGTGTTGAAGTGGCGAGATGTGATAACAGATTGGCAAACCAGGCTATTAATTCCTATTGTACAGATTTCTTCTGATATTGCAGTCATGTTCGGATTTACTTCAGGACTTCTGTCAAAACGCTAGTTTTCAGGTACAATGAAGCATGGGTTATTTGAAAAAAACGATAAAAGGACTTACCTTTATGGGAGGGTTGAGAGTGTCAACCAGATTAATTACTTTTGCCAGAATAGCAATCCTTGCGCGAATACTTTCTCCGCTTCAGTTTGGGCTATTCGGTATCGCCTCGCTGGTTTTGGCATTTTTGGAAATTATTACAGAAACCGGGGTAAACATATTTTTTATTCAAAAAGAAGGAAAACTTTCGGAATTTATAGACACTGCTTGGGTGGTGTCGATTGCGAGGGGTTTATTTATTTCACTGCTATTGGTTTTTTCTGCACCCTTTGTTACCGGTTTTTTTAATACGCCTCAGGCAACAGAACTCATGTATTTAATAAGTTTAGTTCCTTTTGTTCGCGGATTCATAAATCCTGCCGTTGTAAAGTACCAGAAGGATTTGGAGTTCAGCAGAGAATTCATAATGCGTTTTGCAATCTTTCTAACGGATTCAATGTTTGCAATTATAATAGGTTTAGTCACCAGAAGGGCGGACAGCTTGGTATACGGAATGTTAATCGGGAGTATTGTAGAAGTGCTCTATACTTTCTTTTTTATCTCTCCAAGACCCCGTGTTCGATTTAATTTTAAGCAATTTAAAAATATTATTGATCGAGGGAAATGGGTGACGGGTTACGGATTGTTTAATTATGCTTTTGAAAATGGCGATGATATTATTGTGGGAAAACTGTTAAGTACCCAAACTTTAGGTATATATCAAATGGCTTACAAAATATCAACACTTCCCATAACGGAAATTGCGGATGTTTTTATTAAAGTAACTTTTCCGGTATATGCAAAAATATCAAAAGAAAAATTGAGATTAAAGCGGGCATTTATTAAAACAACTCTTATAGTTAGTTCTATTGTGGTGCCTTTCGGCTTGGTGATTTTTGTATTTGCCCATCCTATTGTAAAAATAATTTTAGGCGAACAATGGTTAAATGCGGTACCTGTCCTTAGAATCCTGGCTTTTTTTGGCATCATCAGGGCGATAAGTCATCCTTCAATTGCTCTTCTTTTGGCATTGCAAAAACAGGAAATAGTCATGTTTAATACACTGATAAATTTAGGAATAATGCTTGTACTAATAGTTCCTTTTATAGCGCATTACGGTTTGGTGGGTTCGGGGTATGCCGTTTTGTTGTCGTCTTTAGTTTCTATGCCGATAGTGTTTTTCAGTGTGCATAAAGCTCTAGCTTTAAGGAATATAAAGGATGTGTAAATTGTAATGCGTATGCGGAGCAAACAGTAAACCGCAATTAAAATTATGTCAAAAACGGAAGTTTCGATAATCATAGTTTCTTATAAAAAGAGGAAAGCCCTTATGGATTGCCTCTCCTCAATTTATAAGCATAAGATCAAACATACCTTTGAGGTGATTATTGTGGATAATGAAAATAGTAGTTCTTTGAAAAAACTTGTAAAAAAGACTTTTCCCAAAACTAAATATGTCGGCAGTAAAAATATCGGTTACGGAAAGGGGAACAATAAGGGATCGGCAGTTTCTAAGGGAAAATACTTATTTTTCTTGAATCCGGACACTCAATTACATAAAGCTTCTGTTGATATTTTAGCATCGGCATTAGATAAAAATACAAAACTTGCTGCGGTTGCACCGCAATTAGTTGATAAAGAAGGACAAAACATGCTTCAAGTTGGACAGAAAATCCTAACTCCTGTACGGGGTATATTTGCATTAACTTTTCTTAACCGACTTTTTCCAAAAAATCCTATTTCCCAAAATTATTTTAATAAAGAGGATGGGCTTGCAGGCGATCAAAATGCGGAGGTTTTACCAGGTTCTGCGTTTATGATTAGAAAGAGTGTTTTTAATGAAGTGGGGAAGTTTGATGAAAATATGTTTTTATTTTTTGAAGAAGCTGATTTAGGTAAAAGGTTAATTGACAAAAAATACAAAATGAAATTTATTACGAAAGCAAGGGTTGTTCACTTTTGGGACCCTTATAAAAAGTCAAACAGAGTTAAAAACGCCTTTAAAGAAAGCAGATTTTATTATTTCAAGAAACATTACGGTACACTTTGGGCATTAACTATAAACTTATTCGCATCCGTCTCAAAAATACATCTTCTTATAGCAACCGCACTTGTTCTGGCGGCTCTTTTACGTCTGTATCGCCTTCCTGAGAATTTAGTTTTTCATAGTGAATTAGGTCACAATTATTTAGCTATGAAGGAAATTGTAGAAAAAAGACAGATTCCTCTTCTGGGTCCCCCGACTTCACATCCGTGGCTATATTTTGGTCCGCTTTTTTATTGGCTTTTTGCTCCTATATTTTATTTTAGCGGATATAATCCTGTAACAATTGCATATATCTTTGCAATGGTGGGAATTGTCGTAGTCCTTTTTAATTTTGTTTTTGCACGAAAACTTTTCGGAAGTACTATTGCCCTTTATTCAACTTTTCTTTTAGCACAATCACCACTTTTTATACGTTTGACACGCGAGTCTCGTTTCTTTTCGCTTGTAGCAGTAGTTTGGTATCCATTCATATATTTTCTTTTTAAGGCGCTTTCAGACCCTAAAGTTTCAATGTTTATTGCTGGTTTACTTTTTGGCGTACTTTTAAACTTTCATTTAACTCCGCTTATTTTTCTGCCCTTTATATTCTGGGAATTAATAAAGCAGAAAGTGGACTTTAAAAAACGGGCTTTGCAGTTTATGGGCGGCGGGTTAATTCCGACACTTCCTTTTCTTCTATATAGCTTTACCTCTGACATAAAGATGTTTGGCAATGCATTTGTATGGATACCTTATAGAATAGGAGGATTTTTGGGACTGATAGAAAAAAACAATTTCACTTCAACTGCTTTTGCCGGCTCAATGTCTGCAGTAGTTAATTTTATTCAGGAGAGTTTTGTAGCTATTTCTTCTCCTTTTAGTATAGGAATTTTACTTTTGTTGCTTTTTTCTTTGCAGCTTATTTTAACCAAATCTTTTAAAGAAGAAATAAATATTAACTTACGACTACTTTCCTGGCTATTTATTTTTGGGATACTTGCAATATTTATCCATGGGGAGCCTCCAGTTCATTATTTTTTGCCTCTATTTCCGATTCCTATTTTAGTTTTCTCGGCACTTTTATCTTTTATCAGTAGATACAATGCCGGTTTAGCAATTTCTTGGATCTTTATTGCTGCCATAACGCTTTTTAATTGTTTTTACTTTTTTTCAGAAAGATGGTTTTATATTTCTCAGGATAAAATTACAAACGGATTAGTGCCCTATACGGTGCAAAAAGAAGTTACTAATAATATTGTGGTAAATACCGAGGGCAGAACATTTAATATTGAAAGAATTGGAATATACGATGAATTTGAAGGTAACTTTGCAGATAATTATCGTTTTCTTTTATGGAAGATGGGAAATGAACCCCAAAAAGATTCAGAAAATGTTTATATAATTTCTGAAGAACATAATGAAGGGCATAATTATATATACAATAATAATGGTATATATGTATGGAAAGTAAACAATGGGAATTAGTGCGGTAGTTCTTACAAAAGACGAAAGTACAAATATAATTAAGTGCTTAGAAACACTTGCTTTCTGTAACGAGATTATAGTAATAGACACCGGGTCTTTGGATGACACTATAATTGCTGCAAAAAGCGTGGGCGCGTGTGTAATTAAAAAAAATTTAAACGGGGACTTTGCGGAGGTTCGTAATTACGCATTAACTAAAGCTAAAGAAAAATGGGTACTGTATATTGACGCAGATGAAAGAGTTTCAAGGGAACTGGCTGCGGAAATAGTGCAATTTGTAAACGATCCAATTCTTAATTTTAAAGGTTATTATCTGAGGAGAATAGATGAAATGTGGGGTAGACAACTATTGCACGGTGAGCCGGGTAGGGTAAAACTATTAAGGCTTGCTAGAAAGGGAGCGGGGAAATGGGAAAGAAAGGTTCATGAAATTTGGAAAATAAACGGAACGACCTATGAACTTAAAACCCCATTATTGCATTATCCACACTCAACACTTTTTAAATTCATAGAGCACGTTAATGTTTTTTCCACACTACACGCAAAAGCAAATCAATTAGAAGGTAAAAAATCCTCTTTATTTAAAATAATGTTTTACCCTCCTTTTAAATTAATTGAAGGTTGGATCTTCAAAAAGGGTTTCAAAGACGGGATACAAGGTTTTATTGTTGCTTGTTTGATGAGTTTTCACTCCTTTTTATCTTGGGGTAAGTTATGGTTATTGCAGAAAAAAAACAACTATTAATCGCCAGTAAGCTATTACTAATATCACTTGTTGCATTTCCATTCGGTCAGTTAATAAAAATTACATTCCCGGTGGCGGGCCAACACTTTGGGGTATTGGGAATTGATTTAGTTTCATCAATTATACTGGCCATATATTTATTATTACCTGAAAAAACTAAATATGAGAAAAATCTCTTTGTAACAATCAGCATAATTTTTGGATTTTCACTCATACTTTCACATGTATTTTACTCCTCCTTAAATATCCTAGTCGGTGCAATGTACGGCATAAGATTTATCTCATATACTGCAGTAGTGTTTTTAACCCGTAAAACTGTTATGAAAAGTGTTATTTCAAAAGATTTATTGCTTCACGGATTAACCATCGCAATAATAATTTCAGCACTATTTGGTTGGTTGCAATACCTTCTGTTTCCCGATATGAGGTTTCTAAAAAACTTTGGGTGGGATGACCATTATTTTAGACTAATTGGTACATTTTTGGATCCGGGATTCAGCGGAATATTATTTACTTTGGGTGCTATTCTAAATCTTCATTTATGGTTTAGATATGGTAAAAAAGATTTTCTGGTTGGAAGTATATTTTTAGTAATTTCGACAATATTTACGTATTCCAGAGCTTCATACTTGGCTTTAATTATTGCATTAGCATTTTACCTATTTATGAAAAAAGAAATTAAACTTTTTATTGCTATTGCCGCCACAATTTCCTTACTGGTACCTTTACTCCCCAGGCCGGAAAGTGAGGGGGTCAAGTTAGAGCGAGTTACCAGCATTAATACAAGAATTAACAACTATCAACAAACTGCCTTTTTGTTCTTAAAAAGTCCTGTTTTTGGTCATGGATACAACCTCTTATGTGCAGCCAGAGAGAAAAATATTGCAATTGAAAGTGAAAAGTCTCACTCGTGTTCAGGGTCTGATGCAAGTTTACTTTTTATTTTGTCAACTATTGGCCTAGTCGGTTTTCTTGCATTGTATTACCAATTTTTCAATTTATATTTACAGTTAAAATACCTAAAACACCTAGTATCAGCCTCATTTATAGCAGTATTTGTGCATTCGTTTTTTAACAATACATTATTTTACCCCTTTATATTATTTTGGTTTGCAATTCTTATCGGAGTGGGGATTAGAAGCAAAAAACTTATTTAGAATAAGTTACCGTCAGCTTTGTTTCAGTTTTGTTGCCAGCCCGGTCTTCAGAAGTTACAGTTAATTCGTTTTCACCTTCGTTTAAGCCGTAGCTAAGGGTAAATTTACCGCTTGAGTTAACTATTGCTATCCGATCGTTGACGTGAACCGTAGCACCTTCTTCTGTAACGCCTTCGATTATCTGGTTGCGTTCACCCTCACCATAAAAGGCATTTTTATCTTGAGGCTTTTCTATGCTCAACTCCGGAGGTTCTTTGTCAAAATTTACAATATATTCAGTTGTTTTTTGGCTTTCGTTTCCTGCAGCATCTTTTGCTTTTGCATAAAGTACATTTTCGCCGGATTTTAAAGTTGTTTGAGACCTGAAAGATCCTTCACTGTTTGCAAGAACTTCAGTGAAATCATCATTTGTAAAGATCATTACTGTTGCCCCCGGTTCCGTAGATCCTGTAATTTCTAAATCATTTTGGTTGGAATATTCGGGTAAATCGTCAAAACGCGGAGACGCGGGGGGGGTAGTATCACTTCTGTCTATTGTTTGGCTATTTTGTAGAAAATCACTAATAATTGTTGCAACTTTTGCGGCAGTTGGGATACCCAAAAAGAAGAGAAACAATACTGCCCCGATTGAAAGAATGCCAAGTGCATATGCCCTCCTGATGTTTTTCCTTTCTTCAACATTCGCCCGACGGGAGTAGTTACTTCTCATATTTTAATATTATATACCATGAAGATGCCAATACGCACAGTTTAATGCAAATACGTTAAAGTGCTAAATCGCTTTTTAGATGGATCTCGTTTAAACTGAAGCATAAATAAAGAGTACTTTTTCAAAAACGTCAGGGTAATAGAGCTCTTAAATAAAATAAATATAATGAGCCTACGGTCGGATTCGAACGCATGACAGTTGGCGATATCGAAGACGACCAGTCTTCTGAGCCTACGGTCGGATTCGAACCGACGACCCACGGTTTACGATACCGTTGCTCTACCAACTGAGCTACGTAGGCTTAATTCCTGAAATTAATGAGTCTTAAAACTTGTTTTTAAAATAGTTATCAAGCTTTACAATAGTATTTTATCAAATTTGCTAAAACACCGACTATAAACAACGAAGTATTTTACTTTAAAAGAAGAAATTGTTCATTTTCTATGATCAATCTCTACAAATCTTTAATTTATGCCCTAGATTAGTATCCTGTAAACTTTTCACTCCGAACGTTGTTAGAATCTATCTTAAGTGCTTTAAGCTCATTTTCCATTGCAGACACCATCTGTGGAGGACCGACTATCCAAAATGTTTTTGATTTTAAATTTGAAACGGTTTTTTTAATTAAATCTCTAGTGATCCTACCCGTTTCTCCTTTCCAGGCCGGTTTACTAATTGGTTTAGTTACGGTTAAAATTACCTTTACATTATTATGTTTCGACTCCCAAGACTTCAATTCATCTCGGAAAGTAATTTCATTAACCTTTGTATTCGAATACAATACCGTAAAAGTATTTTTTAAATTATTATCTAAAGAATACTTAATAAATGATCTAAAAGGAGTTATCCCTATACCTCCAGCCAAAAATACATGATCACCCTCTTCGTGTTTATCAAGTATAAAAGTTCCGTTTGGTCCTTCTGCATCAAGCTCGTTACCTTTACTTAACTCCTTAAGTGTTTGTTTAAATCCCGATTCTTTTCTTAAACGGGTGGTTATCGATAAAAAACTTTCGCTGGGAGATGAGGACAGTGTAAAGTGTCTGGTAGCACCGCGCTGGTCCTTGTGTTTCAATTTTGGAACAGTCAGGTATATATACTGCCCGGGAAGGTAGTGAAATCCCCTTGGTTTGCTAAATATAAATGTTTTAGTATTAATAGCTTCGTTTTTAATCTCTTGCAATTTCAGTTTCATAATTGCACTATACCTTACCGATAAACGCTCAACAACTGAGAAGTTCAAAGTATGGAAAACTGATTTCAGTGTTTAACCCCTTTTTAAATGGTAGTTTTTAAGTATCAGAAAGAGCGGGATACGGGAGTCGAACCCGTCTTTCCACCTTGGGAAGGTGGCGTTGAACCGCTCAACTAATCCCGCACACCATACAACAACGTGCGCCTTGACTAGCACTCTTCCCATTATACCTTCCACATCAAAAAATGTTTAGCGTGGCAATGTCAGAACGTTTCCTGGATGAATAATATCAGGGTTAACCAAACTATTCGCTTCAGCAATGTCAACCCACCTGTATCCGTCTCCGTATGCCCGTTCTGCGATTACCCAAAGACTGTCTCCCTTGGCTACCGTATATGTACCTTCAGTAATGGTTGCATCACTATCTGTAGATACTGTTTCGGTGGGACTTGGAGAAATTTCGCTAAGTGTCGGCGTAGGTGATTGTGTTGCTGTCAGTGTAGCTGTAGGTGTAATTTCTTCCGTAGTAACCGGTTCAATAGTAGGTGTTACAGTTTCAGTAGTTTCAATTACGGTGGCAAGTTTAGCTTCAGTGTCGGGAATAAGTAATTCCTGACCGCTGGTAATTGAATCTGAATTTTCTAGATTGTTTTCTTCAGCAATGTCAACCCAATTATATCCGGACTTATAGTATTTTTCAGCTATTGACCACAAAGTGTCGTTTTCCTGAACTACGTGGTATGTTTCCCCGTCTCTAACTATAGTAGTTCCGTTAGATTCTGCCTCGGTAACTTCTCCGGTGGGTAGGGTAGTGCCAGTATCCTGGTCACGGAAAAAATTAATAAGAAGAACCCCTGCGACTACAATTACAAGTATACCGAGAATCATACTTATTGTAGATTCGTTTAACTTAAATTGTTTAAGTAGTTTTTTAAGATCCATATATATCACCTCCTTTGAAGAGCAGTAACGTTGTTTAGCTACAAAAATTTAAACTATGAGACCATAAAAGTCAATAGCCGTTATGTGAAGAAATAGTTTATATGAAGCATGAAAACAGCAAACAGCTATTCTATAGTTATTTATTGTAGACGAAAAGTGCACTATTTACAGTTAAACCGAAGATTGTGTACCCCATTTTGTTTAAAAAGCTGAAAATGGGGTTATTGTTAGCTGTAAACGTGTGTGCTGCGTCAATTATTTCTACACAAATAAGTTCAGGTCTGTTTTGACTTTGCCAATTATATGATTCCAACACCTCCAAATCATTCCCCTCGACATCTATAGAAAGGAGGTTTATTTTTTTTAGTTTCGCGTATTGTTGCAACACTTTTTTTAGGGGAACAACTTTTATGTCATTTTTTGAAATAAGTTTGGATTGTCCGGTTTTAATTACCTCTCGCATTGTTTCTTTATTAAAAGTATTAAGCGCAGGTTCAGTAAAACAATAAAATGTTTGTTTTTTAACTTTATCTCCGATTCCGATTTCCAAGTTTGTATCTCTCGGACGATTCTTAAAAAAAGCGTTCATGGACCTCGGTGTCGGATCAATATTTATTCCGTGCCAACCTTTTTTATACAAAAGATAAGTATTTGAAAAGCGAAAGGGATGGTGAGCACCCACATCAACATAAAACCCTCTATTTTCACCGTGAAAATAAGATAATATGAGCCTGTCTTCTCCGTATTGAGAAAAACTATCCTGCCTATAGAAAGTCGGTAAGTTTAAAAATGAAGAGATGAAACGCTTGGGGTGTAGAGTTTTAGTCATAGTTTTGTTTACCTTTTTATCATATTGTTTAGTATTAAGTCTTTATTTGCAACTTATTCTCATTAATTTATTGCTTATATAAATCCGGCGCAAGCGTTAAATGACTTTAACTAGGACTAATAAAATTAGTTTTGGCTAAATTGTTGATGTTATAATTGGCTATGTTTGTAAAAGTTGCGGCATTTCAATATAAAGTACCGGAAGAAACAGAAAAATCAATTGTAAGACTCACAGAAATGGTCGGTCAAGCAGCTTGGGCGGGAGCAAAATTGGTTGTTGCTCCTGAAACTGCTATCGGTATGCTTACTGATGTTAAAAATGCTGAAAAAGACTACTTACCTGATCTCAAAAGCATTGCAAAAACTCATCAGGTGTTTTTGACGACAAGTTTTTACACTAAGGTAGAAAAAAAGTACTTCAATCAGGGATATATTCTGGATCCCAAAGGGGAAGTTGTTGTTCGTCACAGGAAAATATATTTAGCCCCGCCGGAAAAAGAGGCGGATGGAATTACCCCCGGGAATGAGTTGGAAACCTCTAAATCAGAAATTGGTACCTTGGGTATGCTTTTGTGTAAAGACGGATTCAATAAATACTCCCATTTTCTCTATGAAAAGCTCAGTGAAAATAATGTAGACATAATATGATCACCTACATGGTCTCTCTCTTGGCCTGAACTGGCAACGGAGGAGTATATAAAAACCCATTTTGTTTACGGTGCATTTTTAAGCCGATCTTTTGTACTGGTGTCCGGTAATCTAAATAAATCAACAGGTTCATTTGGCAGGTCTCTCATAATAAGTCCCGTAAGAGGGGCACTAAAAGAAGGATCAAGAGATAAAAAAGAAATCCTTTTTGAGGAGCTTGATTTAGACGAGGCAACTAAAGCACGGGAATTTGATATAAAGTGGCAGCCTAAGAAAAGAATGATATAAATTTATTACTCTTTTAATATGCGAAACTGAAAAACCTAATTTAGTCTATCAATATGGATACAGTTTATGAAAAAGGTACTATAAAAGTTGTCTGGATTGAAAAATCAATTGAAACTATCTACTCCAAAATGTTTTCATCCAAAAAAGAAGCAAGAGAATTTGCCGCCGGCAAGAGCGACTTCTTAATATTTCAGCTCGTTTCGCAAGACAGGATGAAAGAGTTTAGTTGGCAAATACTCCCATATGGAAATTTTGAATTATATACAAAATTAATGAGAAGATATAAGAAAGCTGGTAGAAATATAATAGACATTCTCGCAAAAGCTTTGTAAGTGAATTTAATAATGCTAGGTAATTAATATTTAAAAACTTAGCTTATATAGCGAGTGCTCTCTAGTTGAACTTCCGAGATAATAAATATCATTTTCTTTTAAGACTATTTCATCGTTCCACCAACCTACAATCTTTTTATAGGTGAAATAGTTAAGAGTATATGGCAGATGAAAAAGTTGTTTTTTATTTAAGTCAACAATGTAATAATCTGATCCCTCACCGTCTCTAAAGCCGCTCGTAGTAACCGCTACGGTACTACTTGGTGAAACAGTCGTTTCAGGGGAAAGGAAAAATGAGGGATTAGAAGATATATCTTCTAAATTTGTTGCAGACAATAAATTTAGATTGTCCAGAGAATATTCTTTTAGTTTAATATATTCCCGTCCATTTTCTATTACATACAGACGGTTTGAAATTTTTACTTCGATAGGAACATAACTGAAAGGGTAAACATGATCTTCCGGTCCTGCCACGATGCTGTCTTGTAATAATATTTTTTCTTCTCCGTTGGATAAGTCTGTAACTATTAGTTTTGAAAACGCAGTATTTTTATCCTCAGTACGATCCTCAACAGTTTCATAAGAATACACGCTTTCTTTGATTGTATTGGAAATTTGTTTTATTTTTTCCTCAAAATCCTTTTGAGAGATGCTGGGATTTAAAATCTGTACAGGCGGAGGAGTCGGTGAAGGCGGCTCGTTGTATCCGTATGAGTCATGATAATTTACTGATGGTTCAGGACTAATTACAGATATTTCAGAAATTGAATTGACAGAATTATTATATTGAAAGTAATTCTGAGTGAATAAAATTCCAATAATGATAAAGAGGATAAGGGGCACGGTAAAGCCCAACTTCCTAATTTTAAAAGACAAATTGAGTAGTGTTTTATAAAACTTACAGTAAATTGAAAGGACTTTATTGTACATATTCAGTACTTGAATTGTTGTAATAGCTGGCAAATGTGATTACTTAGGTTTGAAAATAATTCTTATTTCCATCCATAAGTTACCCAACAAGTTCCGGCCATCTTTGTTTTCCCCCCAACCCCATTCACTATCTCTCCAAGAGTCTTCGATAATTACTCTATCTCCGGATTCGAGTAACTTTTTTAGAACATAAGGATGTTGTTTTACTTTGCTAATAAGTATATTTTTCATTACAGATATTTTTATATTTTCCCATTCTGGGTCACTTTTGGTAATGTTTTCAGCCGCAATCCTTTGGGCGTCGTGTGCGGATCTGGCTTCTAGTATTTCTTGATAAATATCAGGGGCTGATAATTTAAACCGTGCGGCCTGATAAGCATGTTCAGAGGTCGGCCAAAGTTGTCCACCATATTCAACTTGAAATGATGAAAAATTATCAAAAACATAAAATTCCTTAGGATAAAAAAAGGCAGGATCGTACGGGAGTGGTTTATTTACTCTATCATGCGGGATATTTGTTAATTTTGCCACAAGTTATTATACCAAAAGTTCGGGCTTTGTCAGTAGATTTATTGGTTTTGTAGATAATCTAAGTGTAGGTTTAAAATTCTGTAGAATGAGTACTTGTCTTCTGAGCTATCTGTTTTTCCCAATATTCCTTTTGCTCTTTAATTCTTTCTGGTAAAGGATAGTCCACATTTCGGTCTTTAAACCAATTTTCTAGATTATTTAATCCCTCCAACTCTTTTTCGGGAGTTAATTCGATTTCTCCATCCTTGACCATTAATCTCAATCGCATCATGACGTAAACTGTCTGTACATCGGCTTTAGCCGGATCTGCATATCTATTTACAAAATCTTCATGTACTTTCAACTGTATTCTTAAATTTTTTTTCACTCTTTCTTGAGACTCCATTTCAAATCTCAATATGTCTTGCTCGAAATCAATTGTCATAAATTTATAATTCCTTAAATCATATTTTAAACCTAATTGCGGGGTTGACGGGACTCGGAGATTTTGCAAAGCAAAATATATATCGAGTAACGGATACACCGCGAACTTTAGCGAGCGGGCTTATTATAGCAAGAGTTGAACCTTTAGAAAAAGAGCTAATTGATATTTACAAGACACTTACAGCTTATGAGCTTCTTCCAAAAGACTTAAACACATACTACCAGACCATTTGATAGTTGGGTAATTAATATGTTGTAAGGAACCTGTGAAACGGAAAGTGAAAAATCCTAAAGTTTTCGCCTAGCCAATCCACCCGTCTTGTCACCAGACTAAAATCTTTTTTAGATTTCTTGGTTAAATTAAGATGCAAACTGAAGCAAAATTGTAATATAATATCATCAAATAGTAAGTAAGTTTTATGAAAGACCAAATTCCTGAGTTGATAACCTTAAAAGAAGCCAGTGAGATATTAAAGGTTCACCCAAACACCCTCCGGGCGTGGGATAATAAAGGAATATTAAAGGCAGTAAGAATTGGAGTTAAAAAAGTAAGAAGATATAGGAAGCAAGATATAAAGTCTTTTATTAAAACAAATATATGAATATGGAGAAAATTGACGAGCAAACCACTCGCAAGAAATGGATTGATGATAAGTTAAAAAAATTCGGTTGGGAAAAGATTATCCCATACCGGGAAGGATTGGACACTTCCAAACTCCATAAAACTGCTGTAGCCGAATTTATGACTGCAACTGGTCCTGCTGATTATGCATTATTTGCAAATGGTCAACTTATAGCTTTTGTAGAGGCTAAGAAGATAAGTTTGGGTCCACAAAACGTACTGCAACAGGCTCAAAGATATGTAAAAGGAGCTGAGCAACTGGGTCTAAAAGTTCCCTTTATTTATTCAACTAACGGTGAAGTTATTTGGTATCAGGATTTACGCGTAAGTCCCAGTCGTTCACGCCAAGTACAAGAGTTTCACACACCTAAGGCTTTAATTGAATACCTCTCTAATAATATTCAAGAAAATGTTCGCTGGTTTGCAGAAAACCCACCAAATAACAACAAACTGCGCTACTACCAGGCAGAGGCCATAAAAGCGGTAGAAAAGAATATTACTGATAACAAACGCTCAATGTTGCTTGCTATGGCTACTGGAACCGGTAAGACGTACACGGTTGCCACTTTGGCGTA
>CAYWFF010000017.1:0-19891 GCA_964458085.1 uncultured Gammaproteobacteria bacterium
TTTTAGCTGTTGTCGTATTGGTTGCTATTAACCCGGTACAGCAGCTTGCACGAACTCGTGACGCTGGAAGGATTTCCGGAGTAACGCAAATTGGACATGCTGTCGAGGCGTTCTATACCTCCAGAAACGGTACTTATCCCACTGCAGCAACTTGGGATGCGGATTTGGAAGACTCTGGTGAATTGACCGCGGTACCTGCAGAAATCACAGATTCTACCAATGGTGCTACTGCTTGTGCGGACAACATGGTTAATAACACTTGGTGTTATTCCACTGATACAACTAACGCAATTGTATATACGGGACTTGAAGCTGATACCAACAATTCGCGTTGTGCAGCTGGTTCTACTGCATTTGCAGTATACTCTTCTGCTGATGGACGAGGGGGTGTCGTTTGTGATGCCGATGGGGACTTAGCCCCAGGTGCTCAAACCTTCTTACCATAATGTATTGATCTAATGGAGGCGCCAGTCAAGATATTACTGGCGCCTCATTTCCACACAATTATTCATTTTGTAACTACAAATGAAATCAAAATTCTACAATTCTTTAAATGAAGCATTTACCTTAATAGAATTACTTATTGTGGTTGCAATTTTGGGTGTTTTAGCGATGGTCGCTTTGGTGACGATAAATCCACCTGAACAATTAGCCAGATCTCGAGATGCCGGAAGAATTTCGGCAGTTTTACAATTAGGTAAAGCAGTGCAATCATTTTATACTGCAAATAGCGGAAACTATCCGACGACATCGAGTTGGGGTGATGAATTAAGTGCAAGTGGCTATCCTCAAAGCTTTCCTGTCGGACTTAATTATGTTTTATCCGGAACCTCACCTTGTACAACTAACTCATATCCTACAGTGTTGCCAACATATTGCTATGAAGTCGATCTAGTTGGTAATGCTGGTTCTGTCGTTTTTGCTACTTTTGAATCTAGTAGAAACAGATCCAAATGTCCTACAGGCGAAACTGCCTATTTTGCTTACTCCACCCAAGACGGACGCGGTGGGATTATCTGTTCCGCAACAGAACTTTCTCCCTGGGAGCCGGGTACCCAAACTTATATTGATTAGTGTTGTTATACTCCAAAGCTTCTCTGTATACTTATTTAATGGATCCTTTGATGTTTATTTTTCTACTAATCTCAGGACTTGTTGGAGGTTCTTTTATTGGCGCTTACACTTACCGACTGCCTCGGAATATTCCAATTAGCCGCGGAAGATCGTTTTGCCCTTCATGTAAACAGAAAATTGCCTGGTTTGATAATATTCCCCTACTCTCTTTTTTCCTACTCAAAGGAAAATGCAGACAATGCAAAAAGAAAATTTCATTTAGAGAACCTCTGATTGAACTGATTGCCGGCGTAATATTTGTACTTTTGGGATACTTTGCTTACAACTGTTCCGGAATTTTGCTTTCCCCTATTTGTTATTGGCAACAGACTGTGGGACATATATTTGTTCCGCTTTTTGGGATATTAAGTTTGCTTTTTCTTGCTGTTTTAATAATTGATTTAGAACATATGATAATTCCTGACGAGTTAGTTTCAGCTAGCTTCTTTTTGCTATTTATTTCAGCTTTTGTCGCAAACTCCGAGCAAATTTACATAAGACTTTTTGTAGGTTTTGCTGCCGCCACCTTTCTACTTTTTATAAATTTGCTAACCAAAGGCAAAGGAATGGGTTTGGGGGATGTTAAACTTGCTATTCCTGCGGGGTTTCTTCTTGGAATATATGCTCCAATTTGGTTTTTTCTGGCATTTCTTTTAGGTGCATTTGTCGGGGTTATTTTAATTGCTTTTAAAAAAGCTGAATTCGGCAAGAAAATCCCCTTCGGGCCGTTTTTAATACTTTCACTTTTCTTATGTTTATTTTGGGGACACTTGATAACTAATGTATTTTTCCCTAACCTACTCTTATGAAATCGTTAAATTCATTTACCAGAAACGAAATTATTGGAGTATTGGTCATTTTGCTTGTTTTGGCTTCGGTTACGGGTTATAACCTTTCACTGGCTTTAAGGCGTGCTCGGGATGCCCAAAGACGTGCGGATGTAAATGCATTGGTCAACGCATTAGTAATTTATAATGATGAATTTTCCTTTGTGCCGTATGCCCGGGATGGTAAAATACAGGCTTGTAAAGGCGAGAATTTTAACCAAGAAATTGCTGAAATTACTGCAACTACGCCTTTTAGTACTGATAGATTCAGAAACATTTTAGAACCTTGTGAATGGGGGGAAACAAAATTCGAAGACGTATTGGACAGCTCACACAAGCCTTATCTGGAAAGAATTCCACAAGATCCCAAAGCAAATTTGGGTAATTCTTATCTTTATCTTTCAAACGGCAGAATTTTTCAAGTCTATGCTTATCTTGAAGGTGAGGCAGCAGAAGACGGATATCGCGAAAACATAGTTGCACGAAATTTAACTTGCGGCAACAACGTTTGCAATTTCGGTAAATCAATTGACCAAGTCCCTCTTGAAAAGTCAATTGAAGAATATGAACTGGAACTTTTTGAGTTGCAAAAACAACAAAATGCTCCCTAGATGAGAGAGGTATAAGTGTGCTATAAATAATATATGCTTGCCCATCGTAAAAATCTTCCGGGTTTTACAATGATTGAACTTCTGATTGTAATGGCAATTTTGGGAATTTTGGCCACTTTTGTAACAGTCACCTTCCCTGCTGCCAGGAGACGCGCACGGGATACTAGAAGAATCAGTGATATCAAACAATATCAAACTGCAATGGAACTTTATGCTAATAGGAATAATGGGAGTTATTATGCCACTAGTACTGCAATTAATTCTGCATTTTGTACTGCAATTAATTTGACAAACTGTCAATACGATCCTATTTCCACAACTCCTTATCAATATAGAGGAACTGTAGCAAGTTATGTTATCTGGGCAACACTTGAGCAACGTTCACCCACAAATGCTATTAGATATATTGTCACCTGTTCAGACGGCAGAACAGGAGAAACTACAACACAACCGAATTCAGCTGTATGTCCTGCTCTTACATCTTTATAAAGATGAATATGAAAAAAATACAAACGCATTCTAGCTCGAAAGGTTTTTCTCTTATCGAGTTGTTAATTGTAATGGCCATAATAGCAGTGCTTGCAACAATATCTATATTTGCACTGCAAGGCGCCAGAAGATCTGCCAGAGATGCACGGAAAAAGAGTGATATTGAAGCAATTCGTACAGCTTTAGAACTTTACAAATCAGATTGCGGAGTATATCCTGCTCCACCCTTACCAAGCGGAAGTCTAACAGGTTCGGGAGCTACGGGTTGTCCTGCAACCAATATCTATATTCAAGACGTGCCTGAAGTTCCAAACACAACAACACAATATGCATATAGAAGAGCAACACCCACAACTTACCAAGTATGCGTGTATTTAGAAGATGGACCTACTAGCGCAGATGCAGATTGTGCAAGTGTCAACTGTTCTGCGACAGGTGGAATTTGTAATTATGGAGTGCGCAATCCTTAAAACATGCTATGCATTTTATTAAAAAAATATATTACAACGGATTTACCCTAATTGAACTTCTTATAGTTTTGGCAATTATGATGACCCTTTTTGGTGTGGGTTTTGCCAATTACAGAGGATATTCCCAAAGAAAGCAAATCGATGCTATAGCAGAATCTATCGCTTCAGATTTGCAACTTGCACAGGAATACGCTTCAAGCGGGACAAGGCCAAGTGGTTTTAATTGTGAGCCGCCGGAAACTTTTTCAGGTTTCGTATATTCCAAAGTATTTGGGCAACCTACTTACCAACTGCGAGCACGATGTAGCAATGACACTTACTCTAATCCAGTAAAAGCTGTTACTATTCCGACTGGATACTTTT
The DNA here is from genome assembly GCA_964458085.1 of uncultured Gammaproteobacteria bacterium. Classification (GTDB taxonomy): domain Bacteria; phylum Patescibacteriota; class Microgenomatia; order UBA8517; family UBA8517; genus CAYWFF01. Next base: position 3,874 of record CAYWFF010000017.1, read on the forward strand.
TAGGTGGTGTAAATGAAATACAATTTCTTTCACTTGGAAAAGGAGTTAATCCCGCAGGCACAATTAATGTAAGTCGTGTTGGTCAAATGCGAAGTATAATTGTAACTTCGACGGGAGAAATAAGATGGGAATAAACAATCGTGGCCAATCACTTTTTGAAGTCCTTGTGTCTGTGGCTATTGCAGCACTATTAATTACCGGTTTAGTTTCACTTGTGGCAACTCTTGTCAGAAACAGTACTCAATCAAAAAATATTGATATAGCTGCAAGGTATGCACAAGAAGCAACGGAGTGGTTGAGGGAAGAGCGCGACAAAAACCCGTCAGCATTTTTTGACATTTTAGAAGGTACCAAATCACTGGGGTCCGATAGTGCGACAGACGGTATTACAACTAGCGTCAGTTCTTGGACTCCCTCTCCTGAGATTGAAGACACACCCTTTTCCCGGACTGTTGAAATTTCAAAACCGGATAGTAATACTATATCAGCTGTAATTACAGTCAGCTGGACGGATGGCACTATTACTCATGAAACAAAAACAACTACCAGGCTGACAAGATGGCAATAAAAATTCGGATCGTAAATAAAGGCTACTCTTTAATAGAGCTGTTGGTTGTTATGGTAATTTTTACAGGCTTAGGAATTATAGTAACTCAGTCACTTGCCACAACTCTCAAAGGTTCCAAGAAAAGCGAAACCACAGGAAGACTCAGGGAAAACATTGACAACGCTTTGTCTGTAATGGAAAGAGAAATAAGGAACGCAAAATCTATAGAATCATGCGAGAGTAATAGTCTGGTTTACACAGACCAGCAGGATGAAGAAGAAAGTTTCACCTGTTTTGCCAGCGGTGGCATTAATAGTATCAGGTCCTCAACTCTTGGCGGAGATCTGACAGGCAGAAGTGTAGGTACTGCAGTAAATATAACCAGTTGCCCTGGTGATTTATTTGCTTGCTCAACACCTGTAGGAAGTGAACCCCAGTCGGTTTCAATAAAGATTTCAGCAGTTGAAGCGTCAACCGGGGGTGCTGAGGGGGCGTCATATGAAGTTTCGACTAAGATTTTGACCCGGATTTATTAATAAAATGTTAATTACAATTAATAATTGATTCTCTGTAGGCAAGTTGCTACACTGAATTGTTGATGATTTTTATATAAAATGAATAAACTGCCACACAATCCTCACTTTCCCAATAGTTCTTTTATTTCCGGTCAGGCTTTGCTCATCGTGCTGCTGGTAATGACCGCCGTTGTGACAGTAGTTCTTTCGAACGTGTCAAGATCAGTTACCGACATAAAAATTACCACTGCAGAAGAAGATTCTTTAAGGGCTTTTTCGGCAGCTGAGGCAGGTGTAGAAGAAGTGCTTCTTAATAGCCAATCATCGGTTAATTCAGTTGATATTAATTATGATAGTTCTGCCACTTTTAATGCTGAGATTTTACCTGCTCCTTCTGGAAATGTGGTATCTTACAAGAAAGATCTTAATTCTGGGGAAATAGCAACCTTTTGGTTATCTGCAAAAGACGCAAATGAACAATTTACTTGTATTTCTGGGTCAGATTGTTATGCTCGTCCACAAATCACAATTTACTGGGGAAAACCTGGTTCAGGGTCGATGCCTTATTCGCCTGCAATAGAGGTATCTGTTTTTTATGATTCGTCTACAAATAGAGCCATCTCCTCTCCAAACGATTTTTCGGAAGTTAGTGTGGCTCGCGGAGCATATGACAGATATGCAACAACAAGAGTAAATAATTTTGATTCAAGTGTAAGTCAAGGAAATTATAACAATATAGATGGCAAAGATTATATTTACAGAAAGATAATAAATTTAAGTAGTGATTTAGGAATAGCCAACGGATGCCATACGACTGCAGGATGCTTGTTAATGTTAAGAGTCAGAATGCTATACAATAACGAAGCACAACCAGTGGCTATAAGCAGCGGAAATAATGCTCATCGTTTTCCAGCCCAAGGGATGCTTATAAGTTCAACAGGCCAATCAGGTGAAGCTACCCGAAAAGTTGAAGTCTTTCGTGGCTACTCAGAAGCTCCGGCAGTGATTGATGCTGCAGTCTTTAGTATGAACAGTTTGGAAAAATAATATGGCTGTTGGACTCGATATCGGTACCAAAACTATTAAACTCGTTGAATTAATTAAAGACGGTGACGCGTGGAAATTAAATTCATCAGGAGTCTTGGGTTACAATGGAAAAGCTCCTGAATTAGTTGAAGACGATAAAGATCTTGCGCCGATTGCTGAAGCCGTGAGGAAACTTCACAAGGAAGCGCGTGTCAGTTCCAAAGATGTTGCGCTTTCCATTCCCGAACCTCTTGCCTACACCAGAATGATAAAGTTTCCCCTTATGACTGATGACGAGATAGCATCGGCAGTCAAATGGGAAGCGGAACAATATATCCCCATTCCGGCAAACGAAGCAATTATCCAGCATACGATTGTAGGTAGAAATGAAGAACTTACTCCTCCCGAAGTTTCGGTTTTATTGGTTGCTGCACCCAAAAAGATTGTCGCCAAGTATGTCAAAGCAGTAGAAATGGCAGGACTTAATGTGTTTGCGGTTGAAACCGATTTGGTTGCATTAACACGCGCCATTGCTCCCGCAGAAGGCACTGTTTTGATTGTTGATATCGGAGCTAGCTCAACTGATATTGCTATTGCCAAAGACGGCATCCTTGTTTTCTCCCGCTCAATATCAACCGCAGGTGAAGCTTTTACCCGTGCAATTACTCAAACTCTTGCCATCCAGCCTCAACAGGCTGAAGAATATAAAAGAACTTACGGACTTTCAGATAAGCTGGAAGGCAAAATTAAAGCTGCACTTTCCCCTGTTTTTAGGGTAGTTGCTGATGAAATACGAAAGTCTATGCATTTTTACCAATCTGAAGAACGCGGTGATCAGCCGAGAAGCGCAATCCTTTCCGGTGGTACATCTCAAATTCCTGAAATTACTTCGGCGCTTACGGAACTTCTGAGTTTAGAAGTCGTAGTCGGAAATCCTTTCGCCAAAATTGCAGTTGATCCGGAAGCTCAGCAAACGCTAGCAAATTATGCACCGCTGTATTCAATCGCTTGCGGATTGGGTATGAGACAAATTTAAACTATGGCTGATGTAAATTTACTGCCGCGCGAGATGGTACCCGACAAAAGGGTGCAATCTGCTGTTGATAAGGTAAAAAGTCTAGCTTTCTTTTTGCTGACAGTTGCAGTAATTGCTCTTATTGGCGGAGGCGTGTTTTATTATATTTTGAACCAGCGCTTTAATACTGCATTTACTCAAACCGAACAGCTAAAAGAAGACATCAAAGCAATGGTGCGAACCGAACAGCAACTGGTTTTATTTAAAGACAGATTAAATAAAGTTACTAAAGTAAAAACATCGCCCTCAGCGTATGAAGAGCTGGATATTTTGAAAGATGTATATACTTCACTACCGGAAGAGACCGCACTAAATGCATCGAAACTAACTGAAACCAAAGCAGAGATTGCAATTTCTCATGTTGGTTCATCGGCACTTTCCCAGATACTATCGCGCTTGGTTACTACCAATCAATACAGCAAGACCGAATTGCAGCAATTCTCGTACGATAATGAAAGAGGCTATATAGTTACTATAGCGATATATAAATAATTATGGAAACAAATACTAGTCAAGCATTTGCACAAGGGACTAAAAAACTTGGCTCCCCCATTGCCATGCTTTTAACCATACTTATTTTATTGTTTTTGGGAGGGCAATACGGATACTCCATAATTAATAGCAAAATGACTGCATTGGACCAAATTACTACAGAAAAAAACAACCTGGAAAAAAAGAAACAAACCTTACAGAATATCAGAAACAGTTTTGAAGACAATTTAGAAATTCCGGTAATTGCTTTACCAAGCAAAAACGCTGCTTTGTGGGTAATTGCAAATATGCGCACTAAGTCTCAAGAGAACGGGGTCACAATTAGCGAAATAGAACTTACCGACGAAAGCAACCTCACAACAGATATTTCCAGAGTCAACCTGACCCATACAGCAACTTCCGACAACATTGATAATTTAGTTTCTTATTTGAAATCACTGCAAACTGTTATCCCTATAGTATCTGTTGTCGAAGCAGACGTTAGCTATACTGATGAAACGCGGAGCCTTTTGACTGCTGAAGTAGAAATTGCTTCTTATTATTCAGCTTTTCCGGACACACTTCCCGACACCCAAATTAGTGAACTTTCGGCAGCAGAACAACAGACGTTGACCGATCTTACCCTTCTAACTAAACCTGAGTTTACTACCATGACACCGCTTGAAGATACATCCCGCGATAACCCTTTCAATTAACCCTTTTCAGCACCTCAAAATTTTAAGTGTAAAAAATTAATAAAAATTAGTTTGATGTTGAAGTTGAATAAAACTGAAGTTAGCGTTCCTCGACTTTAATATAAACTGTTTTTTCTTCCATTTTGCCTCTAACCCGTAAAACATCCTGAATGGATTTTATGGTGTGGCCGTCTTTGCCTATTACTATTCCCAACTTATCCTGGTCAACTTTTACCTGAAAATCGGTATGATTGTCGGAGCTTTCTTCTGTGATTTCAAAAAAATCTTCTCCAATTAGTTCCTTTAAAATAAAATGTAATAAATCTTTCATATCTCTACATTAGTTTTTTGACTGCGTCGGTTACGACTGCGCCTTTTTCTACCCATGCCTCAATACCTTTTTTATCAACCTTTTTAACTTTAGTTGCAGGATGCCAGTAGCCCAAAACCTCTAAGGCCTTACCGCTTCGTTTGCGCTGTTCGTCAATCGCAACTATATGGTAGAAAGGAGCGTTTCTGGCTCCGGCGCGTGCTAGTCTAATTTTTATCATACGAGGGTATTGTAGCTAATATTTGTACTTAACGCAAGAAACGTACACAGCCGAGTTATTCCTGCCCCATCTTTTTTAAAGCTGCATGTGCTGCTTCCTGTGCTGCGAAACTTTTATTTTTTCCTGAACCGGTTCCCCAAACTTCTCCGTTAACCATTACTTCCAGTGTAAAAGTTTTATCGTGGTCAGGTCCGTCTTCTTCAGCTACTTCATATTTGGGCGCCATCAATCCTTGCGCTTGGACATATTCCTGTAATCTGCTTTTTGCATCTTTAAGCGGTTCGTTTAATTTATCACTCATCTTGGCCAGTAGATTTTCCTTGATAAAGCTGTCTACTGCATCAATTCCTGAGTCAAGATATAGTGCACCGATTACAGCTTCAACTGTGTTTGCTAAAATTGAAGGATTGGTTCTTCCTCCGCCGTCCTCCTCTCCTTTGGATAAATGTATCGCCTCGCCCAATGACAGAGAAACCGCAACTTCTGCTAAGTTTACCGTATTTACCAAATTTGCACGAAGTGCGGTCAAATAACCCTCTTCTTTGTCGGGCAATAACTCAAAAATATAGCGGGAAACGATAAATTCGAGAACCGCATCTCCTAAATATTCGAGACGTTCATTTGAAGTCCTAATGCTTGGATGTTCGTTAACCCATGATTTGTGAGTTAGAGCGTGTTCCAGGAGTTCCGAGTTTTGAAATAATGATTGAAGGTATGTGGTATCTGCCATAACAATTTATTCCATGTATTCTTTTGCGCTAAGTGCTTCACTTAGGTCTTGAACAGTGTCGACTTCAGAAAGATCAATGTCGGATGTCTCAACCCCCGCTTCTTCCAGTTGTTGCAGGAAATCCGTTATCTCCAAAGCACTCATATGTAAATCATCCTTAAGTGAGTCTTCTTCAGAAATATCCTCGGCTTCCACTCCAAGTTGCTCCGACAACAGATTTTTTATTTTATTTAAAAATTGTTTTTCCATAAATAGTTTCTGGTATTATAGTAGCATACATATAAGCGTATTCAACAACAACCTGTTTCGGTTTATCGAAGTATTTATACTGCCTCTCCGAAGTCTTTGTATATGGTACCCAAAACCCCGTTAACAAACGACGGAGAATTGTCTCCGCCAAATTCTTTTGCCAGTTCGACCGCCTCATCGATTACAACCTTAGGAGGTGTAACTGCTTCCTCCAATTCATAAACTGCCAATCTTAATATGGCAAGATCGATTTTATTTAGCTTATCAACAGGCCAAGTCGGAGCCGCTTTTGCAATTTTTTCGTCAAATAAAGCTTTTTCAATCAATACCGCCTTAACCAGTTCATTTGATTTAGGTTGGTGTGTGAAACTTTCAGCAAAGAGGATCTTTACGGCTTCACGGCGTTGTTGGTGTCTGGGGTCCTGAGCAGTACGCATATTTTAAACTTACTCCTCACTTATAGTGACCGCAATAAGGGCATGCTTTGTGAGGCTCTTTCAGCTTTTTACAGTTTTCGCACAGTGTCAAATTGGCAAGTTTCAGCCGATTTGTTGCAGCGTTTTTACGCCTATTGGTTCTGCCGTGCGTATGTTTCTTTTTCGGTAATGGTGTCATAACCTGCTAATTGTACAGACATAGCCTCGAGTTTGCAACTGGTTGTTGTTTTAGTTTAAAGCTTGATCTTTCGGGAAAGCCTTATTGATTACTTTTTGATATGGAGTGGGGTTTTTATATATTTCTTCAGCAATTTTTCGGGTGGTCATTATAAGTTTTGAATCCTGCCAGCTTGCTATTTTTAATTCTGAAAAGCCGTGCTGTCTTAGGCCGTACACTTCACCGGGTCCCCTGAGTTTTAGATCGAGTTCCGCTAATTCAAACCCTGAGTGTATTGTTTGCATTGCGCTTAATCGCGTCTGGGTGGTCATGGTCTCGCTTTCTGTTAAAAGTAAACAGTATGACTTTTTTTCACTTCTGCCTACGCGTCCGCGGAGTTGGTGAAGTTGCGCAAGTCCGAATCGCTCTGCTGCCTCAATTACCATAATGGTTGCATTGGGGATATCTATGCCCACTTCAACAACAGGTGTAGAAACTAAGATATCGAACTTTTTTTCCTTAAAATCAGAAAGAATCTGATCTTTTTCCTTTGCTTTTTGCCTGCCGTGTAAAAGCCCCACTTTCCGTTTGGGAAAAAGTTTGACTAATTTTTCAAACTCAACAGTTGCAGCTTTTACTTCTTTCATGGATTCGTATTCGGACTCATCAATCAAGGGATAAATTATAAATACCTGCACGTTTTCTTTTTCAATTTGGGAGTCAATCCAGCGAAATCCGTTTAGCCTTTTATATTTAGGTACTAACCAAGTCGTAATTGGCTTTCTGCCTTTTGGCATATCAGTCAGAACCGAGAGGTCTAAGTCACCGTAGAGTGTGAGAGCAATCGTCCGAGGAATAGGTGTTGCTGTCATAGTCAAAACATGCGGTGCGACAGCAGCCTGAGTAGTTTTTTCAATCAAATGTGTTCGCTGTTCAACCCCAAAACGATGCTGTTCATCTATTACTACAAAAGCCACATTATCAAAAGGTACTTTTTTGTGTAAAAGTGCATGGGTGCCTATGAAAATATCAGTTCTTCCCGGATCTTTCACTTCCCCTTGGGCAGTAACAACCGATAAACGGATCTTAAAAGGTTCCAGAAGTTCTGAAAGTGTTTTGAAATGTTGCTGAGCTAAAATCTGAGTTGGCGCCATAACTACAGTTTGTTTTTCTGAAAGAAAAGCAGCGTAAGCGCCAACTGCCGCAACTACTGTTTTTCCCGAGCCTACATCTCCTTCGAGGAGCCTGTTCATCGGTTTGTCTTTGGCGAGATCCTGGGTTATCTCGGAAATTACCTTTTTTTGCGAAGGAGTTAGTTCAAACGGAAGTTTCACGATAAAGTTTGCTAACTCTTCCTTTTTTGGTTTTAAAATACTCGCAGGTGTTAAATTGAGCCATTCTTTTTTTCTTTGGAAACTGCGTAGGTGCAATAGTAATAATTCTTCAAACGCCAGTCTGTCTTTTGCGACCTGTGCTTCTTTTTCGTCCCGTGGGAAATGTATCCGCTCTATTGCTTTCATGAAGGACATTAGCTTGTGTTTTTCAACTATACTTCCTGGTAAATATTCTTCGTATTCATCTGGGTCAAGTCGTGCTAAGGCGTCTTTAATTCTCGCTCTTAACCACTTTGAAGTGATACCTGCAGTTTCCGGATATTGGGGGACAAGACGTCCCGTATGTAGTGTCACCAGGCCCGAGCGTTCGAATTGGGGGGAAATCAAAGCGATTTTACGGCTAAAAAAGTCTGCCTTTCCGGAAAAGGAATACTCTTCGCCTTCGATGAGGGTTTTTACAATGAACGGTTGGTTGAAAAATACTACTGTGATAGAGCCTGTAGCATCAGTCACTTTAAGAGTCTGAAAGTTTTTACCTCTTTTAGTGTATACATTTTTAACATCACTAATATAGCCTTTAATTGTCAGGGTTACTCCGGGTTGGACTTTGGCAATTTCGGTTGTCAGCCGAAAATCAAAGTATTTACTGGGGATGTGGAAAAGAAGATCCTGAATTGAGAAAATAGCCAGTTTTTCAAGTTTGTGTTTATACTGCGGACCTACAAAGGGAAGGGAGCCAACAGATGATATTAGTTTCATGAGCTAATAATAGCATGAGAGACATATTTAGATATAAAGCAGAAACGGCAGAAAAGTAGATAAGAGTAAGCCTATCGTAGCAATTATTAATATAGCTGTGACTAATGCACGTTTTTTACCTTTAAATTTCATATTTTTATTTTTTTCCTTGTATCTGGCGTGTAAAGCCGGACATAATTCGTATATATAATAGCTATTTTTTCTTGATTTCTATGAAAGTTTTTTTCCCTATTTTGATTTTTTCCCCACCGAAAAGTTTAAATGCGCCATCCTTTGTTTTTACTCCGTCGACTTCGACTGCGTTTTGTTCTAAAAGACGTTTTGCTTCGGATTTGCTGCCTACTGCTTCAGTTATTAAATCAACTATAGCTGATGGCTCTCCAATATTAACAACTTGGGCATTTTCTGCAAAATTTCCTTTCTGAAAGGTGTTTTCAAAAAACTTTTGAGCATCTACGGCATCTTCTTCACTGTGAAGTTCTTTGACAACTTCAAATGCGAGTTCTTTTTTGGCTTCTAAAGGATTAAGAGAGCCTGTTTTTAGACCTTGTTCCACTTCGTAAACTCGTTCAAGCGGTGTGTTGGTAACTAATTCCATATAGGTGACTATGTGTTCATCATTTAGACCTAAAAGCTTGCCATACATATCGTTTGGTGTGTCTGTTAGCCAAACACAATTACCTGAACTTTTACTCATTTGTTTGCCATCGGTTCCAACGATCATCGGTGTAGTCAGGACGTACTTTTCACGGTCATTCATTTTTCTTTGGAGTTCGCGGCCGATAAGCATGTTAAATTCCTGGTCAGTTCCGCCTATTTCCAAATCAACATCCATAACAACAGAATCAAATCCTTGTAAAAGAGGATACATAGTTTCGTGATACCAGACGGTATCCCCAGCAGCAATTCTTCTTTGGAACATCTCACGCTTAAACAGTTGGACAGCAGAAATATTGGACGCTATTTTAATAATTTCTTTCAATTTCAGTTCAGTTAGCCAATCTCCATTTTGTTTAATTGTTACTTTGTCCCAATCAACAAGTTTTGATACCTGATCTTTCCAGGTTTTGATGTTTTCATCAATTTCTTCCTGCGTTATTAATTTCCTTCCAGTATCTCTGCCTGACGGATCTCCAGCTAGGACTGTACCTGTTCCAAAAAGGAAAATTACTTCGTGTCCGGCGTCTGCAAAATCCATTAATTTCCGAATACCCACACTGTGGCCCAAGTGGAGTCTGCCTCCGGTAGGGTCAAACCCCTGATACAGTCTTATTTTTTGTTTTGTCATTAGTTTTTCAAGTCCTTCCTTTTCAGGAAGCACTTTAGCAACTCTTCGTGTTAATATTTCATCAGAAAATTTCATAAGGTTATTTTACTATCTTTGAGCTTTTTGTTATAGAGATAAAAATCGGACTTGTCCATCCGATCTCCTTGTCTTTTTGGATCACTCTTAAAAATAATGCATGCTCGCTATTTTCAAAACTTAGATTGCCAGATAATGCAAATTCGTTTTTATTTAATTTATTTGATCTCCATTTCTTCTTTATTGTTGATCTATCAAATAGTTCAACTGACTTTAAACCATCTGTTCCTACAATTTTGATAAAAAACTTTAATGTGTTCTTCTTTTTCAGATTTAGCTCATCCCCCATTATCCACTTCTTACCTTTCTGGTCTTTAATGCAAAAATCAATAAAAGGACGATGGCCGGAAGTTGCATAGCAGTGTCTATTTTTTAAGCTATTAAATATTTCATTTCTGGTTAAATTATTAGCCAAAATACATGTTAATCCACCTTTTTGAGGAAACAAATCCCGAGTTGGCATTTCAAAACCGGGTCTGCCCGTGTGTCCATCGCTATTTGCCATAATACCGACCTTGTAATTTTTTTCCAAAGCCTCAAAAAATAGTTCTTCGGAATTTCCCCATGCTGAATATACTTCTACCAGTTTCTCGAGTTTTTTGTTATGAAAATTTAAGTTAGCCTTTCTTCCTCCACTGTGTGCTGCAACTATAGCTTTTCCTTCTAACTTGGCATACAAATCTGTTACCGTTGCTGCAATGTTTTTAGTTTTTCCATCTTTGATTAATGCATTTGAAGAACGAAATATTTCCTCCTGCTCGTTTTCAAAAAATACATTTCTATCTCCCCCAAGAGACACATTTCCCGACCACTCATAACCAGGTATCACCACAAAATTTCCATTTTTATTGAATTTACGGCTTAATTTATTAATTATTTTCACAAAAGCGTTACTTAACTGAAAATCGTTCCCTTGATGAGAAGCAACATCCAAGCGACCATAGTCTCGCGCAGCCCTAAAAAAATCTTCATTAGTATTACTTTTTACCCCAACTGTTTCTTCAGATTGCCCATGCAGATCTGCCCAAAATAGGTTTCTTTCACATTTCTTTTTAAAAACTAAAGGGTTTGATGTAGCAGATATCTTTTTGAAAACTGCTTTTACAAATTTTGTTTTCTTGTCTCCTTTTATGTGGGTAATTGATCTACCTTTCCGAACATTGGCTGTCTTTATTTTTGTTCCATCCTTTGTCTGCCAGATGATCTGACAATTTCCGTCTTGTTTAATACAAGGATTACCCCAAGTATCATCAACTCTTACAAATACCGGTACGGATTTGTTCGTCTCTGCTAAAGTACTGGTGATAACTGTAAGTTTTCTAGGCTTACCTGCCTTTATAGATATTAGAGGTGAATTGTGAATTTCAGAGAATCTGCCTATTCCCCATGGGTCGATAAATATTTTAAGTTCCCATTTGTCCTCTACGAAGGTTTGCACACGCCAATTCTTGAATTTAAGTATTATTTGGGTTTCCGGATCAAGACTCTTATTTAATAAAGTAAGGATCATTCCTTTCCACCAAGGTCTCTCGTGAAGTTTATGGTGGATTCCTGTGGTTGAATTTTCCGGAATGAGAACCGCTTTTGAGTCAGCTGCAGTAATTTTGACATAGTTATCTGCTTTTGGATCTGAAAATTGTGGTGTTCCCATATCGGATATTGCCCGAAATAATACTTTTATACTTCCTCCTTTTTGGAGTCCGAACGTCCCTAAAGTAATTTTTAGGCTACAATTTATGCTAGCTCCGGCTGTCGCATTATTGATAGACAGAAAAACCTTTGCAATAGTATTGTTGACAGAATTATTAAAGTCTTTCATGGTTTATTTTAACTTGAGTATTCTTAGAGCATTTTCAACCTGCTCCTGATGTATTTCCAGTGCAGGTCCTATTTGAGCAGAGATAAAAGTCTTTTCTCGTTTTGTTAATTGCCATTCATCCGAAACAGGTTTCCAAACTAGTCCGCCTCTGCCCCCTTTATCTCTGCTTAGTGCACCTTGGATCCACTGGTCCGGTGGTTGATCGTATTTTATTAAATTTCCTGAAAAATAAGGGTCCACACCATTATCCCATTCAATCATGTGTTGAGAAAAAGGTATATCAAGTTTGGAGCATATACGTTTAACCACAACTTCAGCACCAAAATCGCGAACAAATTCATGAACATATGGAACAACAGGGACACCCATGCTTCGTAAAATTGCAATTTTATCGGAAACGAATCGAAGACTTTTGTTAAAAACATCAAATGGAAAATCTTCAATACTCCATTTCCACATTCTTCTCCAGGAAGCAATCGTATCCAAAGGATCTCTAAAAGTAGGTATAAACGATAGCATTGACAACGACAAACCGGAGTTTTCCAGTATTTTAAGGGCGTCAATCCACTCTGCAGGATTGTTTCTATCTGGACCAATAGTTTCTTTTATGAGATGAACACCAGCATCCAATTCAATTTCGTCTTTAAAAAATTTGAGAGGTGTTACTGTATCTACTCCTTGTGATGTCATAATGTTCCTTGCGATAGCTTTGAAAGGTTGAATATGTCGTGTGATGCCTCTTTCAATCGGGGATCTGCCGAGTGTTGTTGCCAGAGCACCTGTATTTGTTCTGTTGGTCAAACCGACAAAAATAACTTTTTCCACCAAAGGAGAGACCTTTGTTCTTCGCTTTAATTCGTTTTCAAGCTCAGAACGGGTTTTCTCAAAAACTTCATTATTTGGTATGCTGTCTATTCTCATAATTTTTATGTTTAAAAATCCTGACAATCTTTTGTGTTGAAGGAAGGATTTGAACTTCCGTAGACTTTACAAGTCGCCTGATTTACAGTCAGGTGCATTTAACCTCTCTGCCACCTCAACTTTTCTAACTACAACAAAAAGCCCTTGCAAATCCCTTTCGAAAAAAGGAACTTGCAAGGGCCATTATGAAAGCGCTTAGCTTACTCTAAGGCGATACCACCTTGCTTCACAAATAGTTTTCTGCCAAAAAAATACACCTTTCTCACGGTGTCGTCAAACTATTTGTCTTATTAGTTCGAGTACTTGACGAAAATGCAGTGATACTCTAGCGCTGTTACGGGCGCTCCCGTTCCCGATTTTTTCGGAAAAGCTCCACAGTGTAATTCGTTTCCTTCTGTCCGACAGGTCTTGCACCAACCGCCTGCTCTCTGTTGTCACCCGAAGGTTACTACTATTGCTGCTTCACAGCCTTTATTTATGTTAAAACAAGCAATTATATAAATAACTGTATGACTATGTCAATATATGTTGTTTTTCACACATGGGAACTTTGGTAAAATTTGATACAATATAATCTGCCTATGCCTCAGTGGAAAAACCGCCGTTTAAGAAAAAGAAGAATTAGTTTCTCTTCAAGAATTCCTGACAGTGTCAAAAGGAGCAGGGTTATGTTTGCTTTGGCAAAATATGGGTTTATAGGTGTATTGGTACTTTTCATCGGTTTTTTTATTGCAATTCCTATTTTAGCGGTAAATTTGCCGTCACCGGATAAAGTGGTTCGTAGGGAAGGGTTTGCTTCCAAAATTTATGATCGTAACGGTGTTGCATTATATGACATTTATAACGATGAGCGGAGAAATCCGATTTCACAAGAAGATATTCCTCAGGATCTGAAAGATGCAGTAATTGCAATTGAAGATAAAAACTTCTATTCCCACCAGGGATTTGATCCCTTGGGTCTTGTTAGAGGACTTTCCAGATATTTTACCCGAGGAAGAGCGCAGGGCGGTTCTACCTTAACTCAGCAATTGGTTAAAAACGTATTGCTTTCTTCAGAGCGCTCAGTTGTCCGGAAAATAAAAGAATTTGTATTGGCGGTCCAAATTGAGAGGAAATACTCCAAAGACGAAATTCTGCAAATGTACTTAAACGAAGCTCCGTACGGTGGAACTCTATGGGGAGTGGGATCCGCGGCCGAAACTTACTTCGGCAAATCGGTTCGTGAACTCACTCTTTTGGAATCTGCAATTTTGGCAGGCCTTCCCCAAAGGCCTTCGGTTTATTCGCCTTATTCGTCTACCCCTGATGCCTATATAGATAGAACAAAACAGGTTCTGCGTAGGATGAGGGAAGACGGACATATTTCGGAAGATGAGGAAAAAGAAGCGGTTGAAAAATTAGAAAATGTAGAATTTCAGGATCAAAGTGCTACTTTCAAAGCACCTCATTTTGTCCAATACGTCCAAAAGCGTTTGGAAGACCGTTATGGAGAACGGGTTATCGAGCAGGGAGGGTTGAAAATTACAACCACACTTGATAGTGAACTTCAGGAAACAGCACAGACAATAGTTGCCGAAGAGATTGAAAAGGTGGAGCGCTTTAAAATTTCAAACGGCGCTGCTGTAATTCTGGATTCGAAAACGGGTGAAATTCTGGCTATGATAGGATCGAAAAATTTTAATGATCCTGATTATGACGGCCAATTTAATGTTGCTGCCGATGGCATAAGGCAGCCGGGATCATCAATAAAACCGATTACCTATGCAGCAGCTTTTAAAAAAGGTTACACCCCGTCAACTTTACTTATGGATGTTGCTACAGAATTTCCCGGCGGTGCCGGACAGCCTCCCTATAAACCGGTAAATTATGACGGAACTTATAGAGGACCCGTGCAGGTGCGTTATGCTTTAGGTAATTCTCTAAATGTCCCGGCGGTAAAAATGCTTGCGATGGTTGGGGTGAAAGACATGCTTGAAACCGCATACGATCTGGGTATAAATACTTTAGAACCCACAAAAGAAAATTTGGCAAGGTTTGGTCTGGCGGTTACACTCGGAGGCGGTGAGGTTAAATTAGTCGAACTGACTGATGCGTATGCTTCATTCATGAATGGAGGATTTAATGTAGAACCTGTTGCAATATTAAAAATTGAAGATTCTAACGGTAAATTGCTGGAAGAGTTTAAGCCAAAACAAGGCAGACGGGTATTGTCTCCTGAGCATGCATTTTTAGTTGCCGATATTTTGTCTGACAATGAAGCACGGAAAGATACGTTTGGTCTAAATTCCCAACTGGTTATCCCCGGAAGGCAGGTTGCTGTTAAAACAGGAACTACAAATGAGAGAAAGGATAACTGGACAATCGGAGGAAATCCTCAGGTGACAGTGGGAGTCTGGGTGGGTAATAATGACAACACTTCCATGACTCAGGTTGCCTCAGGTGTGACCGGCGCCTCTCCTATCTGGCGGCGGGTTATAATGGCTGCTTTGGACGGTAAACCTAATGTTTCGTTTGAAACGCCCGGCGGAATTGTAACTTCAGCCGTTGACACTATTTCAGGGTATGCAGCACACGATGGGTTCCCGTCAAGAATTGAGAAGTTTGTTTCAGGTACAGTTCCGGGAGATGATCCGGTTCATAAAAAATTAAAGATTTGTAAAAATGACGGCAAGCTGGCAACTCCTTCAGATATTGCAGGAGGTAATTTTGACGAAAAGGAGTTCGTCATTTTTAAAGAAGAAGACCCTACAGCAGCAGCCGGAGGTCCGAACAAATGGCAGGAAGCAATAAATGCCTGGGTGGCTGCACAAAACAATCCTTTATATATTTCCCCTACTGAATATTGCGGAACTTCAAATCCCCTTAATATTGATTTTGTCACACCGCACGACAGGGATTCTAATTTACCCAATAAATTTATGGTGGAATTTAGAGGTAGTTCAACTTCTGATATCAAAGAAATGAGGCTTGAAGCCGACGGCCAAAAAGTGCGTACGTTTTCTTCGCAGCCTTACAAACATGAAATAGAGCTGTCAAACGGCGTTCATGAGCTTCGGGTAGTCGGAAAAGACGCAGATGGACATGAATCTGATCGGAAAATTACGATAGGAGTCAACACTTCGTGGGATGCAAATCAGGCAACTCCGACGCCAAGCCCAACCCCAACCCCTACACCGACTACGGTTTTACCTACAATTGAATTGTAGGAATTACAAATTTCAAATTGCAATCGATATTGATCAAGAAAGTTAATTTAAGAAGCTTCAAACTTTGCCTCCGTGAAAGTTGTTGGGCGTTTAGGTCAGGCGACCCAGTCCCCCATCAAATGAGGTTTCGGAAAGAAGCTGCTCGAAGTCTTTTGTGTTTTTC
>CAYWFF010000018.1:0-18374 GCA_964458085.1 uncultured Gammaproteobacteria bacterium
CAAAGAAGCCTGGCAATTAAGGCTACAAGGCAAAACTCAAAAGGATATTGCCAAGTATCTGACTGATAAGAATTACAAGCGAAGTGAGGGAGTTGGCGATATTACCCACAAGACGTTGAAGATGACGGACAAAGTTTTGTCTGAGATTTTCCAGGATACGTTCTATACTGGTGTGTTAGATTACGGCACCAGTGGTTTAGTAGACTTAACCGAGGTTTACGATTTTGTCCCTATGGTTACAGTTGATGAGTTTTTAAGGATTAACCGCTTCAGTGATATTAGAAAAGCCTTTGAAAACAAGCGTAGAGGGCTTAAAACCGATATTAAAGCGGACTTCTTGCGTAGGATCGTCTATTGTGGCCATTGTAACGAACAGATGAGTACGGGCATTACTGTCAAATACTCCAAGACTGATAAAACCAATTATTTCAACTTCAGGTGTGATACAGTCGGATGTAAGATTACTCTCCCAAGTGGCAGGAAAGTCAATCAGAACGTCCGAGGCAAGGTTGTCCTAGATTTTGTGTACCAATTCCTAGAGGAAAACAAGTTTACCGACAAAAGAGCCTACAACCATTACTTACAGGAAATGAAACATGTTCAGGAGAATAAACGCAAAGAACTTGAAGCAAGGAGAAAATCAATCCAGATAGCAGTTAAAGAGCTTGAGGAGCGTATAAACCTCATTAAAGAGTCGTTGTATCACGAAAATGATAGTGAGATTAAGGATGAGTACAAGGTTGACTTGAAAGCCAAAAAAGCCCAACTCAAGCAAGCCAATGATGAATTAGTCAAGATCAAGGAAGCTAAAGTCAAGGGAAGTAAGGTTGTACTGACTTATCAGGAGTTTGTCGAACTTTTTAACAATCTGCCCGATATATTGAGAAAAACCAAGTCTATGGAGGGCAAGGATCAGATCATCCGAAAAATCTTCTCGAACTTTGTTCTCAAGGATAAAAAAGTGGCGTTATATGGGCTAAATCAGCCTTTCAAGGACTTCATTGATAAAGGCTATTTCGCCTCTAGTCGGGGTGGGCAGAATTGAACTGCCTGCCTCTCCGTCCCGAACGGAGCGGTCTACCGATGACCTACACCCCGAAATTAAAATACTCACTGCGGTGAGCTTTAAAGTCGAGTATAATTGTACCATATGTCAGGCACACTATATATTGCCGCAACCCCCATCGGAAATTTGGAAGATATCACCCTTCGTGCCCTTAGAATTTTAAAAGAAGTAGATTTTATAGTGACGGAGGACTCAAGAGTTACAGGCATTTTATTGAAGCATTATGATATACAAAGCAATATTTTGACATATCATCAACACAGTAGCGACAGCCGGAAAAATGAAATTTTTCTTAAATTAATGGATGACAAGAATTTAGCATTAGTTACTGATGCGGGAACTCCGGGAATTAGCGACCCGGGGAATGAATTAATTGCGTTTTTACTTGAACGTGAGCCGCAAATCCCCATTGTACCGATCCCCGGTGCCAGTGCTTTGACTACGGCACTGTCTGCTTCGGGTTTAAACGTATCTAAATTTTTGTTCATAGGCTTTTTACCCAAGAAAAAACGCAAAAAACTATTTTCGTGGATAAAAGAAGGAGAGATTCCCTTTGCTTTCTATGAGTCTCCGCACCGTATCGTAAAGTCGCTTGAGCTTGTCGAGATAACGTTTGGACCAGAAACTGAAGTGTTTGTTGCTCGGGAACTGACGAAAATGTATGAAACCCTGTATCGGGGAAGTGTGGCTACGGTCAAAAAGAATTTGCTTGAAGGAAAAGTACGCGGAGAATTGGTGGTAGTCGTTGATTTATAAAGTTACCCAATGTGCCTCCAGGGGGAGTCGAACCCTCATCTCACCCTTAGGACGGGTTTGCTCTATCCATTGAGCTATGGAGGCAGCCAACATCTAACCTCTATTATACTATACCCACACTATTTGCGGGAAAAAGAGTTCTTTTATCTATTTATTTTAATTAAATTCATTTATATTCGGACCGACTGTATTTCTTAAAAATTAGCTTCGTAAAATCCTATAGGTACAATATGTATACTTTTAATACCCAAACTACTATTGGGCTTATTTTAGGGAATAATTCGACTTTATAACAAGTTATCCACAATTAATGCAAATTTTAACAAACAATTGACTCTCATAGTGACACTGATGTACACTGAGTGACAATATGGATAATACTTACTCAATTGAAAATATTGCGGAAAAACTCCACATCAGCAAAAGAACAGTCTTAAGGGAAATTAAACGGGGTAAAATTCAAACTCTTAGGGCAGGAAGGAAACACTTAATATCAGAAAAAGAGCTTGAACGGTATCTGAAACAAGATGAAAGTTATCAGTTTGATGACTCACTCCAATCGTTTTTTATAGAACATAAAAGTGAAATGGTAAGCATATTGCAAAGAATGGTTGTTATGTCCAGCACGTCCATTGAACATTTTGATACAACTCTGGCAGAGCACATAGTTAAAATTTTAGATGACTGGGGTATCAGAAACGTCCTGTATCAGGAGGGGGACGGAGTCGCAGTGAAAGCAACTTTTGGATATAAAGATACCGGGATCTTACTTAATTGTCCGCTTGATATAGTACCGCCAGGGGATCTTTCACAGTGGTCACATCCGCCATTCGAAGGTGTTATTGAAAAAGGCAAAATGTACGGCCGGGGTACCGCTGACTGTAAAGGCGGGATCGTTGCTATGCTCTTTACCCTCCTTTTTCTTAAAAAAAATGTGAATGAAGAAGATGTCAAAGTGGAAGTGGTTTTTGACGGAGGAAAACAAGACGGTACTTTTCTCGGAATGAAACAGGTTTTAGCTAAAGGACTGATGGTCAATGCCGGAATTGTGGGTTATGCGGGAGATTTGGAAAACATACATACCGGGGCAAGAGGATACCATGGGTTTGAAATAGTTACACTAGGTTATGCGGTCCATACAGGTAGCAGGTTTAAAAACGGAGTGAACGCGATAAACTCAATGGTACATCTTATTTCTGAGCTGTCAAAAGAAAAACTTCCCGTTTCAAAAGATCCATTTTTTTCCTCAGGTTCACAGCTTACTTTCACTCAAGTATCAGGCGGAAACGCTATGAATACCGTGCCCGATAGCTGTACCGCTAAATTGGATGTATGGACAACTCCGGAACTGAGTAAATCCGATATTGAAACTTTGATAAAAAATATGGCAAAAAAAATACGGGAGATTGACCCCGGTTTTAACTTTGAAATGACTTATATTGCAGGACATGAAGCTTATACTGCTTCGGCCAAAACTCCGCTTTTTCAGGCACTGCAAATAGGCATTAATGAAATTTACGGAACACAGCCGGAAGCGACTGCCAGTGGATCGGCACATATCGGAAACTTACTTGCCGAGTATGATATTCCTGTGGCTGTATGGGGACCCAAGGGGGAAAATATGCATTCATATGATGAATATATCGAAATTGATTCACTGCCCATGACAGCTCAAATTTATGTTAAAACGATATTACATTATTTTCTCCTAGCAAAGAGCTAAAAACGAGTATTGGAAATTGACAAGTAACAATTAGAAATTAGAAATACTTACCTTGTCCGGAAGATAAAAACGACAACTGATAGCTAAATAGTATTCTATTTAATTCCCAATGAGTAAAGGTTGGGCGGATTTGAGTTGGCTCCTAGATTCGTTAAAATAATTAATCTTTCAAATGTTAGTGTCGGATAAGCATGAGCTGCAACGTAATTCCCTGAATAGACTTCCTGTCTGTTTGTACCGTCATAGTCCATAATTGTAATTTTATTAGGTTCTGCCAACACAAGATGCCTGGAAGTAGGAAACCAACTAATTCGTCTAGCTTTAACGGTACTTAAGCCTCCCTCAATCATTAATCCTTCACCATCATCTATTAGGAAATTACGATCTTCTTTAATGTCATAAACGTAGGTACTACCAGGCACGATTACGCGCTCTTGTTTTTGGGTGGACGCGCCCGGGAGTTGCGGTATAAGTTCATCCGGAATTGATGCTGATGATGAAGCGGTGTATAAGACCATGTCTTCATCGGGGGATAATATTACACTTTCAACCTTCTGAGTAAGGATCGATTCAAGCTCTTCCGGAAGTTTCCTGACTTGAGCCTTAAGACGGGTTTCGTTTTCAATTTCCCAGTTTGCCAATATGGTATCAAGGGTAGTGGTTACATTTACCCGGTTAGCTTCGGTAGTGAACGCGGAAGCGTTGAGGAGAAAACTGCCTAGTTCAGTTGTTAAAAGTATTTCCCTACCGTCCGGAGACCATATTATTTCTGCATCCGTTACATCGCCATCAGTTACCCTTTTAGGTTCACGGGAGAATCCAAGAGGAAGGTTTAACATTTCCATTAACCAAAGACCGCCTTTATCGTCGGCGGCTAGTGCCGTTTCTGTATTCGGCGGTACAATATATGCAAGTTTAGTAAAGTCACGGGAAGGTGTTGTGTTGTACGTCGGTGAGAAATTGAGAGCAGTAAGTGATGGAGCAGAGCGGAAGAGATTGGCGGTTGCTTCTGTTACGATTTCCTTTTCTATAACAAGCGTTTTAGTCCAGTCTTTAAAACCTTCTTTTCTGATGGTTATATCATAAACTCCGGGAGGGAGAGGGATGTTAGCGTTAGTTGCTGTTTTTAGTTCACCATCAACAAGTATTTGAGCTCCGTCGGGAACTGATTTTATTACCAGCAATCCATTCGGAGAAAATTCAAGCGTATCCGGATCCAGACGGTAGCCTCGAGCGTAGTATGAAACAATAACCCCTACAACGCTTACTACAATGATAGTTGTTATGAGGATAAGTAAACGGACTCTTGCCATAGATTTCTACTATTATACGCTACTTATCCGAGGTCGACCAGATTGAGCTTCCGGGTTTCCCACTTGAGGCAAAAGAGTTTGCTTCATATAATGCACTAACGGAGACGCTAATTCTGTAGTGTTACTGTATCATATTATCTTATTAGTATATATAAATAGAACATCAAATGAGGAAAAGAATTGCTATTGATTTGGGAACAGCTAATACTTTAGTGTGGGTAGCCGGTGAGGGTTTAATTACTAACGAACCAACAGTAGTAGCTATAGCTGCGGAGGACAATAGAGTAGTTGCGGTCGGGAAAGATGCAAAGCAGATGCTTGGAAGAACTCCGGAGACTTTGATAGCCTCCCGTCCGATGAGAGAGGGGGTCATTGCTGATTATCAAGTAACTGAAGCAATGCTTAGATATTTTATCGGCAAAGTATCCGGCAGATTTCAATTTATTAAGCCTGATGTTATGATTTGCGTGCCTGCCGGCTGTACTCAGGTAGAGAGACGGGCTGCGCTGGACGCCACATTGTCTGCCGGTGCTGCACATGCTTATTTAATAGATGAGCCGCTTGCTGCGGCTATAGGAGCAGGGATACCCGTCTCGGCTCCTTCAGGTCACATGATTTTGGATGTTGGTGGGGGCGCTGCTGAGGCCGCCGTAATTTCACTGGGCGGAGTTGTTGTTCATAAAAGTGTACGTGTAGCAGGAAATAAGCTCGATGAGGCTATTCAGGACTATATTAAAAAAAAGCACAATCTGATAATCGGAGATCAGACAGCAGAAGAAATTAAAATTAAAATCGGTACTGCAACAAACCTGGAAAAACAGGAAAAAATGGAAATTTCAGGCCGCGATCTTATTTTTGGACTGCCTCGCAGTGTTGAATTGACTACTGACGATATAGCTGAAGCACTTCGAGGCCCGCTCATGCAAATTGTAGGTGCAGTAAAAGGTGTTTTGGAAGATACGCCGCCTGAACTGGCTTCAGATATAATTGATAAAGGAATAGTTATGAGCGGGGGAACGAGTCTGCTGCGAAATTTAGATAAGCTTCTGACATCGGAAACCGGTGTGCCAGCACACGTTGCTGAAGACGCACTTTTATGCGTTGTAAGAGGAACTGGTGTTGTGATGGAAAATATAGAACTTTGGAAAAGGAGCGTAACTACAAAAAGGTAAATTATAGGTATACCTCAACCTGTATATGTCCCTCATTATAACCGCAATAACAGAGTTAGTATGTTTCTATGCTTGTTAACATATTTTTAACTAATAGGTCTTATAATATTAGGTAAGTGGTTATACGTTTGTTAAACTATATTTGAGGATAACTATCATTTAAGTGGCTTCATAAATTGTACAGTATATGTGTACAAAGTGTTAATAACGGAAATATTATACAATATTTATTAAAACTTATAATTAATGCGGTTGTTGAAAATGTATCGTTAGTTGTAAAAGCAGGTTAGCGATTTGTATCTGCCATACTATAAGTTTATATAAAGTTGTAAAAATTAAGTGGTTTTTATATTTAAAACAAAGTACAATTAGACTTAGTGTGGTTTATTGCAGTCTTAGAGTAAACTTTGTAAGGTTTTAGTAACAAAAAAGTATGGGAAAAACAAGAAAAAACGTCCGTAATATTGTCACAATACTTAATATCAATATTGATAGCACTCCGGCAGATCAGTTGCTAAGTAAAATAGAAGTGAGGCTGCGATCTGGACGAGCCGAAAAGCCTTTAATAATAACTACTCCTAACGCAGAACATATTGTTATTTCGCAAAGAGACTCTGCTTTTAAAAAAATATTAAACTCTTCAGATATTGCAATTCCGGATGCCGTAGGAGTTGTAGCTGCCCAGAAGTTTTGCTCGTTTAACCGTCCACAGGGTATCTTTAAGTTTTGGGTTCTACTTTGGCATGGTGCTTTAGTTGGGTTTGAAATGTTGGCTAAAGCAGGAACAAAGCCTTCATTCACTGCCATCAAGGGAAGACAGTTTTTTCTGGACTTAATAAAACTTGCAGATACAAAAGGACTTAGTGTGTATTTAATGGGAGGGGAAACGGGTGTTTCTCAAAAGACTCAGGAAAAACTCGAAAAACAATTTATAAATGTTAAATTCAACAATAAAACCGGACCAATTGTTAGTTCTAAAGGTGTACCGATCAATTTAAAAGAAAAACTAATTGAAAAAGACATGCTTGAGGAAATAAAGCGTTTGAAACCTGATATACTTTTTGTTGCACTGGGCGCGCCGAAACAGGAAAAATGGGTCGCAAGGTTAAAAAATCAGCTACATGTTAAAGTTGTTATGGTTGTCGGGGGTACGTTTGATTATGTTTCTGGCAAAAGCAAATTACCGCCGAAATTTCTATCAGGGAGTTTTGAGTGGTTGTGGAGATTAATTACGGAGCCTTATCGGTACAAAAGAATTTTTGCTGCAGTTGTGGTATTTCCACTGCTAGTATTTAAATCAAGGTACTTCCTGAGTACGGATAAATAGGTTTTGAGGGTATTTAAAAATTTATGGTTGTTACCAAAAGTATAACTCAAAGAAAAAAGGATCACTTAAAAATTGCACTATCTTCAGATGCGCAGGTTGGTGATGCTGGGTTTAGTAATTATCGTTTTGTCCACAATGCACTTCCTGAAATTAATTTTGACGAAATTGATTTTTCTGCTACCTTTATTGGCAAAAAAATCTCCCGCCCTTTTTTTATTTCCTGTATGACGGGAGGTGTTGCTGAGGGGCTTAAGCTCAATATTAATTTGGCTAAAGCTGCAGAAAAATACCAAATCCCGATGGGGGTGGGAAGCCAGAGAGCTGCCATTGAGCATACTGAATTGAGAAAACTTTACGATGTCCGAAAACATGCCCCTTCAGCTTTAATATTGGCAAATATAGGATTGGTACAACTTAATTACGGATACGGCCTAAAAGAATTTGAAGAAGCTGTAAAAATGGTTGGAGCTGACGCGTTGGTCGTACACATTAATCCAATCCAAGAAGTTATACAACCGGAAGGCGATGTTAATTTTAATAGCCTACTTTCTAAATTTGCCACAATAGTGAAAAAAATATCTGTACCGGTGATCGTTAAAGAAGTTGGATTCGGTTTATCTTATGAAGTTATCGCAAAACTTTACAATATAGGGATTCGGGTATTTGATACTGCGGGCTGGGGCGGTACTAATTGGGCATTTGTAGAAGGCCGCCGACGCGAGGGTTTTCAGGATTTGGGGGAATTGTTCTCAGGTTGGGGAATTCGGACAACTGACTCAATTAGAGAAGCGGTAAAATTCAGAAATAAAGCAAAAGATAGGGAAATGCTAGTTCTGGGCAGCGGAGGAGTCCGGACAGGATTGGATATAGCAAAATGTTTAGCTTTAGGTGCTGATCTTGCTGGAATTGCTGCTCCTTTTGCGGAGGCAGCGTTGAAAGACCGGGAGGAAGTCGAGAAATTAATTGAAAAGTTAAGTTATGAATTGAAAGTTTCCATGTTTGGCGTGGGTGCTAAGACTGTTGAAGAATTAGGTCATGCTAAAATATCTTTAACTTAAGTTACATTTTAAACTTATTAAAATTTGTAGCTAAATTATATGTTGTCAGATGTAGCACTATTTGTTATAGTAGGGTAATTAAAACTTGCTGTTGTTTGAGACACTTTGAAACAGTAAGGTTCTGAAATTATTTGCCTTAGTAAAACATCATGGATGACAATGTCGGGAAAAGCAAAAAAAGAAAACTAAAGTTGACTGAACTTCCGGATCTTCTGACCGTCAGCGAAGTAGCTGACCTTTTAAGAGTTTCACCATTAACAATAAAACGCTGGGGAAAAAGAGGTAAACTTCCCGCCATTCGCATTAATTCTAGGGGAGACAGGCGTTATAAAAAGGAAGCAGTACTTTGGCTTCTCGGTATTCAGGAAAAAGAATAGTTGTTGCACAAATACTTACTGAAGGTGTTCTGGCTGAAAACCTTTACTTCTCAAAAGCCTGGTATGTTTTTTCTTATTTCCGGTTGACTGTAATCTATTGACGTTCTACGATGAAGTATGCGCCGCTTTACATTATTTATAGGTGTAATTACAAGTATAATAATTTTACTTGTAACTTCATTCATTGTGGGGCAGGTGCAGATAGAGAGGCTTAGAAAAGTTTTCGGCGGAAGTTTGGAAGAATTGGTTAAGGTTGGAAGCGAGACTCTTTATCAGGAAGACTATGATTACGAACTTTCACTTCACCCTCAAAAAAACGATCCCGATATAAAAAGAGTGCTTTTAAATAAACTAATCACAGACTCGATAATTCTGCAATCAGGGCAAGCGCAGGGACTAATTAAGCTTGATAGGAGTATTTTTAATTCTAAGAAGAAAGATTACGTCAAACGAATAGCTTCAGTTAAAATGGTCCGCGACTCTGTAAGCACAAAAACGAACGGTTTGGAAGGCAAAGTAGTAGCAATTTGGTTCAGAAATGACCGGATAGGAGCATTGGGGTTAGAAGAAGGCAAAAAACTTGCTTATGATACTCTGACTGAATTACATAACTTAGTCAAAAACGGAGCAATTTCTATAGAAGAAGCGGGAAGAAGGATTCAACAAAATGGAGAATTAGCACAAATTGACGAATCGTATGATGTAAACGCAATTTACTCATTTTCCGCTTATCCAGGTAAACCGATTACTTTAAGTACCGAAGTGGATGATGCTTTATGGAAATTACCGGAGGGCGGAACTACCGATATTTACCTTGCAGACAATAAGGATAGTCTAACAGGTGAAACATATGAAGCATACTATCTTTTCGGTCAGGTTCAAAAGAGAAACGAAGAAGCAAGCGGTATGCCGTTTGATCAATGGTTGGTTGATAAGCGAGAAAATTATGAAATCACTTATTATTAAATTAACTACCGTATTTATTATAGTAGTATTTTTATTTCCTTTTACAGCTAAAGATATCGGAGCGGCGATTTCTACTGTCAGTGGTTATGTGTTAGTAGAAGGTACTAATGCGCCAGTAGTGGGTGTGTGGGTGGTGATGCAACGGGGGGACGGTTTGAGGAGGTATGAAAAAACTAACAGTGATGGTTGGTTTGGATTCGAAGGATGGCCGGATATGACTCCCGAAGAGCAAACTGCCCGGCTTGACGTGCAAATTGACACTAATTTAGACGGTACTGCTGACTCAATTTGGTTTCCCTCTGATCCGTCCGGCAACAGGGCTCATTTCGACTGTTCTCAAGATCCGTTTACGTTTTTAGTTGTCAAACCACAAGGCTGGGGCGGCAGTTTTGATCAGTATGGAGGAAGTTCAAGCCCTTGTGTTTTTTGCATGAATAACGGGACACCGGGGGAAACCATACCAAATTTATATTACAAACAACCTTCCGGCAATTTGACCTTAACACCCACACCACCTTCTACTCCCACTCCCACCCCTTCAGTGACTATACCTGCTACACCGACGCCTACACCTCCAACGTGTACAATGGTATTCACTGGTGCGGCGAGTATGGAAGTGGGGACACAGCATAATTACCGAGCTACTGTAGGCGGTTTGGCTGTGGATGAAGTACGGTTTGTAGTTGGAGATCCTGCAATTGCAAGTGTTATAACACCTGACACAACTTCACCGTATGATACCGTATTGACCGCGCTTGCCCCGGGTAATTCTTCAATTACAGCTAACGCAATATATAACGGACTGGTGGCTTGTTCAAGACCAATTAATTTTGTAGTTTCACCGGCTCAAAGATGGTGGCAGGTAAAAGAAGGGGTGGTATCAGCTTTGCAAAACATTGTGTCAAAAATACCCAGCGGATGTGCATTTTCTGCCAGTTGCAGTCCGTACCTAATTCGAAACGAACTGCCGAATTCGCCTGCTGTAGCACTTTATCGGGGAACGTTAAATTTAAACGGTGCAAGCGTGTCTGACAGTGCGTACAATTGGAGCGTCAGATCCCCCAATTTGACAACAAGATTAATTAAATATCAGGATTTTATATCTAAAGCTATTGTCGCACCAATTAATAATATCGGCGGAGCTTTTAACGGAAACAGTCTTGAGAATTCAGGTACGGTATACAACGGGTATACTGTGTTTTCCTATGATGGTACACTAAACGGTCCTCAGTTTACGTTGACGACTCCGGATATTTCAGATCACATTTCAATCGGGGACAGGCGGGTTATTCTGTTTGTAAAAAATGCAACTGTAAAAATTGAACGGCAAATTGAACTGAATAACGGGACCGGCCTTTTTGTATTAATCTCTACAGGCAATATTGAGATTGACCCTTCGGTCGGAGGACCTCAAGAAACTCCCTCGGCTTTGCCTGATTTAGAAGGCATTTATGTTACGGAAGGAAAGTTTAGTACACAAACTTACGGACCGGGACTCGATAATCAATTACATGTTCGCGGAATGGTTATTGCAAATGAAGTGGAGTTTGAAAGAGATTTGGCAGATAATTCAGTTACTCCGGGTGAACTAATAGAATATGCACCGGATCAGATTCTGCTATTCCCGAATTTTATGGTTCCCCGGAACATTGAATGGACTGAAGTTTCCCCCTAAACACTAGATATAGATTTTTGAAAATAGAGTGTTACTGGAAAATTTAAGTTCGGGTGTTGACGGTAGGTAAGTTTCATTTTACATTTAAAGTAGTAACAACTCTAAATATCTGTTTTAAAAAAACTGATCTTAAACCAATTAACATACTGCCCGTATGAAAAATATTTATCTTTTTTTAGGATTTTTGACACTATTAGTAATAGTTGGGTTTTTATTCAACCTTTATATTCGATCTTCGGCAACTCCTGAGCTTCCACGGTCTGATTCTTTTTCTATATTTAATCCTGTAAACGAACTCACAGAAGAACCGTATTTAATTGATATTAATAAGGGTGTTTTTGTCCCCGATAAGGTGTCTGTTGTTGTGGGTACGAGAGTGGTGTTTACCAATAATGACGAAGTTGTCCATCAGATTTTCTCTCAAGGATATTTTAAAACCGATGAACTGGCTTCGGGGGAAAGCGGGAGGGTAGATTTTACACAACCCGGAACCTTTGAGTACAGAAGTACAGGTTCATCAAGCACAGGTGTAATTACTGTTAACGAACCGGAACTTTAAAAATGACAAATGCTGCCAAAATAATCACTGCTTCATTTTTTGTACTCTGTTTTCTTGTTGTGTCAACAAATATTTCTTCGGCTCAAACATGTTCGGTCCAAATTATTCCATATGATGATGCCGGAGATATCGGTATGACCCGTCAGTATGAAGTCAAGGTAAATATTAACGGGGCAGGTATAGACCGCCTTCAATTTACGAACAGCGATTCTTCAGTTGCTTCATTCAATATCCAAACAATTCCTAACCCGACCCCCGGAAATTATACATTGCAAGTTACCGGATTGTCATATGGGTCTATTTATATTGACGCGAGACTTTTTGCCGGCGGTACAGAGATTTGTAGATCAGCCAGAACGAGGCACACAGTATCACCCACAACACCTGTTAGCTGTCCCATATCAAGCGCACCCGGAAGAACTGTAGTGCAATTTGTAAATTATAGTTGGGATTATATAAGGGGAGATAGGTTTATTGAAGATGCGACACTAAGTACATCCGCGAATTTAACCCCGGGGGACTATAAAGTTACATTGGTAAGTTATGATGAGCATATAGCAAAAGGAGACATACAAAATGATGAAGAGTATTTTGTCGAACTCAAGAACGGTTCAGGTGGAGTTGTGGCAACAACGGGAACTATAAGTGACTTACCGAGTACGCAGGATTGGCTGATACAGGAAGTTAATTCATCACTCACCATACCGTCTGCAATAACTTTGATGACTGCGAAACACGCGCATTTTTATGATGTAAATGCTGCAGGGTCACTGAAACCTGTTTGTGCAGTTTTTGAACCGGTAGGCAGCAATAGCTGTAATCTGGTTTTGTCAGGAAGTTCGTCTTTAGCACAAGGAGGTAGCGGCACTTATACTGCGGCAGTAACCGGTGCGACCAGTCCGATTGAGTCAGTAAGATTTGCAATCGATTCAGGTCCGGGGAATCTAAATCCTTTAACTGACACTTTCTCTCCGTATTCAACTAGTTTTTCGAGTTCTTCAATTGGTTCAACAACACTTCGGGCGAATGCAATAATTGGCGGTGTTGTTGCTTGTGAAGATACATTTACTGTTAATGTTACTGCTCCAAGTTGTGACTTATCACTCACCGGTGCTTTGTCTATGGAAGTAGGAACTTCACAAAATTACAGAGCATCAGTTAGTGGAACTGCAATTAATCCTGATGAGATACGTTTTAGTATGAGTGATCCCTTAATCGCATCTGTCGTTTCACCTGATTCAACATTTCCTTATGATACAGTTGCCACCGGACTAACTCAGGGAAATACTACGTTGACTGCATACGCCATTTATGGCGGATCAATTGGTTGTCAAAGACCTTTTGAAATTACTGTATCCCCAGCCTTCAAGTGGTGGCAGGTAAAAGAAGGGGTGGTTGCAGCACACAGGAATATTCAATCCAGGATTCCTGCGGCATGTGCAACGTCGCCAATTTGCTTTCCGTACTTAATACGTAACGAACTCCCTAACTCACCTGCAGTAGCAGTTCATGGTGGAACTTTGGATCTTTATGGAGGAAGTGTTTCTTCGAATGGTTACAACTGGAACGTACAAACATCTGCGTATAATCAAAATCGTTTTGCCGTCGGAGATTTATTAGATAAATCTGCAATTGCATCCGCGACGACAATTTCAGGATCGTTTACCGGGAATGATCTGGAAACCGTAGGTTCTGCACATAACGGTTATGTAATATTTACTTACGACGGTGCTGCTTACGGTTCACAGTTAACCCTAACTACACCGCATCCTGACGACATAATTAATATCGGCTCCCGAAAAGTAATCCTTTTGGTAACCGATGCAAATGTCAGAATTGAAAGGGATATCCAATTAAACAATGGGGAAGGGTTATTTTTACTGGTAACAACGGATGATATTCTTATTGATCCGGGAATCGGGGGCTTGCAGGAAACCCCTCAGGCAATCCCTGATCTGGAAGGTATTTATATTGCTGAAGGACAAATTTACACAGGTACTAACGGTGCGGGACTTGATGAACAGCTTCACATTCGGGGTATGTTAGTTGGATATGGAAATAACGGTGATGATAACGGCGTGGTTTTTGAACGTGACCTTTTGGATAATTCAACCATTCCCGGAGATCTTATCGAATATGCTCCTGATCAGGTTTTACTATTCCCGAACTTTTTATCACCCAGAAGCATTGGTTGGACTGAAATTGCTCCCTAACTAAGAGATAAGCTTGTTTATGGTTAAAAACATACCCGCATAGTATAATATGCTATGTTTTATAGATTATTTACGCTTACTGTCAGCCTCGTAGCAGTACTTTTTTTACTGACAACAGATGTTTCAGCCCAAAGGGCGACCCTAACTCCCGTTGAAACTCCGACGGCAACTCCGTCTGCTACATTAACTGTAACTCCCGAACCCACTCCAACACCAAGACAAGATTTGACGAAACAATCCGAAGAAACCCTCGGGCCATTAGAACAGCTATTAAGAGACCAGGAATTGGGAAATATGTTCCCACAAAATCCTTTGAAGTATTCCATCAGAAGCGCGGTCGATTCCGGAATTCCGGCAAATACAATTGTCCTATTGCTTCTTCTGCCCGGAGTTGCAGCCTTAATCGCTGCCGCGAGACATTTAGTTGGATTAAGGGGGTTTGGTATATTTTTACCTGCTGCTTTATCTGTGGTATTTGTTGCAACCGGACCTTTAGCGGGAATCGGACTTTTTATGATAATTGTTTTTGTGTCTACTTTGACCAGAATGGTAATGCGCAAAACGAAAATAAAATTACAGTATTTACCCCGCATGGCACTGCTTTTGCAATTTGTTGTTTTGGGCATTTTGGGAGTTTTGTTTATCCCGCAGGTTGTAAGATATTTTGCACTGGGAAATATTTCAATTTTCCCGGTGTTGATACTGGTACTTTTAGCCGAAGACTTTAGTCGGGTTCAACTTGGGAAAAGCGCCAAAATTGCAATAAATCTGACAACAGAAACGCTGATACTTGCCCTGGTGTCGTTTGTTTTTCTTACCACTAAACCGGTTCAGGAATACGCTCTCCTGAATCCCGAAATATTTATTTTAGGGATAATAGTGTTTGATTATTTAATGGGTAAATATGTGGGCTTGCGCTTCATGGAATATTGGCGGTTTCGCAAATTACTACGTAAATAAAAGCTTATGAAAGTACGAGACATTCTGGGGTTGAACGCCCGAACTCAGCTGTATTCATATCCCAATAACGACGCAAAAGCTAAAGGAACAGCAAATTCAAAACTTTCGACTAAACGGATATTGAAACGTGCCGAAATTCCCGTTCCTGAGATTTATGCAAAATTTAAAGAGCCACACGATATAAATAAACTAGACTGGACAAAACTGCCTGAAAGTTTTGCTTTAAAACCCAATAAAGGACTCGGAGGTGAAGGAATTGTGGTGGTCAAAAAGAGAGCAAAAGATCCGGATAAGCCCACAGGTTACGCAAACGATGCATGGCTTACCACTTCTAAACGCAGGGTCAGTATTGATGACTTGAAACTGCATATTTTAGATATATTAGAAGGTGCATATAGCATCGGAAACGTTCCTGATATGGCATATATTGAAGAATATATCGGAAGGCACAAAGCTTTTCAGAAGTATGCATTTCGCGGAACTCCTGATTTGCGTGTCATAGTTTACAACAAGGTTCCGGTTATGGCCATGCTCCGGCTGCCGACTAAAGAAAGCGGCGGCAGAGCTAATTTGCATCAGGGTGCAATTGCGGTCGGTGTTGATATTGCAACCGGTATCACTACTAAAGCATGGTGGCATAATAAATATATTCACCATAAACCCGGCACTAAAAGAAAACTTCACGGTATTAAAATACCCACTTGGACAAAAGTAATGGAGATTGCGGTTCGTTGCCAAGAGGCGACAGGAATAGGATATTTGGGAGCAGACATTGTAATGCACCCGGAAAAAGGACCTATGGTATTGGAATTGAATTACCAGCCGGGATTGTCAATTCAATTTGCAAATGATGCTGGATTAAGAAGGAGGCTGGAGCGGGTTTCTGAGTTAGAAGTAAAAAACGCCGAACACGGTGTTAAAATTGCAAAAGCGCTTTTTGCTTCATCGTTTGCCGATCGTGTCAAAGCTGAAGAAGGGGTCCGAACCCTTAATCCCGTGGAAGATGTAAAAGTATATCCGGGCGGAAAAAAACGAATTAGTATTAAAGCAAGAATCGATACGGGTGCTGTCAGAAGTTCTATAGATAAAGATTTAGCAGTAAAATTAGGACTTTTAAGGGACGACAATATATTATGGAAAAAAAGGTATGCATATAGGTCGGCTGCGGGCAGGCAATCCAGGCCTGTTATAGGGCTTACGATGCGTTTGGGTGGTCGGAAAATTAAAACTACAGCATCAGTCGCGAACCGGTCAAACATGACTACACCGCTTTTAATTGGCAGAAATGACTTAACGGGGTTTTTAATTAATCCTATTGATGTAGAATGACTTATGGCAAAAATACTTATTGTGGTGGGCGGTAGCGTAAAAAAGCTAACGGATTTTGCGGAAGCTTCAAACCATGTAGGAATTCCTGTTACTTTAGCCAGTTTAAACAATATAACTTTTTTGTCTCTTGTTCCTAATAAACTTCTTATTTCCGGAATTGACCCTTTAGACTTTGAGGTCGTTTATATCAGAATGGTCGGCAAGCACTTGGAAGATACGACACTGCTTATAAATTATCTTAAAGATAAAAAAATAAGATTAGTAGACCGTGTCTATCATACTGAGCAACTAATTCCTTCAACTATTTCGAAAGCGCACGAAACTATGAAACTTATAAATGCCGGTGTGGAAATGCCTAAAACATATTATGGATCCTTGGAGAGCGTGATTAAATGGGGTAAAGATAATTTGAACTATCCGTTTATATTGAAAAGTACTTCAGGCAGGAGGGCTCGTGAAGTATGGATTGCGGAAAGCGATGAAGCATTGGCAGATCTTTATAGTGAATTGCGAATTAAAGAAAAGGCAGGCATGCGCTTTTTTGCTCAAGAATTTGTTAATGCCTCTGTTAGATATCGGATTTTGGTCATAGGCGGGAGAGCGGTCGCAGGTATTTTCAGACCGACTAAATGGCGAAAACGGTTTAATCAATCTGAAAATGAATTTAAAGGAGTTTTAAATCCAATTCCGGAAAAAACAATTGAGATCGCTATAAAAGCTGCTGAAGCTACACAGTTAGACATAGCAGGGGTTGATATTTTAGTTGAGGACGAGACGGGGCGAGAGCTCGTGATAGAAGCTAATGCTGCGCCAGCGTGGAAACTTATTAAGAAAGATTTAGATATCCCTATTGAACAGGAAATAATAAAGTATTTGAATACATTATGACTACATATTCCATAAACGAAAACATTAAAAAGACTTATCAGAAAAAATACGATAAATACGGTGTTGACCCAAGATCACTTCAATGGCACCAAAAAGGGGCTGCTCATCAACGGTTTCGCCAGTTTTGGGCGGAAATAGATTTTTCAAATAAATCCGTTTTAGATATCGGTTGCGGTTTTGGAGAATTCGGGAAATTTCTTCTAAAACGATATCAAAAAGTAAGCTATACCGGAGTAGATATTGTCCCGGAGTTTATAGATGAAGCAAGAAAATTAGTTCCTAAGGGTATGTTTATAACAGGCGATTTTTTCGCTGAGTCGCATGATGAGAAATTTGATGTGGTGGTTGCAAGCGGAGTTTTAAATTCCAATGTACCGAATAATTTAGAGTGGCGCAAAAATAGTATTGATATTATGTTCAAAAGTGCAAAAAAAGTCCTTGCATTCAACATGTTAGGTGCCCATCCACAACCTGAAACTCCTAAGGAAAGTAATGTCTGGTATGCTGATTCATTGGATATACTTGATCACTGCTTATCTTTAACACGCCGCGTCATCCTTCGCCACCACTATCACCCTGCAGATTTTACGATATTTATGTATCCAAAAAAAAACTTATAAAAATAACCTAAATATGTCAGAAATATACGTTTCCGATGAGAATGTAGAACTGGATCCAGCTTCAACTTGGTTTAGAAAACTGAGCGAAGGAATTGTTGAACCTATTGAAAGAAATGTAGTGAAGGATTTCTTAGAAACCCGGTGCCATGCAAATTTTACAAATTTAACAGAAGAACACCAAAAAGGACTAAGAGCTGCTGCTTATGGCGGTAAAAGAAGACCGGCTGGTATGAAGGGTGTTTGGACTGAAGAAGGATGGAATGGAATTAAGGACTGGTTAACGGGTTGGGCTGAACTTTATGAGCAAAGGACAGGAGATACACTGCCGAAAATTATTTATAGAAAAGGAGAACCTGAAGAACATATTGTCAA